>VFJR01000209.1 GCA_009885945.1 Anaerolineaceae bacterium
AAGCCAATTACGATCGTAGTTGCGTGGGCGACACAAGCGAAGCAGGCGATTACGAAAGCGGAAAAAGCCCCTATGGTCTTTACGACATGGCAGGCAATGTTTGGGAATGGGTCAATGACTGGTATGATGAAAAATATTACCAAAGTTCACTTTCATTCAATCCTTTAGGTCCCGATTCTGGCACATCCCGCGTGCTGCGGGGCGGCTCGTGGGGCAACAACGTTTTCAGCTCTCGTTCTGCGATTCGTATCAACGGCACTCCCGATAACAACGGTTACGTTATCGGTTTCCGTTGCGCCCGCTCGCTTGATTGATTCTGTTTTCTGCGACCGAAGGGAGTCTGCAGTTCTGGTTTTCTGAATCGCGCTTAATTTTTAAGGCTACATAACAGACCTCCGAGATTTTTGAAATCTCGGAGGTCTTGATTGAGAGATATCATTCCGCGCAGATTAATCGCATTCATGCCAGAACTTTATTATCATATTTACAATCGCGGCAATCACCGCGATTATGTCGCTGCGAGGCGCTCTTGCTCTTGCCGAAGCAGTCTCCTACAGACTGGGGATTGCGTACTCTAAAGAGTACGATGTCTCGGCGGGAAGAGCAAAAGCCCTCGCCGTTTGAGGCTCGTCGCAAAGACATGGCGCAGGAAGTTATTTATTTTCAAACCCTTATTCACACAAGGTATCAATTGCTTTTCGAGCCTCTTGCAACACACGTTCAGAAATCCACAATGATGAATTGGCAAGACTATCCACTAAATGAAACGCAAGCGCTTTATCAACAATGTGCCCAGTCGCTACACTCCACAAAAGTATTCCTATTGATCCGTGAACTTCTAGCCCTGCAGATTCAGCAAACTGGCGCGCTTTTGCGTCATCTGTAAGCAGCCAATCAGCGCGCTCTTGCAACGCTAAACCAATTGCATCTGCTTCGCCAGCGTCAATTTGGCTTGCCTTTACCCACTTTTCGGCTTTCTGCCGGGTTAATTTTTCGAGATTTACAATCTTTATCCATTATGGCAGACTCCAGCCTTGTGCATTTGTTTCAAATTCGGTAGCAACAAGCGCTGGCATCAGGGCTTGCCTGCCAGCGACAGCAGGTGAATCGCTCCTGCCTCGCTCAGGTGCAGCAGCGGGCCTGTGTCGCACACAACGATACGTGTCATTTCTTTTTGCCCTTTTGCTTTATCGCCCAATTAACATCGGCAAGTTGATACTTTTCTGCTAGGGCACGGTCAATGGGCAGTTTGGGAACAAGACGAATAGAACCGTCCTGCTCAACGATGACTTCTAGCAAGTCACCTTCATTTAAATTTGCCTTTCGGCGGGTTGGGGCGGGCAGTGTAATTTGCCCATTGCTGCGGACTTGTAAATATTCAGACATAGGTTCTCGCTTTCTGTAAATCTGATTTCCTGATTTCTCATATATAATAACAGCAGCAATGCCGGAATGTCAATATAGCAGGATTTTCGCTTGTCGTTCTGAGCGATAGCGAACGACAGCGGGAGCGCATCATACAAAAGGAAGATTGAGCAAAAGTTCTGAAAAGAAAATCTGTGCGGACAGACCTCACAGACCTCCGAGATTTTTGAAATCTCGGAGGTCTGCGTCATTCAACTATCGGGTAAAATTCAAACTATTAATTCATCCTTACACTTCGCTTGGTCCGGAGGAATAAGACACCATGAAGAATATCCACTCGCCCGTTCGCTTGGCAATAACAGTTCTTTTATCTCTTTTTTTGGCGCTTGTTCCCACTGTGCCGGCTGGCTCGCAGAGCGCAATTACCAGCGTGGTCATCACCTCGGTCAACGCCAATAAAGACTTTCCGCAAGTGCGCGTGCAGGTAAAGGCATTGGATGCAAACAATGCCTTTGTGCCCGGCTTGGATATTAATCAATTCTCCATCCGTGAAGATGGGGAATCCCTGCCGATAGAAAGCTTAACCAGCGAAGCCCTGCCTTTGGATCTGCGTGTGGTCTTTATAATAGATGAATTATCCATTGGCGCGCGCGTACCGCAAATTCGCCAATCCATTGAATCTTTTGCACAAGATCAAATGCAGGCGGGTGATTCTGTGATTGTGCTTTCGGCGGCAAACAAAGGCGAGACCCGCGTGGTGGTGCCATTAACCAATGACCCGCAAGCAGTGCAAGACGGCATACAAGAATCCAATTACAACCCCTCTTCCGCCTCAAGCACAGCTCTATTGGACGCGGTCAATCAAGCGCTTAGAAATCTCTCAGACTTAAATGAAAACATCCAGGGCTTAAGCAAGATCGTCGTTTTTTCGGTCAGCGTTCAAGATCAAATTGATCTGGATGAGACCATCGTAAAAGCGCAAGCCTTAGGCATCCCTATTCACACAATATTATTGGGCTCGCAAGACGCAAACGGCGCCTTGGGTAATTTAGCGCGCGGCACACAGGCAGGCGCAGGCGCTATTTTGCTGGATGATATTGACGATCTGAATACCGTACTAGACCCTCAGCGTGATGAAAACCAATATCTGCTTAGCTATCGCTCACGCGCCGATCAGCCCGGCGAACATACGCTGGTTGTAGATGTAAGCGGCTTGAATTCAAAAACGGTCACCTTTGCGGTCGATCAACTCGAAGCGTCTTTGGTCAACATTACATCCCCCGCATCCGATTCGAAAATTACGCGCACCGAAACTTTATTTAATCAAGATTCCGATTCGGTCCTGCCGACCGAACAAACCATTGCAGTAGAAATCAACTTTCCCGACGGACACCCGCGCCAGATCGTTCAAGAAAAAACGGTGCTGGTTGTAAACGGCAGGTCGCTCGGCGCTGCCACAGCCATCCGCGATAACGGCAAAGACCTTGTATTGTTAGAGTTCACTTGGGATTTGCGCGCAGAAAATATTGCTGGCATCAATCCCGTTTCAATTGTGATCGAAGCAGAAGATGAACTTGGGCTCAAGAGCCGCAGTGTTCCATTAAATGTAACGGTGGAATATATTAGTTATGGGGCTGACGGCGAAACTGAAGTTTGCCCAAGTTTAATCTCAAGTTTTTCGCCTCTACTATGTTCAAACTGGGATTTGCTTTTGCCCCTCACCAGCCTGCTGATCGCGCTTCTTGCCCTCGCCTTGGTAGTCGTCTACCTTAGGCGCAACCCCAAGGTACAGGAGAGAGTAAAAGAACGTTTGCTCACCATGGTGCCGGGCGGGGCAGGAAGATCCGCTACCAGAATTGTGCTTCCAAGCGAATCTGCCAAAGCAGTCTTAATGGTACTAGAAGGCAACTCCGGCAGTAAACAAACTGAGTTTTCAATAAACACTACAACCACCATCGGGCGCTCGGCAGAACATGCTCAATTGGTTTTGCAAGGTGATCGCGATGGCAGTTCGATCAGCCGCTTGCATTGCACTATTATTGAAAAAGAGGATGGGTTTGAATTGCGCGATGAAAGCAGCGCCAATGGCACTCACTTAAATGATGTGCGCCTTGTGGCGGGCAAGCTTCACCGCTTGCGGGATGGCGACACGATCGAATTGGCGCGCGTGCGCGATGGCGGCTTGAAGTTAAAATTCCAGCTTGCCCAACGCCCTGCTGAGTTCAAGACCCGCATCATCTCTGCGCCAGCCAAAGAGGATGTAGATAAAATCCCGCAGGATGGCTATACGCCTACGAAAAAATTGTGAAAGCAATTGTAATCTTCCCTTCGTTACAGATCGCTCTCGCCGCCGCCGAGAGCGAGTGTTTGTAAAATTATTTTCAACCGACTACTTAATAACTGACCTTACGCAGTTTTTCCGTCATTGCGAGCCGCGCACTTGCTCTTTGCGGCGAAGCAATCTCCCTCTACCCGTGACGGAGATTGCTTCAGCGGCAAAAACCGCCGCTTCGCAATGACGTGCGTAAAGTCAGTTAAGACATGGCATTTCTTCACGTCTTTGCGGTAAAAAAATATCCCGCATCATTTATATATACCTGCTACCAAAAGAATCATGGAGGTTAAAAGATGACTCGTTATGTCATTATCGGAGATGGAGGCGCAGGCACCACTGCGGCATTTTACATTCGCCGCGCCGACCCTCACGCCATCATAGAAATCTATTCCGACGATCCCAACGCCGCTTATTATCGCGCCGCCCTCACCAATTATCTGATCGGCGAATTGCGCGAAGCCCAATTGTTTGCCACCCCTCCCGATTTTTATCAAGCTCATCATATCCAGCGCTTACTTGGCAAAGTTTCTGCGCTGGATGAAAAAAATTCCCGCCTCACTCTCGACAATGGAACTGGTGTGGCGTACGACCAGCTTTTAATTGCCTCTGGCGCAAAGCCCAACCCGCCTAGTTTTCCCGGCGCAGATTTACCCGGCGTGATGACTATGCGTACCTTGCAAGACGCGCGCACGGTCATGGACTTGGTATCTGCCAAACGCATTCGTCAGGCAATTGTTGTGGGCGGCGGACCGCTGGGCATCGAATGGGCGCAGGGCTTATTGCATCATCATGTACATGTCACCTATCTCTTGCGCGGGGATATGTTCTTTGAGCGCGCACTGGATAGAACCGCATCTGATCTTGTTATTAGCCGCTTACGTTCTGCCGGCGTGGACGTGCGCCTTAATGAAGAGATCGCTCAAGCCATTGCCGGCAAAGACGGCCGTCTGCGCGCTGTTCGGCTTAAGAATTCTGCTCAAGAAGTCGAATGTCAATTAATTGGCGCAGCGATTGGCATCAGCCCCAATCTGCAATTCCTTACAGGCTCCGCGGTTGAAGTGGCTGTTGACCCAAAACGAGGAACCGCCCAGGGCATTAAAGTTAACCAGTCCATGCGCACAAATATCGCTAACGTGTACGCCGCCGGAGATGTTATCCATCATACGCTTGGCTTGTGGGAACCAGCCCGTTTGCAAGGGCGTGTTGCCGGGCGTAATATGGCAGGCGGCTCAGATGTTTATCATCCACCTGTTCATTACAACGCCACCCGCCTATATGATTTGGATTTTGGCGGAGTGGGCGAGCTTGTAGAAAAAAATGGAGACCAGACGCTCATTGATTTTCCAAAAGGCAGTGGGCGCGTTGCATATCGCAAGTTAATTATTCGCGAGAATAAGCTGGTCGGTGCGATCATGCTCGGTCATCGTAAAGAACAGGTTAGAAAATATGGCGCCCACTATCAAAAACTGATCGAAACAGGAATGGACCTATCCTCCGTCGCGAAAGATTTGTTAGCTCCCTCTTTCGATCTGGCTGCCTGGATGGACTCGCACGCGATCGGAGACCAAATTGAATCTGCGCGCAGAATTGGCGGGCAGCAAGATACGCCTTCTGGTGCGCACATGCGTATGACGCGCAGTGAATTGAACGCTGGACGCATGCTGAACAAATCGGTCATATCACAGCCTAATGAACAAGCCGCGCTCCTATTTAAAGCATCTAAACTGGTTTTGAAGAATGTCACCCTCATTGGGCGAAAAGCGGATAATGACCTTGTACTAAATGACCCGGATGTCTCCAGCCAGCACGCCCAAATTCGCTCTGACGGTGAGGGGTTTTTGCTGGAAGATTTAAAAAGCACAAATGGCACATTTCTAAATGGAACGAGAATCAGCGCACCAACCCGCCTAGCTGGCGGCGCCCTGATTAAAGTCGGGGGGTCACAAATTCAATTTGTAATTGGCTCTGCCCCTCAAAACCTGCGTATGACATCTGCCGGCTTGCCCGAAGCGCCAGAGACATTGCCAGCCCTCTCTTCAGATGAAGTCTGGGGCGTTATTCGGCACAATGGGCATGATATTGCCTTGCAGGTTTTAAGCCCAATCATTGGGCGCGACGCCAAAGCCGATATTGTGATTGATGATGCCGCCATCTCATACCGCCACGCGCAAATTAGGCGTCAGGCAAATGCATCCTATCTTTATGATCTAGGAAGCCGAAACGGAACCTCTGTCAATGGATCAAGAATCAGCGTCCAGCATCTTCTCGCAGATGGAGACGTTATCAAACTGGGCGAGACCTCGCTAACTTTTCATTCCGCATCCGCGCCGCGGGTGGTTAAAGAAATTGTACAGCCGGCTCCCACCCAGCCTCAGCCTGTTTCTGCGCCATCCAACAATACTCTGCCTTTGGAGTTGAAAGTCACTATACGCGGCGGAGAATTATCGGGCAGGTCATTTCCATTGCAACAGTCACCTATTACGGTTGGGCGTGACCCGCAAAGCAAAATCATTATTAAAGATGAAACAGTAAGTTGGCATCATGCCATACTGATGCAGGAAGATAAAAAATGGTTTGTCAAAGACCTTGGCAGCAGCAACCATACATTTCTCAACGACGAACCATTGAATCCCAATCAGCTGTATCCAATACACGCGGCTGATACGATTCGGTTTGGCGATGCAGTTTTGGAGGTAACTCAAAATGACGATTGATTATTTTGACCAATTGCGCGATGAAGTGGAACGAGAGGTAATGGCTTGCATTGGTTGTAACGATTGCATGCTTGCCTGCCCATTGCCAGAAAAACGTTTCGTGACCATTGCCGAACTGAACGCAGGCGTGCTGGCTGAGACCATCAAAGCGCCAAACGTGGCGGCATTTGTTCAGGCTTGCACGCAATGCGGGCAATGTATCCCCGCCTGCCCAGCCGATTTGCACCGCGCCGATATGGTTTTGTGGAACAAAATGAAGGTCGAAAATGCCGCGCTGAATCAGGTCATGCAATTGCAGGTCGGCGAATCGGTAACCTCCTCCCAATGGACGCTGGATTCACTTTCAACTTTCTTAACCGAGATTCCCCTCTTTGATGGGGTTGATCCGCTGCACCTGCGGCGCATGCTGCTGAGCAGTACCTTGCGCCAAATGACATCGAATGAAGTCTTGTGCCGCGAAGGTCAGTATCACGAACGCTTGTTTATACTGCTTGAAGGGCAGGTTGAACAAAGCGTGAAAGATTCATTGAACCTCCCCACCCGAATTCTGGTAATGGGTCCCGGCTCTTTTCATGGCGAATTGGCAGTGCTTGGAAATCAAGAGGAATCTTATACGCTGACTGCTATTCGTTCTTCGATTGTCTTGGAATTAACCAAGGCAACCGTTCATCGTCTTAAGAAGGAATCAACTGCCTTCCGAAACACGATGGATGAACTGTATCGCCGCCGCGCTTTATGGACGTATGCGCGTCAATCCCCGCTTTTGGCGGCTCTGCCGGAAAAAGATGTTGAGAATTTACTGAAGCAATCCCACTTACATATACTCGCCTCTGGCGAAATACTGTATCGCGAAGGCGACAAGTCGGGCAATCTTTATATCGCGCGCGCCGGCTTCTTGAAGGTCTCTCGCAAAGCAGGTCAATCTGAATTGGTGCTTCAGTACTTCCGCGAAGGCGATGTCTTTGGCGTCGCTTCTCTTCTTTTTGAACAAGCGCAATCTGCCACTGTTTCTGCCAATACCAGATCCGAGGTCATTGTTATTCCCGGGCAGGCAGTTCAGCAGTTATTAAATGACAGACCGAATTTGCGCAGAGAATTGGTGAAAGAAGCCAAGCGTAATGAAGAAAGCCTGCAAAAAATAAGCAAAGAACGGCTTCTTCAGCCGCAGTTGAATGGCAGTATGAGTATGACCAATACCATGACGGTCGGCATGGAAGGACTATTGGATCAGGGCATTATTCAAGGGCACGAATTATTGGTGATCAATACAGCCATTTGTACCAACTGCAACAATTGCGTGGATGCCTGCGAAAGACGGCATGGACATGCAAGACTCGAACGGCGCGGTTTGCAAATGGGCAACCTGCTTTTCCCAACCGCCTGCCGGCACTGTGAAGACCCCGTTTGTTTGCTGTGTTCGGTCAATGGCATTGTGCGCAGTCCGGATGGCGAGATCACCATTGTCAACGATAACTGCATAGGTTGCGGCGCGTGCGCAGAGCGTTGCCCCTACGGTAATATCCAAATGCACAACCGCAATCCAGAGCCGGCGCAGGGATTGCTCAAACGTTTCTCTTTATTTGACCTCTTCAAGAGCAAAGCCGATGATGAGGCGCGCGAAAGTGAGCGCTTGGCAGTGAAGTGCAACCTGTGCGCCGGATTCGATGATTATGCCTGTGTGCGCGGCTGTCCTGTCGGCGCGGCGATGCGCGTTAATCCACTGGATCAATTCCGTGGCACCGATCTGCATATTGGCTTGGAGTCGAAGAAAAACACATGAATCAGAAAAACCTCAAACGTCCCACCACGCGCTTTGAACGCGCCAAACCCTGGCTGCTGCTAGCTGTTTTGATTCTGATCGTCGTTGGCTTGGCGGCGATATTAAGATTTGAAGCAATTCGTTCTTTGATCGAAGTGACCGGTACTACCTTTGCCTTGGTCACAGGTTTGGGAGTGGTTACATTAATTCTTATTTTAATTCCTCTTTTTTACAGTTTACGCAAACGCAACCTGCAAGAACGAATGCCGGGCACCATGATGGCATGGTTGCAGGCGCATGTCTACATTGGCGTGCTTTCACTGGCGGTTGTTTTTGTGCATATTTGGATTCCCTCATTTTCACAGGGCTGGTCATCCGGCAAAGCGGCTTTGGCAGTCTTTGCCCTTTTGGTGATCAGCGGCATAGCCTGGCGTATTATTTATTCGGTCATCCCGCCTCGCGTGGCAGAAAATGTTGGCAATCTGTCCACAGTGGATACCAGAGAAAAATCCCGCATCATTAAAGTTGAAATTGACAAGTTATTGGCTGGCAAATCAACCAAATTTCAACAAGCGGTTGCAAGTCGCCTAAAAGGCTTGCCCGCCGAAAAAATGACCGGCAGTGATGAGCCTGATTGGAATCGATTTCTAAAACTGGCAGATCGTTTGGATCGTTATGCCAGCCGCGAAGTTCAGCAGAATCGATACGCAAAATTCTTACAAGGCTGGAAGCGGCTTCACATCCCTCTGGCTGTTGTGCTCATGTTTTTAATCGGCATACATATTTGGGAAACATTAAATATATCCAACTCCATCACTACAAGCGCAGTACGCGGCTTGCCTCCTGCATCTGCCTGCGCAGATTGTCATGCCGATATTGTGCAAGAATGGAAATTGGCAATGCACTCACAGGCGCAAAACGCGCCCATCGTTATTGCGCAAACAAATTTGGCGCTTTCAAAATTTCCCGCATTTGGAAAAGCCTGTAACAACTGTCACGCGCCTGTTGGCACATTTCTTACAGATACAGCCACCCTGCCATTGGATACGGAAAACGAATTACGCAGTCATCCCAATGGCGCCGTGCTGGATGATGGCGTGACTTGCATTGTCTGTCACACATTGGTGGAAGCGCCAGAAGAAAGACGCGGCATGGCAGATAATTTTCCATTTGTGCAAGGCGGCCTCAATCAATTTGCGCAAATGTTTGGGCCCGAACTCGGAGAACCGCCTTTGCCCAATACACGGCATGGCGCGGGAGTTTCATTCATGACGAACAGCATTGCATCCTCGCAACTGTGCGGCGCATGTCACAACGTCAAAGTGGATATAAAGGGTGATGGTCAGGTAACAGCTATCCGCGGCAGTGAGGGCAGCGGGCTTGATTCAGACGGTGATCAGCAACTGGATGAAAATGAACTTGAATTTGATGCGGAAGGCAAGGCGCTCCAAGACTTGGTGCTTCAAACCACTTTTGATGAATGGCAGGATTATGTTGCCGCGCAAACAGCAAAAGGCAGGGGCGCGTTGGGATGCGTAGATTGTCACATGCCGGCTCTGACTCCCGCGGCGCTTGTTTCTTCGTCCCCGGGCAGTTTCTTCGCCCAAGCGCCGCCGCGAGCGCGTCATTCCCATAGTTTTATCGGCGTAGATTACAACCTAACGCCCGGCTATTATGAACAGACAGGCATGCCCACGGATGCCGCCCGTCATGTTCAAGAGGATCGCCAGCGTTTATTAAGTTCTGCCATGGATCTATCCATTGTTGTGGCTGAACCGATTGACAATACGCTTTCTGCAACAGTGAACGTGCGTAGTATTTTAGAAGGACATAACCTGCCGACCGGCTTTGCCTTTGCGCGCCAAATGTGGCTGGAGGTCTTTGCCGAAACTAATTCTGGGCGGCAAGTTTGTCTGGCAGATATAGAAATCAATGGTCAAATTATTAAAGCAGATTGCGCCTCTGGGAAAATCACTTCTGCGCAAGCCGAGCTAAAAACCTGTGACCCGCTGGCATTGGCAGAGATCGGACTCAAAGCCAGCAAGAATGACGAGTTGGTAAAATTAAATCCGCTTGCCGTTGCCCCCCTCAGCGCATGTGACCCGTGGCTGGCGAACTTCCAAAAAATTCTAACGGATGGTGATTTCAACGAGGATGGAATATTTGAAGAAGTAGCTTATCAATCCCTGCGCGCCGACATTGTCAAGACCCGCGTGCGCACCAGCGACCAGCAAGCCATGGACGCCTTGAACACGACCATCCTGATTAATGGAGAGCCGCATGATTCTGCATCCTATGAATATATTTTTGACTTAACAGGCTTTGAAGGGCAAACTGTCACAGTCACCGCCATTATGCACTTCCGCCACCTGCCCCCATATTTCATCAAAGCCTTGAACGATGGCTACCCAAACGGCATCACCGCAGATGATTTATTAGAGAATATGACAGTGGTGGATGTTGCAACAAAGACATCGCTTTCTGTAAGTGTGCCGTAGAGTTCATGTCATTGCGAGGGCGTTCTTGTTCTTTGCCCGAAGCAATCTTATGATTAATGTGGAGATTGCCGCGCCGCCAAAAAGCAAGTGCGGCGGCTCGCAATGACATAAATATTATTGGAGAATCATTATGATCAATCAAACCCTCAACAAACGTTACAAAGTCACAGCCCGCCTCGGCAAGGGCGCAATGGGAACTGTTTACCTTGCAACCGATTCACAAAATGGGAAAGAAGTAGCGCTCAAAATTATAGCAAGCGATTTGGCAATTGAGCCAGATATGCTAGAAAGATTTAAGCGTGAGGCGGAGACATTAAGTAAACTCAAACATCCCAACATCGTTGAGTTTTTGGATGCATTTGAATATGAAGAAAACTATGTGATTGTGATGGAATATATCTCAGGTGGGAGTTTGCATGACTTAATTAAAACAGGTGCACTTCCGATTGAACGTGCCAGCCGTATCGCTCTTGAATTATGCGATGCGCTGATTCGTTCTCATCATTTAAACATTATTCACCGCGATTTAAAACCTGAAAACATTCTTCTTACTAAAGATGGCACACCCAAACTCGCTGACTTTGGTGTTGCTCGATTAAATGAAGGCACACGTATGACGCGCAGTGGTACACAAGTTGGCACACCCTATTACATGGCGCCCGAAGCGTGGGAAGGCAAAACATTAGACACTCAGGCAGATATATGGTCTTTAGGTGTGGTGATATTTGAAATGCTAACGGGCAAAGTACCTTTCGGTGGAGATACAGGCGCGGCTGTGATGAATAAAGTGCTAACGAGTACTCCACCTAATATAAAATCTTTAAGAAATGAAATTCCAGCGGGAATGGTTAAAATTGTCAGTCGCATGTTGACGCGCGATAAGAAGCGACGCTATCAAATAATGCGTCAGGTAGGAGTTGACCTTCATCATAGCCAGCAGGCTGCCACAGCTATACCTGCGAGCCATAAATCTTCCTATCTTTGGTTGATGAGTTTCGGAATAATTATTGTGTTAGTAGCGGGTGTATTCTTGGCAAACCACTTCTTTAAAATCTCAGAAAGGACTGCATCTGAACAAACAACTCTATCATCGCTTACAACTCTCCAAGTATCAAAAACTACCGTTGTTACAACAATCGCAACAACGACTGCGCCTATCACTTCTATTGGCGATGTATTGTTGGATCAATCCCATCAAGGATTGACTATTGACATGGAAGTGGCAGCAACTTCAATTCCAGATAATCCTGAATTTTTGTTCATCGGACAATTCTATAATGGGATTTCTAAAAATTATAATGTGAAAATCCAAAACACCTCTATCGAAAAAAATACCCTTTCGAATTTCAAGGTGTTAATTCTCACTTCAGCGGACGGGCTTTATTTTGCCAATGAGGTCAAAGATATTCTCGATTTTGTAAGCAATGGCGGCGGGTTATTGATCCTACAAGTTGGAGGCGGTGGGACATTGGATGAAATTCTTACTCCTCTGGGAGTTCGATTTTTAGGAAGACCATTGGCGTCTCCAGAGCATTTGAGTTGGGGTCCATGGGGATTTACAGTTCCTGTAAATTCAAAAAATCCTATTCTAGTGGACATAAACGAAGTTACTGTTAATGCTGGGAGTGCTATAGAAGTAGACGATCCTGGAAACGTTCTCTTATGGACAAGCTCGTCCATTTGGATCGACTCGAATGAAAATCAGGAGCAAGACGCATTTGAACTTGCTAAAGAATATCCAGTTGTAGTTGGATTGACTTACGGGCAAGGTAAAGTAGTCATTTTTCCTGCGGTAGAAGTTTGGGGTGGATTTTACTATGACAACGAAAGATTATTCAATCAAGCATTGGCATGGCTGATGCTAGACGAGTAGCAGATAAGATAGGTAGATAAAATCGGAGAAGCATGATTAATCAAACCCTCAACAACCGCTACAAAATCACTGAACGCCTCGGCAAGGGCGCAATGGGGACTGTGTATAAAGCTACAGATTTACAAAGTGAAAAAGTTGTGGCAGTTAAAGTAATCGCCAGTGACTTAGCGGTTGACCCATCTATGCTGGAACGATTCAGGCGTGAAGGTGAAACTTTGCGTCAGTTAAGACATCTCAACATCGTTGGATTTGTAGATGCGTTTCAATATGATGACCAATACGTCATTATTATGGAATATGTGTCAGGGGGGAGTCTGTTTGAGTTAATCAAAGCAGGTCGCTTGTCTATTGAAAGAGCCGTGCAAATTTCTCTGGATTTGTGCGATGCGTTAATCAGATCACATCGTTTGAAAATTATCCATCGTGACATCAAACCTGAAAATGTATTGATTGATGAAGATGGCGCACCTAAACTTGCTGATTTTGGTGTAGCACGATTAAGTGAAGGCACACGCATGACGCGCAGTGGTACACAAGTTGGCACTCCTTATTACATGGCTCCCGAAGCATGGGAAGGCAAAACTCTTGATGCCCAAGCGGATATTTGGTCTCTTGGCGTGGTGTTATTTGAAATGTTGACTGGCAAAGTACCTTTTGGCGGCGATACTGGTGCGGCGGTGATGAACAAAGTGCTGACGACTCAACCGCCTAACTTAAAAACTCTCCGCAATGAAGCCCCATCAGGAATGGTCAAAATTGTCAGCCGCATGTTGGCGCGTGATAAAAAACGCCGCTATCAAACTATGCGCGAGATTGCAGTTGACCTTGAACGAGGGCAACAATCAATTACTGGCTTGCCCGCTATAAAAGTTAAATCAGTCCGTTGGTTGCCCGCATGGATAAGCCTTGGACTTGTCCTCGCTATTTCAGCCGTCTGGCTATGGACGAAACCGCAAGGCGAGCAACCCGCCGCGCAAGTTGCGGATTCCACGAATACGCCTCGTACCACTGCGACCATCATCCGCACAATAGAGCCGACCAGTACGCCGAATCCGCTGGCGTTGGGGGAGAGATTAGAGCAATGCGGAAGCGATTTATGTATAGTTGATAGTCAAGGGAAGCGCACTCCAATAGGGTTGGCAAGACAATTTGTAATCTACAGTACTAACGAGCCTCATTTTGGAATCTCACCAGATGGCTCCAAAGTGGTATTTTCTGCTTGCCTCATTGAGACACTAAGTTCAGGAGCTAGCTGTATTCCTGATCTCTACATTGCTAATCGAGATGGAAGCAATGCGGTTTACTTGAGTGGTCCACCCGATAACTACCAATTGTGGCCTTCATGGTCTCCGGATGGTGAGCTTATTGTATTTAACTCGGGCTGTGGCATTCAAATCATCCAACCTGATGGCGCAGGAACAAGGCAGATTGCCAGTGGATGTCTCGTAGCAGAAGCATACATGTATGCTTGGTCGCCGGATAGTCAACAGATTGCATGGACAGGCGGTCAACACTCAGATGTCGGTGAGCACAATTACGACCGACTTTGGGTGATCAACCGGGATGGCAGTGGCTTGCGATCCTTGTTAGTTTCAAGTGATCCGCTTTTCAGCGGAGAAGTCGCATGGAGTCCAGATGGACAATCGCTTGCCGTCGGATTCCAAGATGGAACGACCTATGTGTTTAGCGCCAATTGCGACAGCGCTCCTTCTGGTTGTGATCTCTCTTCTGCGACCATAATCAAGGAGATACCCCAGGACTGGTTGCCTACCTTCCGCCCACAATGGCTCAGCGCATATGCAGATCCTCAAGCTGCAGTGAATGGTTGCGGGTTTGATGACAAGCTATTGTTTGCTGAGAATTTTGAAAATCCAGATATCACTCAACTAGGAATCTGGGAGGTGCGCGAATCTCCCGATGGTCAACGCGCGCTTCACGCACTCAACCCCGATGTCGCAACTGCATTTGTCACTTTGCCTCTCTCAAGCGAACCCATCATCGAGAAACAGATATCCTTCGATGTCATGCACATTGCACCCGAGTGGGGTTTAGATTTTCGTATCGACCCTGTCCGTGACCGTTTTAATTACGATCTCTCAACGGCTGGAAACTCGCTCTTTAAATTAAGATATTGGTTCGGCCAAGATGCCCATGCTGACCTTGCATCTATTACAACACTGGAGCCTGATGTATGGACAAGAGTAAAAATCATTTGGGAAACAGAAAACACCATTGTTGTGAGCCTTAATGATACTGAAGTTATTCGATATATTGAGCCGAATAGTGTAATCGAACGTGGCAGGATGCAGATTTGGTTATACACCGCAAATGCAGAAGCATGGTTCGACGACATCGTAATCTGCGGGCAGGAGTAGCGCATGATCGGACAAAAACTCAACAACAAATTACGTATGTTATACTCCGCGTTGAAGAAGGAGAGTCTCTTATGCAGGAAAAAATCACAATCACACTTCCTCAAAATGTCCGTACTGCGCTGGAGGTTGTGCTTGCCGAAGAGGGAAAATCGGCAAACGACTTAATCAGCCAGGCGATTGCAGAATATCTTTTCTTTCGAGAATTGCGCTTATTACAGGAAAAATTAACAGCCAAAGCGCAGAGACGCGGCATTTTTAGCGAAGAAGATGTATTTGAACAAGTTTCATGAAAATATTGCTGGATACGAATGTTTTAATCGCGGCATTCATTACCAAAGGCATATGCAGTGAACTTTTAGAACATTGTTTGCGCCATCACCAGGTCATCCTTTCGGAGTTTATCCTTGATGAGTTACGCAAAAACCTTGTAAAAAAATTCAAGTACAGCGTCGAAGATGCAAATCGTGTAATTCGGCTATTGCGGTTGCGCGTTTTGTTATTCACACCAAGCCCTCTTGCTCAGCCCGTTTGCAGAGATGCGGACGACGACATGGTTATCGCTACCGCGCTTGCAGGATAGGCAGTTTGCATTGTCACGGGTGATAAAGATTTACTGGTATTGAAAGAACATGAGGGGATTTCAATCTTCAAGCCTGCTGATTTTTCCATTTTTGAAACGGAACATTCGTAATCAAAATTTTCTTATAACAAAACCTCCGAGCCGCTCTATGGCAATTCTCGGAGGTCTTTTTATTCCCCTTTTGCAAAGATATAGTAAGATAACTGGATAATAATTTCAGCATTTCTCGATCAACTCTTTTCACGGAGCATCCCATGATCGGACAAACCCTCAACAAACGTTACAAAATCACCTCCCGCCTCGGCAAGGGCGCCATGGGCACAGTCTATCGCGCCACTGACTCGCAAACGAGTCAGGAAGTTGCGCTCAAAGTTATTTCTGGAGAATTATCAATTAACCCCGAAATGCTCGAACGCTTCAAGCGCGAGGGTGAGGCTTTGCGTCAACTTAAACATCCTAACATTGTAGGATTTCTGGATGCCTTTGAATATGAAGAACAATATGTCATCGTCATGGAATATATCTCCGGCGGCAGTCTGCATGAATTGATCAAACAAGGCGCTCTGCCAGTGGAACGCGCGCAACAAATTGCCCTAGATTTATGTGACGCCCTGATCCGCGCTCATCGCCTCAACATCATCCACCGCGACCTCAAACCCGAAAATGTACTGATCACCGCAGACGGCATTCCCAAACTGGCAGACTTTGGCGTAGCAAGATTAAATGAAGGCACGCGCATGACGCGCAGTGGAACGCAAGTGGGCACACCTTACTACATGGCACCGGAAGCCTGGGAAGGTAAAAATCTGGACGCACAAGCGGATATCTGGTCATTGGGAGTCGTCTTATTTGAAATGCTCACAGGTCAAGTGCCTTTCGGCGGAGATACCGGACCGGCTGTGATGAATAAAGTATTCACGTCCCAGCCGCCAGATTTGAAAAGGATGCGGTCTGAAACGCCGTCTGGCTTGGCTAAGATTGTCAGCCGCATGTTGACACGCGATAAGAAGCGACGCTACCCCACCATGCGCGAAGTAGCCGTGGACTTGGAAAGAGGTCAACGCGCAACAAGTGTAGTCGCCAAAGCAAAATCACCTCGAAGATTGCCCGCGCTGATCGGTATTGGAGTTATTCTATCTTTATCTGCTATCTGGTTGGTAACTTATTTTCAGACTCCGCAGACCACGGTGCAGATTGCATCGCCAACGAATACGCTTCGTCCCACATCAACTCCAAGATCAAGCGCGACGCCAAGACCGACCAACACGCCGAATCCGCTGGCATTGGGAGAACAACTTATAACCTGCGGAAATGATGTGTGCATCGCTGATTATAAAAATACGGTTACCTCCTCGCTCGGCTTGGGGTCCTTGTTTACTAATTTTAATGGGTTTGGATGGTCGCAAGACAAGACCCGTATTGTATTTTCAGGTTGTCTGCTAGAAGATTTTTTGAACAATTCGGCATCCCAATGTTACAGAAATATCTATGTATCTAATCCTGACGGCTCTGAGGCTGTCATGTTGGTGAAAGGCGATAATGGAAATGCACTTGATGCGCCTACTTGGTCACCTGATGATCAATGGATTGTTTTTGGGCGGAGCGGCGCCATTAATATGATGCATCCTGATGGAACAGAGAAGACCGTTCTCAGGAGTTATAACTCTGCCTTTGCTACAGCGTTTGCCACTTCATGGTCGCCTGACAGCCAGCAAATTGCCACAGTGGGCGGTACTTGTAATACCAACGGCTGTGTTGCGAATCGCATCTTTCATATTAACCGTGATGCTTCCGATTTTCGAGTCTTGTATTATTCCCCCGATGTTGAATTCGAAACAGAGATCGCTTGGAGTCCTGACGGTAAGTTGGTAGCGGTCACACTCACCAATGGACAGGCTTACACTATTGATCTAACTTGTCAGAGCAACGGACTCGACGGTTGCGACGAAAATTCACGAACCCCGATTCCAAGTATTCCCGTGGATTGGCTTCCCACTTTCCGCCCGCAGTGGGCTGGCGAAACGATTGCGCCATCTAACGCGCCAACATTGACTGCCCTGCCAGAAACGATAGTCTATTTAGCAGACCTCACACTCCTAAGCGCCAATGTTGGCTGGGAGAGATTGATGGTAGGTGTGTTTGACACAGATTTGACTATAACTGAAAAAATTCAACATGGTATGTTGAACGGTCAAACTATCTTTATCGGTGGAATCAGTGGTGAAAACGAATATCCGCGAGCCCTGCTTGCTCATGCGCCTTCTGAGGTCAAATACCGGCTCGCAAATGAATATTCCACATTCTCAGCCACGATTGGATTCACAGGAACTCGCCTGACCTGTGGGGACGGAGCCCTTTTCAGGGTTGAAGTTGATTCGAAACAAGTATATAAGAGTCCAATCATGCAAGCATTCGACGTTATTGAAATCGAAGTGGACGTGACAGGCGCTTCCATTTTGAGTCTGATTACAGAGTCCGGCCCAGAAGGTGGTACAGACAATGAGTGTGATTTGACCGTATGGGGCGACCCATTTTTAATCCCTAGCGCAACACAAACGGGTTCTGATTCCTCGACCATTCCGGCGCTCAGCGTAAATGGCTTGATCGCCTATTACCCTTTCAGCGGCGATGCAAATGATTTAAGCGGAAACGGGTTTCACGGTCTAGTCCATGGAGCGATACTAACTACAGACAGATTTGAGAATCCAAATGAGGCATACAGTTTTAATGGCTCATCTGACTATATTGAAATTCCAGACATCGGTAATTACAAACAATTAACAGAGTCAGTATGGGTCTATTACAAACCATCATCACCCTCTTTCAACAGCGGCGTTATTAATAATCATACGGGCTGGGATAGCAGTTATCTTCACTTTCAGATCTCCGACAGCCTGATTGAATTTTCAATTAATGGAACGGGGGATCGATATTCAGATTTTAAATTTACTTCAAGCAACTTAAACCAATGGCATCATATTGCGGCTATTTATGATTCCACAACACATCGCACTTATTTTTATATAGATGGGGTTTTAGATACTACCAGAGTACATAATTTTTCAGGAGACGTTATTATAGGTCCAGCTTGGATTGGAGGATGGGATGGGGAGCCAAGATGGTTTAAAGGGTATTTAGATGACATTCGCTTCTATGACCGCGTCTTGAGCGCATCAGAAATTCTTGCGCTTGCAAATGAAAGGTAAACAAAAGTGATAAATCCGCTAGAAGCATCCCTCAAACCTTTCTTCACACTTAATCCTCAACAACCATCTTATACTAGCCCTAATGGGCAGGATGACTCGCCGAGAGTTACAGCCTTTGTCAATTTCTGGAATATTGCCGCCCTTGCTTGGGGTGGTGCGGGTGGCACAAAACCTACTCTTGAATCGCAGTTAAACGATGGCTGGGTCTATATGAGCGGCAGTTCCGCCGCTCCGCACGATGAGGATGTAGATGGTGTCATTCATAATCGTGAGCGTTCACAAATTATTGAAATTGGTATTCAGGGAATGAATGTTAATGAAAAAAACAAATTACTTCTCGTCATTGATGTACATGCGCTTGGTGAGAATGCAGTCGTTCACCTTGCCCTTTCGCGCACAATTTTACGAACCGAACATCTGAGTCTTGGTGATAATACTTTGAGCGTATTAATTGATATTCCCTACGACCAAGCCTGGATTTATTTTGACATCAAGCATATCCAAACCCCTGAAGGCAAAGCCTCAGCATTTGGGTTTAAAAGCGTGATCGGGTATTTTTTGTAAGCCTAAACATTTCACCTAATTTACTCACGGAGCATTAAATGATCGGACAAACCCTCAACAAACGTTACAAAATCACAGCCCACCTCGGCAAGGGAGCCATGGGCACAGTCTATCGCGCCACCGATTCACAAACGAGTCAGGAAGTGGCGCTCAAGGTTATTTCTGGAGAACTAGCGATTGAGCCCGAAATGCTCGAACGCTTCAAACGCGAGGGCGAAGCATTACGTCAACTCAAACACCCCAACATAGTAGGATTTCTGGACGCCTTTGAATATGAAGAACAATATATCATCGTCATGGAGTATGTTTCAGGTGGCAGTCTGCATGAGTTGATCAAAGCAGGTCCGCTTCCCATTGAACGGGCGCACCGTATCGCCCTCGAGTTGTGTGATGCGTTGATCCGCTCGCATCATTTAAATATCATCCACCGCGACCTTAAACCCGAAAATGTACTGATCACCGAAGACGGCACCCCCAAACTAGCAGACTTTGGCGTAGCACGATTAAATGAAGGCACGCGCATGACTCGCACTGGCACACAAGTGGGCACGCCGTATTACATGGCTCCCGAAGCATGGGAAGGCAAGCCTCTGGACGCGCAAGCGGATATTTGGTCTTTAGGAGTGATGCTCTTCGAGATGCTGACTGGGCAAGTGCCTTTCGGCGGCGATACCGGCGCGGCAGTGATGAACAAAGTGCTGACGACACAAGTGCAAGACTTAAAGAAATTACGCGCTAACCTGCCCGCGAATCTGACACAGATCATCAAACGCATGCTTACGCGTGACAAGAAGCGGCGTTATCCCACCATGCGCGAAGTAGCAGTGGACTTGGAAAGAGGTCAACGCGCAACAAGCCTAGCCGCCAAAACAAAATCACCCCGCAGGTTGCCTGCACTGATTGGCATTGGATTTGTTCTGACGATTTTAGCCATTTGGTTGACGACTCAATTTCTGGGCGCACAAACCACCGAACAGGTTGTGGCGTCAAAGAATACGCCTTCCCTCACTGACCCACTCGCCGCATATACATGGTATTTTGACACAAGCCAAGAAGGTTGGGCGCAAATAGATAGTTATGATATCGAGCCTGTTAAAATATCGAATGGGCTATTCGTGACAAAAACAACTGGTGACGATCCGCAATTCCTTTCTCCAAGAAATCTTGCAATTGACGCTGCAAAAACACCGATTCTTGAATTCCGTCTTCGAGTTTCAGGCGGGGACGGGGGGAGTATTTATTTCATTACTAACAATGATACAAATTGGGGCGAATCCAAGGTGGTAGAGTTCTATTTGGAAAAAGATAATCAATTTCATACATTTAGTGTTGATATGCGTAATACAGCGACATGGCGAGGCACGGTAACTCAACTTCGCTTTGATCCGTCTGACGAACCCAATGTTAATATCGAGTTAGACTACATTATAGTTCGAGCTTTTCGTTGAATAAGCCACTCTTGCTTACGTGGAAAGGCTGATATGCTTTCACAAGCTAAAGTTTTGGATTTTAGATGTGCTAGCGGATCCACCATAGTTCCCCGCACATCCAAGTTCTTCGTGTTGCTCAGACCTCCGAGATTTTTTAAATCTCGGAGGTCTTGTAGTAAGATTACCTTGAAATAATTTCAGCATATCGCGGTCAATTCTTTTCAGGGAGCATTACATGATCGGACAAACCCTCAATAAACGTTACAAAATTACCGCCCGCCTCGGCAAGGGCGCCATGGGCACGGTCTATCGCGCCACCGATTCACAAACGAGTCAGGAAGTGGCACTCAAGGTCATTTCTGGCGAATTATCGATTAACCCCGAAATGCTCGAGCGCTTCAAGCGCGAGGGCGAAGCATTACGTCAACTCAAACACCCCAACATTGTGGAATTTCTAGATGCCTTCGAACACGAAGAAGAGTATGTCATCGTCATGGAATATGTTTCTGGCGGCAGTCTGCATGAATTGATCAGCAAAGGACCTCTTCCAATCAAAGACGCCAACCGCATTGCCCTTGAATTGTGCGATGCATTAATTCGCTCCCATCACCTCAACATCATCCACCGCGACCTTAAACCTGAGAATGTTTTGATCACAAAAGATGGCACACCCAAGCTGGCAGATTTTGGCGTAGCAAGATTAAATGAAGGCACACGCATGACTCGCACTGGCACACAAGTCGGCACGCCATATTACATGGCGCCAGAGGCATGGGAAGGCAAGCCTTTGGATGCTCAAGCAGATATTTGGTCTCTGGGCGTCATCCTTTTCGAGATGCTGACTGGTCAAGTCCCCTTTGGCGGAGAGACCGGCGCAGCAGTGATGAATAAGGTACTCACGGCTCAGCATCCAAAAATAAGCACTCTGCGGAATGACACGCCATCGGGAATTGCAAGAATCGTCAACCGTATGCTCACTCGTGATAAGAAGCGTCGTTATCAAACTATGCGCGAGATTGCAGTAGACCTGGAACGAAATCGTTCATCACCTGTCAGCCAGCTTGAAAAAACAACGCCTTCAAGCATACAACTCAAACGAATGATATATGCCGTCCCCGTAATTGCAGGATTAATCTTTTCATATCAATGGTTAAAACCAGATTCTGCTCAACCATCTACAAATGTTCCAACTTCAAACAACGTCATTGCACAAGAGACAAATACACCCAAACCATCTACACCCTCTGCTGTGCCTACAGCTGGTCTGGGCATCGGTTCAACCGTACAAGGAGTAGACGGCGCCAATCTTTTATATATACCTGAAGGTGAATTTATTATGGGTAGCGCCAATGGTCAGGCAGATGAACTGCCTGTGCGCAATATAACCCTTGATGCATATTGGATGGATGAAACTGAAGTCACCAACGGCAGGTATGAGCAATGCGTCCAGGCAGGAGCGTGCGCCCAGCCTTTTGAAATCCACTCCTCCACCAACCCAAGCTACTATGGAAACGAAGAATTCAAAGAGTATCCCGTTTTGTTCGTGGATTGGGAAATGGCGAATACCTATTGCACATGGGCAAATCGCAGGCTTCCCAGTGAAGCAGAATGGGAAAAAGCCGCGCGCGGAAAAGACGATCGCAATTACCCTTGGGGAAATTCGTTTGACATGGAGAAATTAAACACTTGCGACATCAATTGTTTAGAAAGTTGGGCAAACCTCGCGTTTGATGACGGCTATGCACATGTTGCCCCTGTAGGCAGTTATTCAAATGGCAAAAGCCCATTTAGAATTTTGGATATGCTGGGCAATGTTTGGGAATGGAACAATGATTACTATGCCAGATACGATCAAAGCCCAAGCGCCTCAAACCCAATCGGTCCTGCTACAGGTACCAAGCGGATTCTACGCGGCGGCGGATGGGATCTCGATGGAATCTTCCGCGTTTCCGATCGCTATGATGCAGACCCCTTTGAAACAGCTAATAATATCGGCTTTCGTTGCGCCAAAGATTTTGAAGAATCCGATTTAATTTCCCTTTTTGGAACTACGACTCCATCAAACACTCAGCCAACCGCCACAAAAGCCTTTTGCGCAACCAATTCAAACGCAGAAGCTTTTTCAAAACCCATCTTAGATTCTCTCGCAGGCGCTGAGCCAACATTTCAAGATGATTTTTCTACGACAGGAAATGGATGGGAAGAAACCCGTGTTGCAGGCGCATGGGAATCAGGCACAATGGAAATTGTAGATGGCGTGTTACGCTTTAGTGATGTGATCGGTCAAAATATATCAGATACAGGCAGTTGGTCATTTGCTCAAGATTTTGTATTTGAAGTTGACCAAAAACTCACTGCAGGCATTAACTCTACAGAACAAAGAATTACATTTCATCTCAACCCTACTGGCGAGAATGATTATGCAATGTTTAGCTTGCAAATTTATCAGAAAGCAGGTTATTGGACGTTTAATAAAATTCAAAAAACTTCTGAGGGTGATATAGCAGAAGGACGTTGTGGATTAAATCCTTCGCCAGAGTCAAATCGCTTTACAGTTGTCGTTCAAAAAAATGAGTTTGCACTTTTGGTCAACGGTACTCCTATTTATTATTTACAAGATGATGATCTGTTTGAGCCTGGCTGGATGCACTTGCTTTGTTTGTCACGATTCGCCGCAGTCTGTGAATGGGACAATGTAAAATTCTGGAACTTGAATAAATAAGCCAATTTATCTCTCCATGCCACACAATGGGTGTGTCCAGTTTCCAATAAAATTATACAAATGCAAAGTCCAAGAATTGACTCGTGTAAGTTCCACGATCGCGGATTGGTTGAAAAATAATCAATAATAGAAACCGCGGAACGTAACTATTTTTATCATCTTTTTTACGCTAAAATCGCCCATAATAAACAAAAAAACCGACCTTTTAAGGTCGGTTTTTTTGTTTATTCTCTGCGGTCCCGACGGGCATTGTACCCGCGAGAAGTAATTTAGGGATGACAGAACTTCTGGAACGAATTTGGGCGGAAAAGCCACTATTTCGATACCTTTGGTATTTTACTTCATTATTTGTAATCTTTCAAGCCTTTTTTGTCCCAAAATTTAATTTGATGTGATGTGATCTCATATATTTATATTTAATGAAGCTGGCTACTTTATAAGGCAAGCTTCAAACATTCCCTTATATGTTCCGAAAGGCATACTTTCGATTCCCCGCGCAGATACATGGGAAATTGGCTATCCATAACTGACTTATAAATCAGGTATAATAGAAGCATGATGAACATCGTATTACCCCACAAAGCTACAGATGTCGTACTTCACGATGCCATGCAACGTGATATTACTACCGCACGCCGAGCTACTCTCCTTCAAATTCTGTGGAATGAACGCTATCTCACCCGCGCACAATTAATTGCTAGGGCTGAATATAGGTTGGGAAAAAATTGTTTTGGAACATCTGCCTGGGAGGATACTTTTTACCGCGATATGCGTGTCGTCAAGCAGGCATTTCAAGCTGCCAATTACCTGTTGGAATATAGTCGGAGCAGGGAACTTCCTGGTTATTATCTACATGGACAACCCGCCTTATCGCCCGAATTCAAGCAATTAGTAAATGCCAGCGCATCTGAAGCAGATCAGCGCCAGATTGATATTTATCACCGGCTGTCTTTTGCTGCCCGTTTTCGACAGGGCAGTGCCATCAGTGATACTGCCCGGAAAGTGGTGGCATACCGCATCCGTCAGGAAAACCCTGAACTTACTCCACAGGAAGCCAATCAAATGGCACTACAGCGAGCGTACAGACTATGAATGATCAGCCGTTAGATATTACCGAATTCCTCAAGCTAATCCTTGAGTCCCTTGAAGCTGCCGGAGTCGAATACCTGATTGGCGGCGCAATCGCTGAATGGGCGTGGGGCGAACCTCGTGCAACCCAGGACCTAGATCTTGTCATCAATCTG
>VFJR01000159.1 GCA_009885945.1 Anaerolineaceae bacterium
GCAAACGCGATGGCATAATTTACTTCACCGACCCTGCCGCAGGACGCACAGAGGGATTTGGTGTACCGCGCGCGCAGCAACTGGATTATCAGGGAGTCTACCACCTCAACCCCTCCGACTTGAGCCTGCTTCTGCTTGCGGATGATTTATCCAAGCCGAATGGACTGTGCTTCTCCGCTGACGAATCACGCCTGTTCATCAATGATAGCGCGCACGATCACATCCGGGTGTTTGATATCGCGAGAGACGGCTCATTGGTCAATGGGCAGGTTTGGGGGAGTCTGAAGCGAGTGGGTGTCGGCGTGGCAGACGGCATGAAGATCGATTCATCCGAAAATATTTATTGCTGTGGTCCCGGCGGAATCCATATCTTCGACGCGCAGGCGAATTATCTCGGCATCATCCACATGCCCGAACAAACCGCCAACCTATGTTGGGGCGACGACGACATGTGCAGTTTGTATATCACCGCAACAACATCGCTTTATCGCCTGCGGACAAAAATCGCAGGGCATTCTACGTTCAACCCGCAACAGACATAAAAAGAAAGGAATATTTATGGAGAAAAAAGAAGTTCAAGTTCATCATATGGAACTGTTGAAATTCATCACGACGATATTCGAAGCGTCAAATATGTCGCCTGAGCACGCGGCATTCTTCGCGCAATCGCTGGTGGATATCAACCTGTGGGGGATCGATTCGCATGGCGTTCTACGTCTGCCGATTTACGTGAAGCGCCTCAAGTCCGGGGCGTGCAATCCCAAGCCAAATATCAAAACCATCAAAAGCGCCATTACGCTCGAAGTGTTGGATGGCGATAATGGTCCCGGTCAAATCGTGGGCCAGGCGGCAATGAAACGCTCCATTGAATTGGCAAAGACTTACAACATGGGCATGGTGGGCGCCATCCGCAGTAATCACTTCGGCGCGGCAGGGACGTTTGCGCGTATGGCGGCGGCGGAAGGCATGCTTGGAATTGCGATGACCAATGTAGTACAGAATGTGGTCGCGCCGGGCGGGAGCAAACCCATCATCGGCAACAATCCATTTGCAGTGGCTGTGCCAACCTACGGCGATTTTCCGTTCGTGCTGGATATTTCACTCTCTGCGGTATCCGGCGGCAAGATCCTGTTGGCGAGCAAAAAGGGCGAAAAGATTCCACTTGATTGGGGAACCGATACCAGTGGTCGCCCGACCGATGACCCCGAGGTTGCCTTCAAAGGATTCCTACTTCCGGTTGGCGGATACAAGGGGTTGGGCATTGCCTATGCGGTGGAGATCATGACCGGCTTGCTGAACGGTGGTGTGTTTCTCGACGCCATGAAAGGCATGTACAAATATCCCGACGACCCCAGCCTGACTTCGCACATGATGATGGCGATCAATATTTCAGCCATCATGGAACCCGATGAAATGAAAAAACGAATGGAGGATTTTACACAAAAAATCCACACTTCGCCCATGTGGGACGAAAAACAGAAAATGCTGCTCCCCGGCGAAATCGAATATCAGACAATGCATCAACGCAAGCAAAACGGGATTCCGCTACCCATCAATTTATACGATGAGTTACTGGCTCTCGCCAAAGAGATGGACATAAAAACTGCTATGTCCGTTCTCTAATCGTTCAAAATCAAACCAAACAAAAGGAGCACAAAATGACAACCCGAAAATACTATTGGTGGCACGAGATGACTGGACCGGAGGTGATTGACTTCGCCAAAACAAAAAGCGACATCGCCATCCTGCCCATCGGCGCGATCGAACAACACGGTCCGCACGCGCCCAACGGTGTGGACGCTTTCAACGCCAGGGGCATTGCCGAACTGGTGGCGAAGAAGACTGATGTGATGTTACTGCCCTGGTTCTTCTATGGGTCGCATCCTTATCACCATCATTATATGCCCGGGACGATTCCCTTGAGTTACGATACGCATATCGCCATGCTGGTAGATGTCATCAAGGGCGCGTCGGTGACGGGCTATAACAAGTTCATCATCCTCTCCGCGCACGGACAGGTCTCCACCACGCTGGTGGCGGTACATAAGTTGGGATTGGAAGGACATTTCACATTGTCCCTGCATTGGTATGACTTCTTGCGCGACAACAAGGACGCGCTCATAGATTACATGTGGCACGCTGAAGAAGCCGAGACTTCGATGGGCTTGTATCTCTATCCTGAATATATTGACATGAGCAAAGCCGATGCAGGCGGCGGCGAACCGCTTGTGGATCGCAAGTTCATCATTGCCCCCGGGCAAATGCCCAAGCCCGGCATGATGTATCACTTCGAAGGCACCTTTGCCCGCCCCGAATACAAGGAACTCAAGAACGGCATCATCGGCGACGCGCGAAATGCCACTCTCGAAAAAGGCGAAAAGATCACCACCCGCACGGTGGATCACATTGTCGCGCTGATCGAAGATATCAAGATGCGCTGGCCCATCGGGGTCAAACCTCCGGTGAAGTAAGGCTAATGACCGGCGGATCAGGCTTGGGGGAGTCTGACCCGCTGGTTGTCCATCAGACAAGGATGACAGCATCATGA
Source organism: Anaerolineaceae bacterium (assembly GCA_009885945.1). Lineage (GTDB taxonomy): Bacteria > Chloroflexota > Anaerolineae > Anaerolineales > Villigracilaceae > VFJR01. The sequence goes on from VFJR01000159.1 coordinate 2,549, forward strand.
AACTAAAAGGCAAGGTATCCATTATCACCGGCGCTTCGCAGGGAATCGGGCTGGCTTGCGCGCAGGAGTTCGCACAGGAAGGTGCACAGATTGTGCTGGCTGATATCAACGAGGAGCTGGGGGAGCAGGCGGCGAAGGGCATCCGCGCCAGCGGCTGCGACGCGCTGTTCATCCGTTGTGATGTTAGCAAAAAGAATCAGGTGGATGAGTTGACCGCAAAAACAGTTGAACGCTACGGGCGGATTGATGTGGTTGTCAACAATGCTGGTGTGAATCACAGCGCGAACTTCTTCGATATTACCGAAGATGATTGGGACTGGGTGACGAGTGTGGATCTGAAAGGCGCATTCCTGCTCACGCAAACGGCGGCACGCGTGATGGTGGAGAAAAAAACTCCCGGGTCGATCATTAACTTCTCTTCCGTTATGGCGGTGATGGCATTGGCAGACCAGGTTCCCTACTGCGCAGCGAAGGGCGGCGTCAATCAATTGACCAAGGCGATGGCATTGGCGCTTTCCGAGTATGGGATTCGTGTCAACGCGATCGGACCGGGTCCTGTGATGACCGACCTTATGAAACGGGTGGTCAATAACAAAGAGAAGGAAGCCGAATTACTATCGCGTCTGCCGATTGGAAGAATTGCCGAATGTCGCGAGATCGCCACAGTAGCGGTATTCCTTGCTAGTGATGATGCCAGTTATTTCACTGGACAAACCCTGTATCCCGATGGAGGACGAATGATCCAGGGATTTTCGCGCAAGCAGGAAAAGTAAACGAATGCCGCGCGTGATCCTCGTCGAACAACCTGCCTACGAACACACATACACGATGATGGTCCGTGTAACCGATATCAACCATGCCGGACACCTGGGAAATGAAGCCCTGCTGGGGTTGGTACACGAAGCGCGTACCCATTTTCTAAAAGTCTTGAACTTCGACACAATCGTTGGCAGTCAACAGCCTCTTGGATTGATCATCGCAGATATCGCTGTTAACTTCAAGGCAGAAGGCTTTGCACATGAAGAAGTCAGCGTGGAAAGCCAGATCGATGAACTCGCTCAAAAATCCTTTCGGTTGTTTCATCGTATCCGGCGGAAGGAGCAAGTCATCGCACTCGTTGAGACGGGCATGGTGGCATATTCATATTCTGCCAGACGGGTAACGGATTTGCCTGTCGAGTTTTTATCCGCTCTGAAGGAATATCGCGAAAAGCTGAACAATAAAAAAGAAGGAACGGAGAATCCCGCATGAATTATCCCAAAATCGCTTTAATGACCTTTGGCGACGCGCGACAGCACGAGTGGAACAACCTGTTTCGCGGGCTGACCGAACCCCGGCACGCGCGATCTATTGAATACTTCAACAACCTTCCTGTAGAATTGCACTCCTTTGAAGAAGTTGCCCGCACACAGGATCAAATTGACGCGCAGGTGGATGAATTGAAATCAAAAGGTGTCACCGTGTTCATCGCGCATGTCCCCTGCTGGACGTCGCCCAACCTTGTTGTGCGCGGCGTGCAACGCATGAATCTGCCCACGGTTCTTGTTTCCAACCGCGACCCGGGCACACATGGAACCGTTGGGTTGCTGGGTGCAGGCGGCGCGTTGGATCAAATCGGATACCCACACTTACGCGTGCGTGAAAGTTTCGATGAGTCGATTCTTGGCGAAAAGGTTTTGCCCTTTGTGCGCGCGGCTTCGGCAATTGCAAAACTGCGCGGGCAGGTCTTCGGTCTGTTTGGCGGACGTTCGCTCGGTATAGACACGGGAACGATTGATCCCATGCAGTGGCGGCGCAAGTTCGGCGTGGACGTAGAACACATTGACCAGTTGGAGATCATCCGCCGCGCCGAATTGGTGGAGCAGGAAAAGACAACCAAAATGGTCCAGTGGCTGGAAAGAACAATGGGGGCAGTGGATTATGATGATAAAAAATTGACGCCCGAAAAACTGGGCTTTCAATCGCAGTGTTACATCGCAACGCGTCAGATCATCAGTGAAAAGAAACTGGATTTCATCGCCATTCAATGTATGCCCGATCTCACCAATATGTATGTGCCGCAGTGTATTTCTGCTGCGCTCCTGCCCGGACCGTACGATCAGGATGGGGAACAGCAAGCAGTTCCAATGGCGTGTGAAGCGGATGGAGACGGAGCGCTCACCATGCAGATTCTGAATCTCATCTCCAACGGTCAACCGACGCTGTTTGGCGATCTCAGTTATCTTGATGAAGACAACCTCACGCTGTATATCCCCAATTGCGGCGCGATGTGCAGTTGGTATGCGGGACGTTCACCCAGACCGGAGGAAAATCTCGCTCAGATTCAACTCCGTCCATCATTCCGTCCCGGAGGCGGCGCCACGGTCTATTTCAAAGCCGCGCCTGGTCCCGTTACATTGGCGCGACTCTCCCGACGGGCGGGTGAATACGTCATGGTCATCTTCACCGGCGAAGCCATCGAACCTTCACCCGAAGCTTATGCTGAATTTGTGAAAGCGCGCGGAAGTCATCAACTGCCGACCATGTTCGTGCATGCTAACGTGAACTTCGACGAACTGATTCAGGAATTCGGCTCCAATCACATCTCCGGTGTCGCTGGTTTCTACGTGGACGAGTTGCTACACATTTGCAAACTGCTGGATATTCAACCCATTGTTTTATAAATAAGGATATTGCATGAATCGTAGAGAACTATTTACCGCCACTCTCAATCATCAGCAACCCGAACGCGTGCTGGTGGATTACGGCAAGCACATTGGGTCTTTTCACACCAATGCATATACGACACTCAAGGAAAAGCTGGGCATTCAAACGGAAACGAAAATTCTCGACCGCATGGCGCAAAATGTCGTGCTGGATGAAGAAGTCTGCGAACGACTCGGCATTGACTTTCGCTGGGTTGTGCCCAATTGGGTCGGCGTGCGTGACATGGAAATTGACGGCGAACGCGGCTACATTGATATGTGGCAGACACCGCACAAGTGGACGGATGTCGGGCAGTATTACGCCATCCATGCTTCGCCGTTCAACCGGGCAACGATGACACAGGCAGACATTGACAACTTCCCCTGGCCCCAGCCAAACCCAGCCATGTTCACCGGCTTGCAGGAACAGGCAAAATACTGGTTTGAAAATACCGAATACGTGGTCGGCGCAGATGGGATCAAAGTGGGGATTCTCCAAACCGCCTCACAACTACGCGGATATGACAAACTGTTCCTCGACTTTTCCATCAACCCCGACATCGCCCACAAATTTTTAGACAGGCTTTCCGAAACGATCAACAGCATGTACCGTCAATACATGGAAGCGGTCGGGCAATATGTGCAGGTCGTCGTCATCACCGACGATCAGGGCACGCAAAACTCGTTAATGATCTCGCCCAAAATGTTCCGCGAGTTCATCAAACCACGTTTGAAATCCCTGATTGAGACGATCAAATCCGTTGCTGATGTAAAAGTCTTCATGCATTGCGATGGCGCCATCACAAAGATCATCCCCGACCTAATCGAAATCGGCGTAGACATTCTCAACCCCGTTCAAACCGTCGTCAAGGGCTTCGAAGATACGGGTGCGCTCAAGGCGCAATTCGGCAGTCAGGTTTGCTTTCACGGCGGCATGGATGTTCAGCAGGTGCTTCCCAATTACACCCCTAAACAGATCCGTGATGAAGTTGCGCTCCGCATCCGCGATCTGGGCATCAGCGGCGGCTACATCATCGCGCCGTGCCATAACATCAATGTGGATATTCCGCTCGAAAATGTGACTGCCATGTTTGAAGCAGCAAAAGAATTCGGTCAATATCCGTCAAAATGAAACCTCTATCAAGATAAAGGATACAACCATGTTTGAAAACAAACTCAAAACACAACTCAAAGAGGGCAAAAAGACTATCGGCGCATGGGCGCAACTTGCAAGCCCATTCACGGCGGAAATCATGAGTTCGGCCGGCTTCGACTGGCTCATGCTTGACCACGAACACGCGCCCGGCGACATCCTCAACCTCATCAGCCAGATTCAGGCAATGAAAGGCACAGACTGCACCCCGCTTGTGCGCGCCCCGTGGAATGACTTCGTCGCCATCAAACGCATTCTGGACGCGGGTACGCAGGGTGTGTTGATCCCCTATGTCAATACTCGTGAGGAAGCCGAGCAGGCGGTGAAGGCTTGTAAGTATCCACTGGAGGGGATTCGGGGAGTCGCCGCCAGTCCGCGTGCAGTGGGATATGGGCAGAATACAGGCAACTACCTGCAAAGGGCAAATGACCAAATCTATATCATGACCGCCGTGGAAACGCCCGAAGCTATTGAAAACCTCGATGAAATTTTGGGCGTCAAAGGGTTGGACGGAATATTCATCGGTCCGATGGATTTGGCTTCTTCGATGGGCTATTTCGGCGACCCGTCACAGGCGGAGGTTCAAGCCGCGATTCAAACTGTCGAAAAGAAAGTTCGTGCCGCGGGTAAGGTGTTGGCAACCACCACCGGAACGTGGGAGCAGGCTCAAAAACTGTTCGAGCGCGGTTATCAAATGCTTATGCTCATGGCGGACGGTGGCGCGCTGGCATCGCTCGCAACCCAAAAGGTCAAACAATTCCGTGAAGCCTACCCTAACGGCTGATACCAATCCACCACATATCATTGACCGCCGTCACTCGGCGGTCAATTTTTATCGCTTTACCACTCAGGAATCGCATGAACAAAAAAGGTCTGCTCTTCGCCCTTGGCGCGTATATTTGCTGGGGACTTTTCCCCATCTACTGGAAGCAATTGCAGCAGGTCAGCGCCTTACAAATCATCGCTCATCGCATCGTCTGGGCGTTTATATTTACTTGCCTTCTCTTAATCGCCACAAAGCGGTTCGCCTCGGTAAAACATGCACTAAAACCCAAAACCATATTGATATACAGCCTCTCCGCCAGTCTCATTGCAGGCAACTGGCTGGTCTATGTTTGGGCGGTCAATCACAACTACATCATCGAAGCCAGTCTCGGCTACTTCATCAATCCGTTGATTAGCGTACTTATGGGAGTGGTCTTCTTAAGGGAACATCTTCGCAAACTGCAATGGCTGTCTATTCTGCTGGCGGGCATCGGCGTGCTTGCCCTTACCCTTGCCTACGGACGCATCCCCTGGATTGCCCTCACCCTCGCCAGTACCTTCAGCGCTTACGGGCTGATCAAAAAACTTGCCCCGCTTCCATCGCTCCTTGGCTTGACCATCGAAACCAGCATCCTCTTCATCCCCGCACTGCTTTACCTGTATCATCAAAACTCCATTGGCAACGGCGTCTTCCTGCATATCAACTACACCACTGACCTGTTCCTCATCGGCGCAGGCATCATTACCACCATTACCCTTTACATGTTTTCTAGCGCCGCCAAAAGCATCTCCCTCACCCTCATTGGACTCCTCGAATACATCGCCCCCACCCTCGCCTTCTTAACCGGAACTGTCCTTTACAAAGAACCCTTCGATTTCTCCCGCTTGATTGGATTCACACTCATTTGGATCGCCCTCCTGATACTCACAATAAACGGATTCATTTCCACTTCACCCCAACAGGACGCCTGATTCTGTTTCCTTATCCCATCATCAACTTGGGACGATACTGCAACGCCTCCACCAAATGTGCAGACTGGATTTCTTCACTGCCAGCTAAATCTGCAATGGTTCTCGCTAATTTCAAAATGCGATGATAGGCACACGCCGACAGATTCATCTGACTCATTGCCGCCCGCATCAAACTCTGACCTTCATCATGCAAATGACAGAATTTACTGACTTCGGCAATCCGTATGCCGGCGTTACAGACGATATCGGTCAACTCACCAAAGCGTTTATTTTGAATTTCCCTTGCCGCCTGCACGCGCTTTCGAATTGCTTCACTGGTCTCCCCCACTCGATCACCACTCAATTTTCGTAATCCACTCTGAGAACTTCGATGTGAATATCAATTCTATCGAGCAATGGACCCGAGATCCGCCTTTGATATTTGGTGACCATTGCCGGCGCGCAGGTGCAGGGCTTGAGTGAGTCGCCATAATACCCACACGAGCAGGGATACATTGCCGCGATCGATTGATGATTTACCAAAAAAGATAATACTCGAAAATAATTCATTGGAGAGAATCATCCGGCTTGTCAGGCTCGTTACGTTTGGGTCGCAGGTTCGATTCCTAATTTCGCACAGTTTACAAGAAAACAGGCACTAACAAGTGCCTGTTTTTATAGCGGGGGCAGGATTTGAACCTGCGACCTTCGGGTTATGAGCCCGACGAGCTGCCACTGCTCCACCCCGCATCGAAGTCCGCCGATATTACCATATATGTAAAGCACAAGTCAAGAACAATTGACGTCAATATCATTTTTTTTGGTGGATCCTATTCCATGCAGTACATCTTGCAAAAAATTCATGTTGTAGCTTAATCGGTGCTACCTTAAAAATTCAATGGCCTTGCAAGAAAACTTTTGTTAAGA
>VFJR01000031.1 GCA_009885945.1 Anaerolineaceae bacterium
ATTATAGAAGTGCATGGCGGCAATGTGTGGCTTGTAAGCGAATTGGGCAAAGGCTCAACTTTTTTCTTTTCTCTGCCGCCAAAGCACCAAATTTAATTCCATGGTATAAATGCTAAATAGATTATTACAGGAGATTAGATATGAAAAAAGCAGTGAGTATTAGTATCGGGTCATCAAAACGCAATAAAGCAGTGGAAGTAACTTTGCTTGGTGAAAAAGTGAGTATTGAACGTATCGGCACCGATGGCGATATGGAACTCGCCGCTAAGAAATTTCAAGAACTTGATGGCACCGTAGATGCCTTTGGTGTAGGCGGCGGGGATTTAAGCATGCAAGTGGACGACAGAAAATATGAATTTCATTCGGTAAAGCCGATGGTACGATTCATCAAGAAAACCCCGGTTGTAGATGGTTCTGGTTTGAGAAATACGCTCGAAAAGAAAGCCGCGCCTTTTATCCTAGATAAACTTGGCGATTACATTAATAAGATGGGCAAAACTGCTCTGATCATGACCGGCTCTGACCGTTGGGGACTGACAAGTTCATTTTTGGATGCGGGCTTTAAATGTACCTTTGGAGATATGCTCTTTTCATTAGAGATGCCGTTTCCATTACACACCGCTAAACAGATCAAGGTTTTATCCGCACTCTTAATGCCGATTGCGCTTCGTTTGCCCTTTCACTGGATTTATCCAACCGGCGAAAAGCAGGAACAACGCAAGCCCAAATATCCTCAATATTTCAAAGCGGTTACCGTGGTTGCCGGCGACTGCCATTACATCAAGCGTTTTATGCCTGATGATATGAATGGCAAGATCGTTGTTACCAATACTACTACTCCTGAAGATGTAGCTCTGTTCAAAAAATGTGGTGTGAAATACCTCGTTACTACTACGCCTGTTTTAGAGGGACGTTCCTTTGGAACAAATATGATGGAAGCTGCGCTTGTGGCTATCTCTGGCAAGAATCGTCCGCTGACATGGGATGAATACAGTGAGATGTTAGCCAAGCTTGGCTTTGAACCGCAATTACAGGAATTGAATTAAGGTTAGGAGAAATAATATGGATGCGATTGTAACTGCAGGCGGAATTCCCCGCCCAGAAGATCCTTTATACGCTTATTCAAATGGCGGCTCCAAGTCGTTAATAGATGTTGCCGGCAAGCCCATGATTCAATGGGTATTGGATGCTTTAAGTGAGGCAAAACATATTAAAAATGTAATTGTGATCGGGCTTTCGCCTAAAAGCGGCTTGACTTGTAAAAAGCCTTTACACTACGTCTCTAATCAAGGGCGCATGTTGTCTAATATTGTGGCGGGCGTTAATAAATCGCTTGAGCTGGATAAAAAATCACAATATGTAATGATTGTCTCCTCTGACATTCCATCTGTTAAAAGTGAAATGGTGGATTGGCTTGCGAAAATATCCATGCAAACAAAAGATGAAATGTATTACGGCGTATGTTTGCGTGAAACCATGGAAGCACGCTTTCCTAATTCCAAGCGTACATATACAAAACTTGCAGACATGGAAGTGTGCGGCGCAGATATGAACGTTATTCACGTGAGCATGGCAACTGATCATTTGGATACATGGGAATCTTTAATCGGCAATCGAAAAAATCCATTCCGTCAGGCGGCGGTGATTGGTTTGGATACTTTGTTCCAGCTTATCTTTCGCAAGCTCACCTTTGAGAAAATGGTGGTGCGCGCATCAGAGCGTATCGGCATTAAAGCGCGCGGCATTATTTGGAAATATGCCGAAGCTTGTATGGATGTGGATAAGCCTCATCAATTGGAACTTATGCGTTCTGATCTTGCAAAAGAAAAACGCAAGGCAGATAAGGCAAAACCCGCAGAATCAAAAAAGAAAGCAAGCGCTGTCAAAAGTAAATCACCCAAACAGGCAAAAGGTAAATGAGTTTTTGTTCCCTTTTGGAATTTGACGCCAGGCTTTCAGATAAATTACGAGTAGCCGAAAAGCCGGGTCATTTACGAAATGTATCCGCCTTTTTTGCCGCTTCAGGTGATTCTTGGTTTTGGTTTGCCTTTCTTTTTGTGTTTTGGTTTTATGCCACGCCTTTCTGGAAGCAATGGGCAGTTGTGCAGTTTTTTGGAATCGGCGGGCTGGCGGCTTTGGTGATGGCAATCAAGTTTAGCGTTAGAAGGAAGCGCCCTGAAGGGGAGTGGGGCGGTATCTATAGAAATACAGATCCCCATTCATTTCCATCAGGTCATGCCGCTCGTTCTTTTTTAATTGCAGTGATCGCCTCTGCCTTTGGTCCCGCTTGGCTTGTTGTAATGTTGTGGATATGGGCTCCGTTAGTAGCAATTGCGCGGGTGATGATGGGTGTTCATTATATGTCTGATGTTTTGGTTGGCGCAATTGTCGGCTTGCTAATTGCATTGCTTGGTTTACAGTTTTATCCCCCCTTATCAGAGTGGGCATTTATGTGGATGGGTTTTTCGCTTTGGTAATATTTTCAGATATAAAAAATCCCTGACGATTTTTCGTCAGGGATTTTTTATATCATTTTATTCCTCTATTACTTTTGCTTTTCGCGCAACGCGTAAATGTTCTTCAATGTGAGATAAACCTCTTTCCACCCATGTTTGCAAAGTATAACCGCTGCCCATTGTTACATGTTTGCTTTTGCGATTCCACGCCTCTTCAGGAAGGCTTCGCAGCCATTTCACTTCACTGTTGATATCTGCAGTGAATTCAGTCAACATGCTTTCTACATCTTCATGAGAATTGTAATGCTCTGCCATCCAGTTATCCGCATCAAATTTTGGAAATACTGGGTTTTCTTCGAGTACTGTTTTACGCGCGCGCTCGCCATATACCAGTTTTTGAATGTCGCGGGTATGTGCAACAAGCTGATGCATATTCCAGCTTCCATCTAAATGAGTCTTTGGGTCTCCTATGATTTTGCACACCTCGCAAAATTCATTGGCTGCCTCTGCAATCCTGTCAATTAAACTGCTTCGATATTCCATTAACTCTTTCATAGGTTACTCCACGTTAATGACATTTCCATACTCAGTGAACGTACATAAATATAACACGGCTTCTAAGAATTGCGACGGATAATTTTGACCCGATTTATGAAATTCTGGAAATCCGCGTGTGATGGCATGTACTGCGATTCCAAAAGGGAGTAGTTCAAGAGCCATCTCTTTTGTGAATTCCAACGCCCCAGCCATGCTTGCAAGAAATGCACCCCGCTTCTCACTTGCGCCTCGGCTTGTTCCTGTTATCAGATTCACCACCACGCCCGAGCCTTGAGCGCGCATTACCCGCCCAACAGACTGCGTCACCAAAAACATGCCTGTCAAGTTTACATCCAACACACGATGCCAATCCCACTCATCCATGTTCAGCAGGGCAGCGTGCGGTTCCACAGCCGCGTGATTGATTAGGATATCAATACGCCCAAAATCATCTTCTACTTGATTTACCAATGTTTGCACACCCACTTTTTTGGCAATATCTTCTATATACGCCTTTGCCTTACCGCCGCTGGTAGTAATTGTTTTCACCACTGATTCTACATTTAAAGGAGATATATCATTTGCAGCGATGATTGCGCCGCGCTCAGCCAGCGCCTCTGCCAGCATTCGTCCATTTCCTTTTCCCGCGCCTGTAATCAAAATGACTTTGTTTTTCAGTTCATCCATATTATTTTCCTTTACTTGCCGCACACAGGTACAGTATCTGAGTTCTCATTTGCGTTCAGCGGCAGCCCAAAGTAGGGTGATGGATCGTATGTGTTATTGATATCCAGTTCGTTTAGGAAATTCCCAAAACCATCATCTTTTACAATCGAAACATGCAAATGTACGCCTACTGGATTGGCGGGATCCCCCGAGTAGTTCCCTTGATATCCCAAAAATGTGCCAGCTTCTACATAAACTTCTAATGCGCCGGCAGGGAATTTCTCTGAGATAAATGAATTGCCTGTTGGACCCGCCATATGAGTGTAGTAAACCCATATCTGCCCGCCGGGCTCGATGGGGTCTTCTGGAACTCGAACAATGACGGACGATTTCCAATCAGCAAGGCGGCTGAGATAACCTGCATAAGCCGTAATGACAGGCGTAATCCCAACATCGGTACCAGCGAAAATATCAATACCTTGATGACGATGTCCAATTCTGAAAGAGTCGTCCCATATAAAACCAATGAATCCATCAGTAGGAAAAATAAAAGGCGCAGATCCGCATTGGGTGCCGGCAGCCATCTCTAGGTCCAGAACAGAACCGGGGTTTCCAAAAAAAGTATAGGTTCTGGCGAGGCGCCTTCCAACACGGGGATTCATCAAATAATAAGAAGCGACAGCTGTTGCAATAGCGACAAAAATAGCGAGATAAATAAATCGTTTTGACATTGCGTAATTATACCCTTGCCATTTCATACAAAATTTTGACGTGCGTCTTGTGATTTTCTTATAGTTGGGATTTAAACTTATCAAAATTCAATAGCAAGCCCCGAATAAAAATATTCTGGGCAGGAGATAAAAAATGGCTCTATATATTCAACCCCATATTCGCCGCTGGAATGAACAACAGCGCGCCCTCGGTGTCAACATTCGCGAAGAGAATGATATTTATATCTTATCCGCGTTGGTGCCGGGATTAAAATCCGACGACTTGAACATTCAAGTCCTGGAAAATGTCGTCAGCATTGAAGGTGAGTACAAGGATGAAAATGCCGAGTATTTGCTCAACGAATTGCCCAGCGGAACTTTCCGCCGCACATTGCGAATGCCCACAGACATCGAAGCCGAAAAAGTGGAAGCAAAAATAGTTGACGGCATACTTACTTTGAACTTGCCCAAAGCAGAATCGGCGCGTCCTAAAAAGATCAAAATAGCAGTGAATTGATCACAACCAAAAGACAGTCACTATTAAAGTGACTGTCTTTTTATCGGTTTTTAGATACAGAGTTTTTTCTCAGAGTCTCTGTGCCAACACCAATTGTCTTTTAGTACCCCCCTCTTTTTATAGATTTTTTCCGTTTCTCTTTCCTTGTGTATAATCATAATATTCTATACCCTTGGAGTTTTCGGTGAAATTAAAAATAACGCTCTTTATTTTGCTTTGTACGATTTTACTTGGTGCATGTGGGCAAGCCGCAACAAATGCCGCCCCCACAGCCATCCCAACAAACACGCTAATTCCCACAGCCACATTTACTGCCACTCCATCCACACCTCTTGCCATTTTAGTTGTACCGGCAGATTTGGATCAAAGCCTTTCCACCTTATATCAAAATACGGTTTATGCGCTTGCGCAACAATCAGGGTTTCGCTTTCAAGTACGCAACACTCTTTTGGCAAGTGATTTAACCGACTCAACTTTAAAAATAGTAGTAGTTTTCCCTCCTGATAACGGCGTTGCAACTTGGGCATCTTCTGCGCCGCAAGCCCAATTCCTTGCTGTCAATATTCCCAACTTAACAGCAGGTGGAAATTTAAGTACCTTAAGCCCCAATCAACAAATTGAAATCCCCGCCTTTATGGCTGGCTATATAGGCGCCATGATCACAGAAGA
>VFJR01000033.1 GCA_009885945.1 Anaerolineaceae bacterium
CATACATCAGCACTGCGCCAAATGCCGCAGAAAGTCCTTTCCCGCCTTTGAAGCCAAGCTGAATGGGCCATACATGCCCTGCCAGTACTGCGATCATCACAAATCCAATTACCCAATCATCAGAATTGAACCATAAAGCAATCGCCATCGCAAATACGCCTTTCAGAACATCCCCCACAGCAGTAGCAATTGCCCCACCCTTTCCTAGTATTCGTCCTGTGTTTCTGCCGCCTGTTGCGCCACTGCCAACCTCTCGCAAATCCTGCCCTGTTTTCCAACGCACTAAATAATATCCCACGGCAATACAGCCAAGTAAATAAGCAGATAACACAATAACAATTTGCAATAGAAAATTCATCAGTTTTTTTCCTTCATAATCTAATGGATTTATTTTACATGATTAACTCACCTTACGCATGAACGCTATGTCGTTGCGAGGACGTTCTTGTTCTTCGTCCGAAGCAATCTGTTCTTGCAAGTCCGCGATTGCTTCGCCGCCAAAACCAAGAGCGCGGCTCGCAAAGACACCCACTTTTTAGTAAAAGTGCGTAAGGTTAGTGATTAAGTGTTATTCATTAAATATTTTTTAATTGAACCCGCCGCCCATTGCCCTTCCAAAGCGCAACGATCAGCCGTTAGGACACCGCGCAGTAAATTCCCCGCCGCAAAAACTCCGCGAACTGATGATTGATAGGAATCGTCTATTGTAGGACCGCCTGTAACAAAGTCGATTTCAAGCCCGCCCAAACGCGCAAGCTCATGCTCAGGAATCCAATTGCCTGTAAAAACTACAGTATCACACTCTACTGTTTTAGAGTTTCCGTATTCATCTGTAATCTCAATTGCCTCAACCTGTTTTCTTCCTAAGATATTGGATACACGCATGTTTGTTAGAATTGGCGTTCGCGTTAAAATATCCACCAATGCCCATTTCATGGCAATGTATGGAAATTCAATTTGATGATGAGCTTGTTCTGTAATCATCATTTCACAATTTACTTTTGCATGCATCAACGTTAGCAAAGCAGAAAGACTGACTAATTCTGCCCCTATTATTACGGCACGTTTACCAACCATCAAACTCTCTTGATACACAAATCTTTGCAATGATCCGGTCGTAAAAATTCCCTGCGGTCTTGTACCTGGGATCAATCTCGCCGAACGCGGACGTTCTCTTACACCCGTTGCTAATAAAACTGCTTGAGCTTCAATTTCATATAGCCCATTTAGAGAGGTAATATTTAAGGAATGTTTTTCACCCGCATCGTTCCAACCAAGCACCGTACTGGATGTTTGAACGTCCACATCCCATTTTTCAGCTAGATCACGATAATAACGCGCATAACGCGGACCCGAGTACATGCGCCATAAATCCTCACGCCCAAAACCAGTATGATGACATAAACGCGGCATTCCGCCTGCTTCTGATTCGCGCTCTACAACAAGAATGTTTTTAATCCCTTGTTTCTTCAATTCAATCGCCGCAGAAAGCCCTGCGGGACCTGCGCCTACAATTAATACATCGTAACTCTGTATGGCTTTAATTTGAAACACAGGAGCAAGCTCCTGTGTTTTTACTTGAGCCCAGTCTGATAGCAAGCTGTCAGACTCCAAAATTTTTAACAACCCCGCGTGACAATTAAATCCCTGACACCTCCCTTGCGATGCGCGCGTACGCCTGCGCAATGCATCCAATGTTTTTGCAGGAATCGGGCTATTCATCGCATCACGCAATTCGCCGCGAGATACACGTTCACAAAGGCAAATCATTTCTGCATAAGAACCATCCCGCGCAATCATATCGGCGTCTTGGTGCGGGCGCTTATCAGCTTGTCCTATAGTTGGCAATTTGACAGTTTTAAACTCCTCTTTTAGCGTCAGTATTACTCCCGCATTACCTGCCAATTCCGCAACATACTCCGCGATTCCCAAAGCGCCAGAAATCCCCGTAGAACGAATCCCGCCAACGCAAATATATTTTTTATCAACATCCAATTCAATTTGATAATCGCTAAATTCTGTTGCCGCGCGCAGTCCAGAATAAGTTGCCGTCACTTCTTCAGCCACCAAGCGCGGCAAAATAAATCTGCCTTTATCAATCAACATTTGCAATCCGTTGGCGGTTGTTTGCGTAGCAGATTTATCATCTACTTCTTCAGCAGTCGGTCCCAAAAGCACATTTCCATAAACAGTCGGCGTAATCAATACTCCCTTTGTCTTAGATGTAGGCACTGGAAGCAAAACATGATTAACCAAATTCCGCGCCAATTTATCAAAAATGATCAACTGCCCGCGTCGCGGCTTGACCGTGAAGTTGGTCTTACCAACCAAAGCGTTAATTTCATCTGAAAATAACCCCGCAGCATTAATAATATAACGTGCGCAAATTCCTGCCCTGAGCCTGTCGAACGGGTCATCATCCAAAACCCAAAGATCATTTTCTCTATTAATGTTCAATACTCGATGATTAAGAAATAATTCCACACCATTGAGCACTGCCTGATACGCACACGCAATCGGTATCGAATAGGTGCACAATATCCCTTCGCGCGGAACAACCATCCCGCCCAAAGCGCCTTCCCCTAAATTTGGTTCTCTTCCGTAAACTTCATCTTTATTGATCAAATAACAATCCATATCCCCATTCTCTATAGCTTGCTCAAGTAATTGCGGCAAAACAGCCAGTTCTTCTTCATTCCATGCAATCAAAATACCGCCGATCAATTCATGCGCAATATTGGATTCGCGCATAAATGCACCCGTCAATGGATAACTGCGTTGCAATAGTTTTGACTCAAGCGAGTCTGGTTTTGCGTCATAGCCGGTATGCCAAACAGCAGTGCTGGCTTTGGATGTACCCATCCCTACATCAGGATTTGCGTCAATCAACGCAATATTTAACTTATAACGCGAAAGCTCCCGCGCAATCGCACAGCCCACTGCTCCCGCACCGATAATTGCAATATCGTAAACAACAATGTCATTGCGAGGGCGCTCTTGCTCTTTGCCCGACATCGTACTCGCAGAGTAAGCAATCTCCATCATGGCGTGCGAGATTGCTTCGTCAGGAAGAACAAATGCCCTCCTCGCAATGACATTACTCGCCATGAAAAACCTTTACAGCTTGAACCGCTTTTTTCCATTGCTGTAGTTTCTTTTCTCTTTCTTCTTTTTTCATTTTTGGTAAATAAACTTTTTCTGCACTCCAGCTTTTTGCCAAGGTGTCAAAACTTGTACCCAACGCAGAAACGCCTGCAAGGTTTGCAATTCCAATTGCAGTTGCCTCCAATGCCGCAGAAACATGTACTTCGAGCTCCAACAAATCCGCGATCATTTGCATCAAATATGGATTGCCCGAAGGTCCGCCGTCTACTTTCAAATGCGGGGGTGATTTTCCTGCATCGTGAGACATCGCTGTAACCACTTCATAAACGCGGCAGGCAATGCCATCCAATGTAGCGCGCACAATATCATCCGAGCTGGTACTGCGATTTAATCCAAACATAGCGCCGCGTACATCCGTGCGCCAATGCGGCGCGGCAAGCCCTTGCAATGCAGGTACGATTACCACGCCCAAATCTGTAGATTTATGCGCCGCTTCATTACTCGACTGAGAATCTGGAATCACCTTCAAGTTATCTCTCAGCCATTGGACAGCGGATCCTGTTACAAAAATGCCTCCATCAAAAGCATAAGCAGTCTGCCCATTAAAATTCCACCCAACAGTGGTAAGCAAACCATTGTTAGAAAGTTTTGGCTTATCTCCAATGTTCATTAAAAGAAAACTGCCTGTGCCAAAGGAACATTTCATCTGCCCTGCTTTGAAACACGCCTGACCAAATAAAGCGGCTTGTTGATCTACAAGTAAGGCGTGCAACGGCAATGGTTTTCCATTTCCAAAATCTACATCACCAATATACCCAGCAGATGGCTTCACTTCTGGCAGAATACTGCGCGGAATATCAAATAACGCCAATAAATCATTGTCCCAGTCAAGCGTATTAATATTGAAAAGCAAAGTGCGCGAAGCCGTAGATGGGTCTGTCACGTGTAATTTTCCACTAGTCAGGCACCAGATCACCCATGTTTCAGTAGTGCCGAATAGCAATTTGCCCGCATGTGCTTTTTCGCGAATCTCTGGATTATTTTCAAACGCCCACTTCAATTTGGGCGCCGAGAAGTAGCTGTCGAGTAGTAAACCTGTCTTTTGGCGAATCAGGTTTGGGTCAAATTGAGATGCGAGTTTCTTGCAGACGGATTCACCTCGAGTGTCCTGCCAAACTATGGCGGGAGTCAA
>VFJR01000050.1 GCA_009885945.1 Anaerolineaceae bacterium
CAATGCTTCACGACCCGATAAACCCGATAAGACGGCTTGAATATCATTATCATCGCCAAGCCAGCCGCTGATACGCGTTCCAAGCTGTGACATAACTTCATCGTAAATTTGCGAAGGGCGCTGGTCAATAATTAAAAGTGTGACATAGTATTTGCGCAATTCACGCGCGATGGTTGCGAAAGTGGTCCGAATCATATCAAATACAAATCCACAAACTCGCGCGGTTTCAAGACTTGAATCCCCTGCCAGCCAGAGACTTTCAACAAATGCTTATCTCCGCTGATGATGATCTTGCTCCCGCTTGCCAGCGCGCAGGCAAAAAACTTATCATCATCAGGGTCTTCACAAACAGGTTCTTTCAGAGTGGCAGGCTTGTAGACTTTTGCATGTTCAAGCACAAAGTTGAAAACTGGTTTCCAGTCAATTGCAGGGCGGTCTTCTCCCAAAGATTCCCCAACTCTCTTGTATTCATCCAATATTTCCTGTGAAACAACCAGTTCAAACTCGCCTGACTGCCATGCTCTGAGAACTTGATAAGGTGTCCCACTAAAAAAGATACCAGAGACAAATACGTTGGTATCCATCACGACTTTCAAATCCAGAACGATCTTCATTTATGTCCCCGTACCTTTGCGATGGCAGCCTTGATATCTTTCGGTTTTAAGCCCGATTCTTTTGCCTGCTTGCGCGCCTGTTGAATGAGCGCGTCAAATTCGCCTAGATCGGGCATGGCAATAGCTTTCAGGATGATAACATCTGCATTGCCTACAACAACAAATTGCGCGCCCTCTTCCAATTTGAGACGTTTGCGAATGGTTTCAGGGATGACAACCTGTCCCTTTGAAGACATGCGGGTGGTGGCTAATGTTTCCATGGTTTTCTCCTTTTCTTACTAGTAAGATTTTACCACGATGCGCTAAAATCCCAACTCCTTCAAATTCTGCGCCTCGCTCTTCTTGCCTCTCTTAAGCAATTCCTTCCAAAACGCATCATCATACCTGCGTGACTGAACAGGCAAAGGCATCGGCACGCCCCAGGGACCAAGCAACAGAACTTCCTTGCCCGATTGCAAACGAGCCAACATGCCCCTCAATGCTTCACGACCCGATAAACCCGATAAGACGGCTTGAATATCATTGTCATCGCCAAGCCAGCCGCTGATACGTGTTCCAAGCTGAGACATAACTTCATCGTAAATTTGCGAGGGGCGCTGGTCAATAATTAAAAGTGTGACATAGTATTTGCGCAATTCTCTGGCGATTTTCGAGAAAGTTGTTTGCGAAGCCATTTCACGGTTTAGCAGTTTATGCGCTTCTTCGATCACAATCACCAGAGGACGCGGCAGTTGACTTTGGTCTTTTGTACGATGATATTCGTTGGTCTTCTGCTCCCACACTTCGCGAATGCGGCGCGTAAGAATATTGGCAACAAGCAAATAATCAAGGTCATTGTCATGAGTTCCAAAAGAAAGAATCACGCTATGTCCATTTTGCAGCGAATTAACGATCTGGCTGACCGCGTCACTGGCTGGTTTTTCCACCAGATAGGGCAAACCCTTCACGCGGCTGTTCAAACGCGAATACAAGCCTTTAGCGGCTTCAATATGAATCCCCGCGCTTTCTGCCCAGCCTTCCAAACTGCCGTCCGCATAAAACGATTTACCTTCCTCGTCTTTTTGTTTCGGCATGGATTCTAATTTCATAAATTCTCGAAACCAATTTGAGCCAAACCTGCTAAACAATGCGGCTAATGTAGTGGGCGTAGTCTCACGCAGATTTAATTCCTGAGAAAGAATTTCAATATCGCCCGTATGAATATCACTCATGGCGATTTCTAAATTAATATCAGGTGTATTTCCCTGATACATCGCATCCTTTCCTCGACCTAAGCCTACAATCTTCACCTTTGAGCCCATCTTATCCTTCAAGCCGGGCACCGCATTGCCGCCTTCAGGCGGGTTATAGGTGTAGCCATATTCGTTGTGCATATCGAATACCAGCAAAGATACATCTGTTTTGTTAATCAAACCTGCAAGTACCACGCGCGTCAAAAAGGATTTCCCTGAACCTGTTGCGCCAAATATGCCCGAAGATCGTTGGACAAATTTCTTCAAATCAATTCGAACGGGGATATCCTGTTCACGAGTTTGCCCTATTTCAAAGAATTCTTTTTCATCTTTACCGAAAATCTCAGCAATGTCGCCTTCATTTGCCAAATAGACCTGTGCGTGATGCGGCGGAATATTTTTAACGGGCAAAATATGCGGCTCATCTTTTAATCCCGCGTCAATTTTTCCACGCCAATCCTTATGTTCAGGACTGCCTATTTCTGGTCCAATCTCAAGCATTAAGTTTGGCAATATTTCAAGGTTGGCGTATAAGGTTTGTCCATGCAACGCATTGGCAATATATGCGGGGAAACGGACTTCGGTCTGTTCATCTGCAAAACGCGGATCAGTTGCACCCAAATTGATATCGGTCACAATACCGTAGTAATTCCAATCTCCGCTTTGAATCACGACAAATGCGCCCTCTTGTATTTCTTGCGGAGAGATCGTCAGCCGTACGCGGAAATTTTCTTTTAATCCGCCGCCTACTAAATAACCGATTTGAGTTCTTTGTTCCATAAATACCTCTCCATTCCTCACAGCACCCGCTGGTTGAGTAGCCCTGAGCGTTCTTTGCGAAGGGCGTATCGAAACCAGCAAGTCCTATCATCGCAGAATGTGGTCTCGATACGACGGCGAAAGAGCACGCCGTCTACTCGACCACCAGATGTAACTAAAATTTAAGAAATATCCGCCAAAGCACCCAACACGCTCATCAACGTTGGGTAATCATCGCGCAGCAAGGTAATCACTTCCTGCGTCGCACTTTCTACCCACGCTTGTCCTGAGCCTTGTCGAAGGGTTCCGCTGTTCATTCTCCATGCCCTTCCCGCTTGCAAAATATGCGCCGCAAGTACTTCTCCAATGGGCACATCTTTGCTGTTCAAGATATGACGGAAATATCCAAACTTTTGCGTGAACCGCACTAAATCTTTATCATCGCACAAATAGACCACATCCAAACTCAACGGCGGACGGGGCGGCAGAAGGTGATGCACCTTGCCATCTTGTTCATATCCCACCGCCAGCACAGACATCTCGACGGGTACGATACGATTCTCGCGGTTATCGCGCATGACATCATCACTAACATTATTGGATGTCACCAACTGGCGCACCAACCCATCATCGTCAATGTGAATATCGTGAATTAATCCATACACCTGATAGCCATCATTCAACGGCGCGCGCACCAACGCCCCGAAAGCTGGCACCGTTAACTGAGACACGCGGCAACCCGCCACAAAGCCCGTTGTCCCTGCGCGAAGTAAACGTCCGATTTCTATTTCATTTGGCATTTTTTCATTCTCCTGCCCCCTCCCATCCTCCCCCAAATACGACATAAAAAATTAGGATGATGATTCAAAATATCCATGTCGTATTTGGGGGAGGTGCCCGATAGGGCGGAGGGGGGCTTTGCGATTATCGTTTTGTTCTTCCCTGCAAACCTTTCGCAGAACTCTTATTAGAAATACCATCCATTTCTTCATCGTGATTACGCAATTCCATTGCCAGCATTTTTTCAATCTGTTGCTTCTCTTCCATTTTGACAACGGCAGTCTCATGTGCGCGATGTAATAAATATGGATAGGGTTTACTGCCCATCATGCGGCATTGCTCAACCAAAACGGAATGTAACAAATCCAACTTCTCTTTATCATCTGCCACCCATTTGGGAATCTCCACACGCACGGGCCAGGGATGTCCTTCTGTGCCAACATTCAAATAGAAGAAGTGTAATGACAAAGTTCCTGTATATTTTTTTTCAGAACTAGATTGAATCCCAAATACTGCCGAGCGGTGACCTGGCGGCAGTAATGGATTTTTCTGCTCACCGAACAACCAACGATCACTGACACTGCGCAATGGATGAAAATCCCGCAGTTTTTGAATTTGCTCAGGATCGGCGGATGCTATTTCGAGCAAGTGTACGACCAGATCGGCACTTGGCTTATCAACGTAGCCCGCAGTGATGACTCCGCGCCCTTGTAATCGAGAAAGCACGCCAAGATATTTTTGAACGATCGCTTCATATGAATTTGCGTCTTCCCCTTTTGCGCCCCATAGCTCAATCGGTCCGTCTGTAAAAGTAACCACTGAACCTTGAATTTCTTTAGATAACTCATCCAATTTCGTTCTTTCAGCAAGATCACGTTTTAACGCAACCAACCCATCAGAAAGTGGAAAGCCATTTGGCAAAAGATCATCACCATAGAGCAATTCGGTATCGGTAAATATTTCTGGTGTTTCCCCTGAGTTTAGTTTCATTTGAATCGCACCAACATTCACCACGCAAAACTGAATTGCCGCATGTCTATCGGGGTTGACCTGCGAACCGTCTGCGGCGATTAAGGTAGCTTGAATAACCGAATCAGGTGCGGGGTAGGAAGATGCGAGGTTTTCATTAATCGGCAAAGCACAGCGGATGTTGGAATCGGCTTGTTTGGCAGTATCAATTTTGGAGCGCAATAAATCCAATTGAGAATCATAAACAGCCAGCAACTGACGCGCCGAGGCTTGCGCATCTTCTTTCTTCTTTCTTCTTTCCTTTGCGCCTTTGCCGATCTCTTTGATTTGTGTGTAAATTTGCTGATAGTCTATTGGCATGAATCTCACCGCTTGTCATTAGAACATTTGTGCAAGATTTTACCGCAAACGATGTAAAATTGCGATGTGAACAATGTTATTTTTTAGGCGTGCCGCAGATGCTGATGCGTCTGAGATCAGTGCTGTATATCTTGCGGCATGGAAAGAGTTTTTTACTTTCACAAAATCTGCTCATTCTGATGAAAATGTACGCAAATGGATCGCGGACTATTTGATCTCACATACTGAAACACATGTGGCTCTGCTCAACAATTCTGTGATTGGGATGATGTCATTAACGCGCGCTGAAACGGCAGGCTGGATTGATCAGTTATATATTCATCCGCGCGCAGTGGGGCTTGGGATTGGCAGCCAATTTATGGAGCGGGCAAAAACCATGCTGGGCTCCCCGATTCGCTTGTATACATTTCAAGCCAATACAGGTGCGCGCAGGTTTTATGAACGGCATGGTTTTACAGCGATCGCATTTAATGACGGCTCGAATAATGAAGAAAAATGCCCCGACGTTTTATATGAATGGCGCATTAAATAAAAAAATGCCGCAAATTATGTTTGCGGCATTTTTTTATTTTTTGAAAAAGTATTATTGATTTCTTACAGAGGCTTCGCGCAAGCGGCGGACAAGCATAATGACAAGCATAAACGCCAAGCCCATCACGACTAGACCGGGCACACCATAATCATCCATAAAACCTGTATTTGCCAACTGACCGGGTAATCGTGTCCCTGTGGGCACTATCGTTAACCTGGCTTTTTCCACCTGAGTGAGGCCCGCCGCTACAGTAGCAGTGGATGGGTCTGGGGTATTGGTAAGGAAGGGAATGGAAGTATTTGTGCCTTGCAATACAGGAGTATTTGTTGCAGTCGCTGTGGCGCTAGGCATGCTAAGTTGTGCCTGCATGGTAGCAGTCAATGCTTCGTTGATCTGCGCATTAGTCGTTGCTCCTGCATCTACAACCACATCGGGCGTGCCGCTTCCACGGAAGAAAAGCAAGTACCCCGCAAGGCAGGCAATCGATAAAAGCACAATACCGCCAAGAATACCAGCCGCGATCAAAAATGTGCGGTTGCTGGCTTCTTCTGGTGGTGCATCTTCGTATGAAACTTCTTCGCCTTCGTACATGGGTTATTCTCCTGAATGAAATCTCTTGTGCAGTTTTTCTTATTATCCCACAACTTCAAGGTTAACAAGAGGCACTAAAACGTTTTCGCCATTTTCTAGTTTAACTTCGGCGGACTGGGCGCGTAAGCCGCTAGGCAAAACACTTAAGCCCGGCTTGAGCGAAACAATAGAACCTAAACTTCCCATGGCAGGCGGGCGGCGCAAACGAACTTGTTGACCGATGGTAAATATTTCAAAATCGGAATGTGGCGCTGGTTCCACCGAAACAGGCAATGTGATGATCGCTTCGGGACGGGTGCTTGAGTATCTATTAAGTAATTCAGCATTTACAGTAATCTCCCGTTTTGCATTGGTAGATAAAAGTTTAAATGCCGCAGAGTTCATTGGAATAGAACCAAATCCATCTGTGAGCATGATGGGATATTTCATTTCACGTGCCAAAGGAATTAAAGAAGGAAATAAGCTGGCAAGAATCAAACCGCGCACAGGAACTTCTGCGGCAACTTGCAAAGCCTCGGCATCTTTACAGATGCCACCAAGGATAATGGAGCCGCGCATACTTACATCCATTTTGTCGCCATTGAAAATAGAGTCTGGTTTTTCTGCAAGATTAACCAGTGTGCCTGCGTCTGCTCTGCCGTTGCCCCACACACCTTGAATCAGCGAGCCTATCGCCTGAATAAGAACACCGCGCTTTTCAATCACCTGCATCACTGTGCCGGGCATAGCAGCGCGCAATTGAAAATGAGTTTGCGCAAGTTCCAATAACACTTGTCCGCTGCCAGCCAAAACTACTTTTCCTTCACGCGGAGCTCGCACTTCACGCGGAAATAACCCACTGCCAATTGCAATATCTGCGCCGGCTTTAACGCGGTCACCTTCTTTAACTTTTAACATCTTATCGGCTTTGGCAGGCGATACACGCAAAGTCTTGGCAATATCTAACAAAGCATGTTCACGCGCCCAAGTTGCCTCAGCCACTACGTCTGATGAGCTAACCTTCTGCCCCACCCGTGCCAGCACCTCGCCGTTCACCGGCAAAAGCCGTTCGCGCATGATGGTAGTTAGAGCAATGACGTGATACATTGGTGCGTACATAAATTAACCTCCACCCAAAGTCCATTGCCATTTTTTGATAAGCTCACGACGGCGCACGGCATCATCAGGAAGTTGAAGAGGACGGCCGCGCCCATCAATGACAACGCCCAACGCGCCTCCACTGACCTGAATCTTGCCAGCGCGCCCTGAGCCAAATCCAACATCCGCGCGGGCAAGCGGCTGAAGAGTAAGCTCACCTGATTCGCCATTGGACAATGGTAAAACTTCAATACTGCCAAACTTTACTTCTACGCGTGTTTTGGTTTCGTTTTCATAGGTCAAAGTTGCGCGCAAAATAGTAGTGCCGTACTTGGCTTTAATCACAGGTGCAACCACCGTGCCAATGCTGAGGAAAGCGCCGCTTTCAAGGACTTGTACCGGCAGTAAGCTATTGCGGCTGGATGCAGCGCCCAACAACGGCAATAAATTATTTTGATCAATGATAACGGTTGTAATCCCAATAGGTTGAATAGCGTCCAACAATAACATCAGTCCATGACCTGGGTTACCAGAATCGCTCAAGGCACCCCCTCCAGCGAGGATCGGGTCAAAGAGGGGTAACATGCCCGGGCGCAATGTTGCCGCGCTCCTTGGAAAATCTGCCTGAGCTTTACGCATGGCAAGCGATAATGCTTCTCGCGCAATCGCTTGGGATATGGCTTGATCTTCCACTGTGGCAGGAATAGCAGATGGATATAACGATTTTTGATATAGATAATCGCGCAAGACGCCGGCTGAAATATCCAGAGGCGACCAGCGTAATATATTTTCTAGTGTTGTATGTTGTAATAAAAGAGGCAGGTTTTCACCTAATCCAAATTGCGGATATACAGATAAAGTAGATTTACCGTGAAAGCCCGCAGTAATTACAGAGGCAGAAGCACCAATATCTACACTAAGAATGCCTTTTGATGTGCTGTAAAGTCGGCTGAGAAAACGCATCATGCGTCCCATAGCGTAGCCGGTTGGCAAGACTTGTCCGGTAGCCCATGTATCCAATACATCCAAACCTTTTAATTGCTTTTTGCGAATGTTTACATACATACGGCTTAGTTCGCGAGCGGCTGGTTCAAGATCTTCGGTATCAAGGGATGGGCGTACATTCGAGGCGAAGTGCAGGTCTTTGAATAATGAACCCAATGAGCCTTTTACGCCTTCCTGCAATTTTTGGTTGCCGGCATATAAAACAGATGGGCGTTTTTCTTCGGGCAATAAATAGCAAGCTAAGCCAATAGGCTCAAGCATTTTTTGAATAGAAAGTGACGCGCCTCCATCTGTGCCGCCGGTAATAATGATCAGATCAGGGCGTAAACGCAGAATCGTATCAATTTGCTGGTCAGATGGGCGGTGGTCATTTAATCCAATTGCATCTACAACCGTAGCATAAATGGTCTCGGAAAGTTTCCGCGCACTTTCCAGTGAAACATCTGCCAGTAAACCAACGATCACAGATTTAAGAGTAGGTCCTGCAGAAATTGTGACCACCAGCGCATCCACGCCGGTGCCAGTGCCTTGAGCAGGCGCAATTAGATTTCGATTTACATCTAAAAGGGTGCGGCCTGTTACTGTTTGTAAAGCTTCAATCGCATTGCGCGCACCCTCGCTCACATCTCGAATGGGCGCGTCGGCAGTAGATGGAGCAGAACCATGAGATATGAAGCGGTATTGACCATCCACCACGTCAAATAAAACTGCGCGTGTAGATGTAGCGCCAACATCAATCGCTAATAAGGATTCGCCGTCAATCAAGGAAACAGGCATGAACTATACAGGTCCAATCAATGAAAAGATAAAAAGAAGCACAACATGCACGCGTTCGATCAATGCTGTTACCGCAGCAGAAAAAACACCTGCAAAGATCACGCCTAAAGTGATGGCAATAAAAATACTACCAACCCAGGCAAGCAGTTCGATCAAACCCATTCGTTTGACAGCGCCGTCTTCAGAATGTTTTTTAGCGCCGTAATGGAAATAAACAAGAGTGCTAATCGCGCCAGCCAATATAATGCCGCCTTCTACCAGCTCTTCTAAAAAATTGGCATTGCGTGCCGTGGCAATATCTGCATCGAAAGCGTTAATCAAACTAAAAAATTGAGGAACCAAAGTTCCGCTTAATGCTCCGCCAATAGCAAGCGCGGTACCCACACCTACTAAATACGCCATTGCGGGGGAAGCCAGCCGTGTCAACCGCGGCGATATCTTCATTAATACCAATGTGCTAAATAATAAAGGGACTCCCAACAATAAACGCTCTGAAGAACCACCGCTAATAAATGGAAGTATAAGCTTGGGCAATAAAACATGCCAATATGCTATTGTGGCAATATAGCCAGCCGAAACGCCCACAAACGTATAAGATGCAATTCGATACAAAGGATTATCACCGATCAAATAACTTAATATCATGATCGTAAACGCAAAACCTATAACGCCGCCGATGAAGTCAAGTGAAACTGGCATTTACTGCGCCTCCAGTTTTTTGGCATTTAAACCCGCGAATAAATTCCACAAACCGCCAAGCAAAATGAAGCCCACCGCCAAGAACAAGGAAATGGCATAAGCATCCCAGTAACGGCGCGCAGTACCGGGCAAGCCTGCGTTCCTTTGTTCAACAATCGCTGCGCCATGCAATCCATTGATCATGCCTGCAACCTGCCCAGAACGATAATATGGATATAACATCGGGCTTGCTTGTGCACTGGAGGCAATCAAAATTGGCGCGCTGCCGCGCAATCCATTGGTTTGCTCAATCCATACACGCCCATCATCTGCATTATCCGTGATCACTACAATTGCAGAGAACTGATTAATGGCTGTCACATCTGAAAAACCACCTTGCGGCATAGCAGAGGCAAAAACACGCACACCCGCCAACCCGCCCGGCAGATAGCCAAAGTTCACAAATTGGATTCCACGCTGGTAGTTGCGATCACGCAAAGAGACTGAGATAAATCGTTCTGCCAAAGCATCACCATATGGGGATGTAGAAACAAAAGTTAAGCGCGGATGTTTTAATAGAATCATATGATCCACAAGCGGAACCGCAATCGCTTCCATTTCACTTGATAAGCCGGGGTCATAATCAAAGACAACCAGTACAGGCGAATTTTCCGCAATATTCTCCGCAACCGATATAGCAGAATTAATTTCAATCGGTACTGCCACAGGCAAAGAGAAAATTCTGGTTTGCACAAGTAAAACAGCGATAATCATCAAAGCATAAATAACGAATAAAGACCTGCGTAACCCGCGCTGAGAAATCACGCGTTCTATGGAAACAATTGGCAGAGGAGTAGTTTCCGCCTCAATGATTTTCTCCATCAGAGCTGAGTGTCCCTGATGCTCATCAGTTGCTTGTAATTTGATCGAATAGGCACGGGGTTTACTAGTTGGCAAAAATGACATTGCAGGCAAAACACCTTGCAAGCCAGCCAATGGACCTTTTGCCTCTGATGCACCGCTGCGAGTTGATGCTTGAGACCCTGAAATTACGGAAGTATCCACTGGGCGCATGGCTTGCACCCAAGAAGGCAAATCAGCAGGCGCAACATCATCCATCGTGCCCGGAGCAAAAGCATTCGATGTATCTGCCTTCCCAAAAAACGGATCCGTTACAGGGTTGCCCCCCTCCACTTTCGATAACCAATCCGGTGTCTCACTAAACAAGGAGTTAAGATTGTCGTTAGACGCACTAACAACAGGCACATTAGATGGAGAACCTAAATCGTTCATCCAATCTGGTGTAGCCGACGCTGAAGAAACAGGAGCAACTGGCGGCTCAGAAAATGCAGAAGACGATGATTGCTCCGAGCCCAATCCAGATAACCAAGCCGGCGCATCATCATTGCTCAATGACGGAGCATCATTAACCACAGCTGGCTGCACAGAAGGCGACTCGAATGCCGACAACCAACTTGGGGTATCACTGGAAGACGCTTGCTCAACAACGTCTGATTGCGCCGGACCCGCATCTAAACTTGCTAACCAGTCTGGCGTATCATTTGAAACGCTAGTAGCAACAGCAGGTACTCCACTTCCACTTAACCAATCGGGCGTTCCACTATCAAACGGAGATTGATCTTGAACATCATCTTTAAACTCAGCCGACTCACCAGCAGATTGCAATCCATTCATCCAATCTAAACCGCCAGATTGTGCAAACGAATTATCTACCACAGGCGCATCAGACTCACCCAAACCTGCCAGCCCCACCCCAAACGTATCAACGCTTTGAGCCGCTTCTGGCACCCCACCCTGCACTGAAGGCGCTTGCCAACCCGGCAAATCATCCGTCGTCTGTCCTCGTACATCATTAGCCATCGTTTCAGCAAGCCAGGGAGGTAACTCCCCAGTCCCACCGCGCTTTTCAGAGGGTGCTTGTGTTGCAGTGATACGCGGCGCTGCCGCAGATTCACTTTGATTTTTCAAAGGAGGCAATTGACCGGTGCCGCCGCGCAATTCAACTCTACGAGACCCAAACGAAGGAGGTTCTTGAGGCTTCGCTTTGGTGGGTTCAACACCGCCAGCAAGCCCGGTTAACCAAGATGGCAATTCATCTTCTTCTTCATTTGCCTGTGATTGCAAGCCCGCCAATAAATCCGGCAAGCCAGAAGACGCAACTGGCTTAGCTCCAACCGAAGGCTTCGGTGGTTGCTGTAAAGGCATCTGATTATTAATTTGCGGATTGTTATCACCTTCTTGCCAAGAAGGCGTACTACTCGTTTGAGAGCGCGCATCCTGCAGCCATTGAGGCAATATAGGTTCCAACTCTGAGGTGGTCTTTTTCGTTGGCACTTGCCCTGGTTGAATAGGTCTCTTGCCTAGGTCACGCAAGGCATCTGTGCCTTGCCGTAATTGCGAAAGGCAATTAGAACAAGTCTCGCTATTTGCAGAATTCATCTCGCCGCAAATGGGACATTTAATATCGTTCATTATTTATTCCCCCCGCCATAAGGACGGTCTACTGCAAAGAGCACGCGCAGTCCTGTCACCAATGTACCTAAAGCAATGCCAAGCAACAATCCGCGTGCGCCGCCTACTGCCAACACTTGCATAACCCATGGACGAATCCATGTGCTTATTATCGGCACATCACCAAAAGGCAAAGTAACGTATCCCAGCAGAATGACGATAACAGAAATCAAAAAGACAATACTCATCATTGTAGGGCGGTATCGCAACAGACGAATTGCAGAGTAAAGCAAAGTAATAGCCAAAACAGCCATTAAAGATGTTTGTGTTGGCAAAATGATCGCATTAAACAAAAAAGTTAAAGGAACGCCCGTTGGACTCGATGACAAACCAAGTGCAAAGGTAGAAAATACTGCAAGAATAAGAAACACGCTATATCCGCTTCCTTTTTCGCGCCGTGTAATTTTCAAGCCATGCATTGAGATTAAATTAAAAACTCCAATAAATGTCGCAGTGCCAGCCATGATCAACGCCCAACTTAATATTAAGTTTAAAAAAGGCACCTGAACTGGTAAAAAATACCCGGCCAAGGTCACCAAACCAACAGACACAGCAATAAGAACAGCTAGCGCGCGCATTAAATCACCCCAACAAATTTAAGTGCTGCGCCTGTAATTAATCCTGCAATTAAGAGCCAGCGTAAAATATCTTGTACTGTAATACTTGCTTCATGAGATGCGCCTGCACCCAAATAAGCGCCAGCGGCAAATACATCTTCGCCTAATACGGGCTCTTGTGCCGCCGCATAAGAAATTGCCTGAGCGGCTAAATCATCGCTTGCAAAAACATTGAAGGCATTTTCACGCTCAGCGGCATCGATCAACAACGCCGTTTCAACGCCACTATGCCCGATTAACAAACTAGCAGAAACATTTTCATCGCGGATAATAGGCATAACTCCAGCCGCATATCCAAACTGCCCCATGCCGCTTAGCCTGCCTGTCGAAGCGCGGTATAAATCTTCAGCGCCGGCATCTTCGTAACCTGCCTGCAACGTATCTTGCGCAAGCATTGCCAACGCAGAATCACCCGCCGTTACGATTGGCGGCTTATCACTGACAGAAGTTCTTTCCACAAGACTGCGCAATATGCCCAGCCCTGCCATGGCAGACATCATTTTTGAATCAAGTAAATCTGCACGCCCAATAGAAACATGCAGACGGGTTCCATCTTCAACGCTTAAACCAATAGCTCGCTTTAAATTATCAAAAGCAGGGATAACACGTTTATAAGATTGTTTTTTTTGTCTTCGTTTGAATATTGTGATAACAAGCAAAAGAAAGGAACAAAGCCCAAGAATGAGTAATTCCATCATAATGCGCCTGCCTTTATTAAATAGGCGGCAAAGGCGTGCGATTCGTCTTCGGTTTCAAGGGTATAGGCGATGGCATCCATTTGTTCAGGAACGAAAAAAGTCCGCCCAAAGTATAAAGCTTGTGCGCCAATCAAAGTTAGGGGTCCGCCATCTTCAAGCAAACGGACAACAAAACCCTCTAGTCTATATTTTTTGAGAAGTTCAGCCCACTGCGGCCAGTAATTGCGCGGTGATTCCATAATTAAGCATGAGTATAGCATAAATTTAAAACGCACTTGCGCGCCACAAGCGCTTGAGAATTACAGACAAATTGCAATAAAACTGGTCAATTATGCCCTTGTCAGTTTAGCTCGCATCACAAAACGCTTGATCGCCCCAAAGCGATATTTATATTCTTCATCTCCGCGCATAAGGTCAAATTCAGTGCGATTATTTTCTGATGCCCATTGCAGAATATAAGCCAGCAACACCCAGCCCGGAGATACATCCATAAAATCACGATTAACTCCGGAGTTATAACCCCATAGTTTGTTATTGTAATCAAAACAGAACATTGCCGCGGCTTTTTGACCATCCACTTCCAAGAAGGCAAGCCACAGCCAGCCATGTTGATTGGCAGTGCGGATCACATTGCTAATTTGTTCACGCATGGCAGGCGTGAGAAATTCTTGTTTCTGCGCATCATGTTCCATTAAGCTAATAAACGAGTCGATCTCAGTATTAATATCTTGTGAGTTGTGCACAATATACCAACGTACACCTCGATTGCTTTCCTCAGCGCGGCGCATCTTGCGCCGAATTTCGTGGCGTTGTTTTTTCTCTACACCTGCAAGATATGCTTCAAAATCACCGCTTAATGGAATATATAATGAAGGATGATAGATTTCTTCGTGATAAGCCCAGCCTCGTTGAGCAGAATCCGCTTTGAGGGCGGCTAGAGTGGGAGATGAATCGGGTAGGTTATATAAATCGAAGCCGTGCCAGTGATCGGCGAGGGAAGAAGCGAGGAAATCGATTAGCGCAGAAACGAAGCGCGATAGATCATCACTGCGCACGATAAAGTCCAAGTAATCTGAAATCTCGATACTGCCAAGGAGCATGAGCGCACGTTGACCATCATGCTCAGATAGAAATAGAGGGGCAATTCCTACCAGGCGATTTTCGTCGCGTGCAGAAATAAGAATCAATTGTGCATTTTGCCATTCACCGCCGCCGCGCGTTTGCCACCAGCCGCTGAGATATTCTTGCC
This sequence comes from Anaerolineaceae bacterium, assembly GCA_009885945.1. Lineage (GTDB taxonomy): Bacteria > Chloroflexota > Anaerolineae > Anaerolineales > Villigracilaceae > VFJR01. The sequence goes on from VFJR01000050.1 coordinate 14,471, forward strand.
TAAGAAAAGGAACATTTGTAATTGATTGCTCAACCAGAGTGTTCCACTCGGTTTCATTTATTTCTGAAAAATCTTTGTGTAGTGTAAATTGCATGTTTGTTCCGTTTTCATATAGAAACCCTAAAGGTTTAAAAAACCTTTAGGGTTTTGTTGATGGTCAGTTTTGCCCATTGAGAAGCATTTGATTTTACCAGTATAATGATGCTTATCTTTTAAAGAATCTTACTGCTGTGGCATTAGACCTTCATATCTCCCCCCTTTACAGAATCAATGGACAGGAACCTGCAAACATGCCGGGCTTGCTGGCTGTACTGCCTCCGCGCAAAGCCGCACGTGGGCGCGAGCAGGATCGTCTCATTGTATATCTTGCTTTAACAGGCACTGCTGTTTTTAGCACAACAGAATATTTTGAGTTGGCGAGTACCGCCGCGACAGGCTTTTATCAAACACAGGGAGCCATCACCGCGGCGCTGCGTTCAGCCACAGAATCGATCAATCAGGTTTTACTGCAACGCAATATGAAATCCAGCGGGCTTGGGCAATACGCATTGGGCTGGTTAAGTATGCTGGTATTGCGTGACACAAATCTCACGCTTTTGCTCACTGGGCCCATGCACGCGTACATTCTTAACTCTAATGAAGCACGCCATATTTATGAGCCTGCGCTTTCTGGCAAAGGCTTGGGCTTAAGTCAAAATGCAACTCATTACTTTACCCAAGCGCAACTACAACCACATGATCGTTTATTGATCTCAGGCAGAATCCCCTCCAGCTGGGCATCGACGCTTTCAACGCCTGAACAATCTACGTTAGAAGGCACACGCAGAAAATTAACTGTCGAAACACAAGAAGATTTACACGCGCTCTTAATGCAAACGACAACAGGAAACGGCGCATTAAATATTTTAAAATCATCCGCTGAAATATCAGCCGCTTCCCCTGCAAGCCTCAACCTGCCTCAAACCATTGAAACAGAATCAACACCTCAGCCCGCACTTGCAGAACCTGTTTTTGAATCTAGTGTTGCGCCAAGCCCAACAACACCACGCGAATTTCCATCCTCGATTCCGCGCGCAAAAACACGCGAAGAATCAATTCCGCAATTGCAAGATGAGCCTGTTTCAAAACCAAAAATAGAACAATCTAAAATGGTTGTGCCTCCTGAAATTCAAAAACCTGTTGAGCCCTCTGAAAGCACAAAGAAAGCCGCGCAAGTGATGGTGCGCAGTATCCGCGCTTCACGCCGCGCCAATGAAAGCATCGGTCAGGGATTGCAAAAATTCTTACCTCGTCTTTTGCCTGATTCTGGCACAGGGGAATCATTCATCATGTCTCCTGCCTATATGTTTGTCATTTCAGTGATCGTGCCATTGATCATTGTGACGATGGCAAGCGTAGTCTATTTCCGTTTTGGGCGCAGCGCGCAATTTGAAGAAAGTATCATCAAAGCCCGCGCCGCGCGCGAACAAGCGAATATCATCACCGACCCTACCAGTCAACGGGATGCATGGGAATCTGTTTTGATCTATATCGAATCAGCAGAGGAATACCGCGTTACAGATGAAACCACAGCCTTACGCGTGGACGCCGAACAAAAACGCGATCAATTATTAGGAATTTCTCGTTTGCAATTTACTCCTGCATTTAGTAATGGGCTGGGGATTCAGATCAGCCGTATGGCGGCAAGCGAAACAGATTTGTTCATGTTAGATGCGTTATCAGGTTCAGTCATGCGTGCAACGCTCACCAGCCGCGGCTTACAAATAGATGCGGCTTTTAATTGCAAGCCTGATGCTTATGGTAGTTATCAGGTTGGCGCGATGGTAGATATTCTCACTCTGCCTTTATCAAATTCGATCAATGCCACTTTATTAGGTGTGGATGCCGCAGGGAATTTACTTTACTGTGCGCCGGGGCAAGTGGCGCAAGCAATTCCATTACCATTGCCCATCACCAACTGGGGACGCGTTACCGCAATGACATTAGATGCAGGCAACTTATACGTATTGGATTCACAATCATCAGCATTGTGGGTTTATGTTGGGCTCGGCGGCGCATTTGTAGACAGCCCCTACTTTTTCTTTGGTGGACAAATCCCCGCGCTACAAGATGCGATTGATATTGCCGTCAGTGGCGATGATCTTTATATTCTGCACGCAGATGGTCACATCTCTTTATGTTCTTATAGCCGCATTCAAAGCGTGCCCACGCGTTGCCAAGACCCCGCGCCTTTAATTAATCCCTTCCCTGCTTATCAAGATACAGATTTATTTGGCACAGCACATATTACACAAATGATGTTTTCTGCGCCGCCCGATCCATCCATTCTTTTATTGGATGCAGATAGCCGCAGTGTCTTTCGCATTGCGCCACGCACGATGGAATTACAAAATCAATTGAAATCAGTCACTGGGGCTTCAAACCCTATTTCGTCAGGCGTTGCGGGCTCAATGACGTATGGACCCAATCATGTTTTGTATATTGCAATTGATGACAATGTGTACTTCGGGCAGAATGAGCCTTAAAATCTTTTCTCAGTGTTCTCTGCGTCTCCGCGGTGCATATTTATTTTTTCTTCCAGACCTGATACAAACCCAACTCACTATTTTCACCATCTGAATAAAACGAATCAATAATCTCAAAGCCGCTTTCACGCGCCAACTCGGATAATTCAGCTTCGGTAAAGTGATGCGCGTACCGCAAACCTTCGCCGCCACTGCGCCAATCTAGCAGATAATCCCCCGCGTCTACCTCTGAACTTGAAATTGACACAACATCCCAGGGCTTGATTCTCGCCTTGAGTTTTTCACTATTTAAGAATTGCCAATTGGAATGAATGAATAAACCATCTTCGTGTAATGCGTGATGCGTGAAGCGTAGAATGTTGAGGCGTAATTCAAATGATGGGATGTGATGGAGAACGGCAAAAGCGGTGGTGATGAAGAATGGAGAATCGAGAATGGAAAACGGAAAAGTATTTGATAACTTCGTAATATCAACTTCTAGAAATTTAGCAGAAAAACCTTCCAGCGCAGATTGCGCATCTCGGAGCAGAGGCAGGCTAAAGTCGAGACCAAGATACGAACCGTGATGGTTGGATAATGCCAGTTGACGAGAAAATTCTCCGTTACCGCATCCAAGATCCAGAATCGTTTCATCCCCTTTAAAAGTTTGCATCACACGCCTCACGCCGGGCTGAATGCGCTGGCGCGTGGCTGAAAACGAATCTCCGAATGTATCGTAGAACTCGCGGTTGAGTTCGATGAGTTTTTGGGCGGTATCTACATTCATGAAGCGGTTTCCATATTGCATGAGATTGCTTACTCTGCGAGTACGATGTCGGCGGTAAGAGCAAGAGCCGCCTCGCAACCCCCTTTAGGGGGCAATGACATGATGCAAGATTATAACGGGTATAATCCCGGCATGTTTGACGCGAACGAAATAAAAAAACTGTCGCAGGAATTTGAAAATAAGACTCCGCAAGAGATTATTCAATGGGCAGTGACTATATTTTGGCCCGAGATCGCGATGAGCTCGTCTTTTCAAACGCAAAGCATGCCGTTGCTGCATATGGCCACACGCATTAAACATGATCTGCCTGTTTTCTTTTTGGATACCGGCTATCATTTTTGGGAAACACTGATGTTCAGAGAACAGATCAGCTCTGAATGGAAATTAAATGTGATTGATCTGTATCGCGATGAACGCTGGGAAGATTTTATGCACCACCGCACTCGCACGCTGCCGCTAGAGGATCCCAGCCTGTGCTGTTTCCTGCATAAGGTTCAACCGATGCAAAAAGCGTTGAAAGACATCAAAGCATGGATCAGCGGAATTCGCCGTGACCAAACAGCAGTGCGCGCTGAAGCAAATATTTTGGAGTTACAGGACAATGGATTGCTCAAGGTTAATCCATTGTTAAATTGGACAAAGGATGAGGTAAAACAATATGCACAGGAAAATAATTTGCCTGCGCATCCTCTTTTGGAAAAAGGATATCGCAGTGTAGGCTGTGCACCTTGTACAGTTGCAATTGGCGTCAACGATGATGAACGCACAGGACGTTGGGCAGGGCGCGGCAAAGTAGAATGCGGCTTGCACACCAATATGTTTGAAAATAAAGACTTAACCAATTTACGAAGTGATTTTACTCTTAGGCTATGGAAAAAAACCAACCATGACGACACACCCTGATCGAATCGAACTCTGGCGCGCGGCGCATTTTGCTACCCCAGAGAAAAAAGAAATTGCGCGCATTGTATTGGAAGAAGTGCGCGCCGGCAAAAACGCGACTGATTCTCTGCGCCGTTATCCCTTGAAGGGCGGCGGCTACATGGGCAAAGCCGTGTTGGTAGAAGTGTATAAAGAAATGGTCGCGGCGGGAGAAGTGGAAGAGGATGCACGCTTTTTAGAAAAAATCCGCATGAAGCCCATGCGTTCACTTTCTGGCGTGACAACGGTGACGGTTTTAACCAAGCCGTATCCATGCCCGGGCAAATGTATTTTTTGTCCTACTGATGTGCGTATGCCCAAATCATATTTGCCAGACGAGCCCGGCGCAATGCGCGGGTTGCAACATCAATTTGACCCATATGATCAAGTACGCTCACGGCTGGATGCGTTACATGCAGTGGGTCACCCTACCGACAAAATCGAATTGCTAATTCTGGGCGGTACATGGTCTTCATATAAAAGAGATTATCAGGAATGGTTTGTGCAAAGATGTTTTGACGCCATGAACGAAACGGTTCACGGTGAAAACAAAGATAAGCACGCGCAAGACTCTTCTGCAAATTCTGAATATTTACTTAAAGCACAAGCATTTAATGAAACACATTCTCATCGCAATGTAGGACTGGTGATTGAAACGCGTCCTGATGAAATTAATCCCGATGAGATTCGCTGGTTACGCCATCTCGGTGTCACCAAAGTTCAAATGGGGGCGCAAAGTTTTGACGATCATATTCTCGAGATCAACAAACGCGGGCATGATGTGGAATGCACGCGCCACGCGACTGCTTTATTACGCGCCGCGGGTTTCAAAATTGTTTTACATTGGATGCCCAATCTTTTGGGCGCAACGCCCGAATCAGACCGCCTCGATTTTGCAAAGCTATGGTCTGGTTTTTGTCCCGATGAAATTAAAATTTATCCCAATCAATTGCTTGCCAATGCCGAGTTATATGAATATTGGCAGCGCGGCGAATTTCATCCTTTCACTACACAAGAACTCATTGACCTGATCGCCGATATCAAACCGAGCATTCCGCGTTACTGCCGGGTCAATCGCGTCATTCGCGATATTCCATCTACCAATGTTGTCGAGGGCAATCGCCGCACTTCATTGCGCCAAGATGTGCAAGATGAAATGAAACGGCGCGGCACGCGTTGTGAATGTGTGCGCTGTCGTGAAGTGCGCGGCAAACAAGTGGATTCACCTTCCCTGCGCCTCGATGACCTTACTTATGAAACTGATTCTGCCGAGGAGCATTTCATTTCATTTGTCACAGCAGATGACAAGCTGGCAGGGTTCATTCGTCTCTCATTACCGCATCAAGACTCCCCCGAAACTGGTCTCACAGATTTAGCCTCTGCCGCGCTGATACGAGAAGTGCATGTCTACGGTCAAGCCTTAGCCGTCGGTGCAGAAAAAAGCGGCTCTGCTCAACACACAGGGCTCGGCACACGTTTATTAACCGAGGCAGAAAGAATTGCAAAGACACATGGCTTTGAACGCATGGCTGTCATCTCTGCCATCGGCACGCGCGGATATTATTTAGATAGAGGCTTTGAACGCGGTGAATTGTATTTGGTGAAGGGGATTTAACGATCTATAAACTCTAACCCGCGCAAAAATGCGGGTTGATATAGCGGGGCATCATCGTGGCGCGCATTGGGCACAACTTCTAATTCACATGGCACACCAGCGGATTTTAATTTCTGGGCAAAGGCTTTGATCTCATCTTGAAAAATATCATCGTCCATTTCGCCGATAATAAAATAACAACGCAAGCCAGATTTTAGAATAGCAGGCAAAAGCGACTCTAACTCTTCGGGCGCGTCGGCAAAAGGAGTGGCGGGTCCGTTGACGATGAATCCACGCACGCTGACGAGTGATCTCAAAGCCATTTCCACGGCAATCAGCCCGCCCATAGAATGACCGGCAAGAACGACTCGATTCTGATCAAAGACAAGCGTTTTCTTTAATTCTGCAAAATTGATCTGCACGCTTTCAAATGATTCTTTAAAGTCATCCCACACAAATGAATTTTTGAACATCGCCTGCGTAGATTGCGGCAACGCCAACGCCCAACCCTTTTTAATCGCTGATTCCCAAAAAGGTAAAGTTGCCAGCGCGAGACGTTGATTGCCATGCAAGGCGATTAATAAAGGTGAACTCGCCGAGTGATTTTCAGGCAAATAAGTGTGCATAATCGGCTTGGCAGGTTTTTCCTCTTTTGCTTGCGCATCCAAATGAGCGTTAACTCTGAGTTCAAAATCTGCATTTCCTTGCAACGGGGCAAATGACGGCGTTTCACGCCACAGAACTTTGCCGAGCCAAATATCATCCTCTAAAAGTTTATCTGCAACCTGATACACAATTGACGTGTTGCCCACCCGCGCGGCAGACATCATCTTCCAATAATCTGCCCAGACGCGGTCATTGGGAAAATTAGGCGCTTCTTGTGTAATGAGTTCCAAGGCTTCGGCGTATTGCTTGTTTTGAAAATGTTGGGCAAGTTGATTGGTTAGCAATTGAAAAGTGGGGAATGTCATGAGAAGTCTCCTGATATTTACAATAAATCTATAAAGGATAATTTATTTCTAGTCATCTGACAGTTTTGGTAAACTCGGTGGTTGAGTAGCCCTGAGCGCGATGTGTTGAGTTTATCGAAACATTCTTCGCGAAGGGCGTATCGAAACCACCCGTAAGCGAAAAAAGCCTTGTGACAGGAGTATTTTTGTCACTTGTTGGTTTCGATACGGCGGACAAACACCGCCTACTCAACCAACGGAGTATTTTTGATACAAAGTGTCAAGTCGCTAGATTTATTTTAAACTATACCTCATGCGCGGAATCTTTCTATCCCACTCTGTGAGGGTTTCTCCTACTACGACGCAACCGACTTTTTCATAAAATAATTTTGCGTTGGGGTCTGCGTCCAATTCAAATGATTGTGCGTTATAAGCACGCGCTTGCCCCACAGCATGTTCAAAGAGTGTTCGCCCCAATCCCTTGCCTATAAATTGAGGTAATACCCACAGATCATCTAAAACCATTGGCGAGACATCCACCAACAAGCGATACCAGCCAAGGATGGTTGATTCGTCACCAAGTTTATAAACCACATCTTTGACAATAGATTCTGCTGTGATAATAGGAGTCTGCGCCCACTGCGCCATGAGATGCGCGGGGTAATTCCAATAGCCTTTGGAAGCAAGGGCAATTTCTCGAAGCTCTGGAGCATCTTCAGGCTTGGCGCGAAGAACCTTGTATTGTTCAACCAAATTCGTCTCTATTCATTATTTTCTGAAGGCGGTTTAGGACCACAAAGTTCAAAGCTTATTCCATCCCCATTACAAACTCTGTTGCTGTGGAGAAACGTTCCTCTGGTTTCTTCGCCATTGCTCGTTGAATTGCGTATCCTACTTGATGGGAAAGGTCGGGCAGAATATCGCATGCATCAGGGGGTGGTTGATTTAAATGGGCAATCAATAGTGCGCCAGGATTATTATGTTTGAAAGGCATTTCGCCAGTCAGCATTTGATAAACCATTACACCGAGGGCGTAGATATCTGCTTTGCCATCCACATTGGCAGACTCTTGAATTTGTTCGGGCGCCATGTAATCGAACGTGCCCAACATGCCGCCGGTCTTGGTCATGGCGGTATTGGATTGGACGATCTTCGCGATACCAAAATCGGTTAGGATCGCGCGGATGTTGTTTGTTGAAGTTGTATCCAGCAACACATTGGACGGTTTGATGTCGCGATGTACGAATCCCTGTGTGTGAGCATAATCCAAAGCGGAGGCGATTTGCTTTATCAACGGCAAAGCCTGTGACAAAGTCAGTTTGCCATTGGCTCGAATGAATTCGCTCAAGTCTTTGCCGGTGAGGTATTCCATCACCATGTAGTGCCTGCCGTTGTTCTCGCCTGAATCAAACATGCGGACGATGTTGGGATGCTCCAGTTTGGAAACGATCTGTTCCTCACGCGTGAATCGTTTGCGGAAATCTTCTTCGGCGGCAAGATGGTCTGGCAGGATCTTGATGGCAACGGGTGTGTGGAGCGTGGGATGCGTGGACTTATACACTTCCGCCATGCCGCCGCGCCCGATCAGTTCGAGATCTTCATATACGCCGAAATTTGTTTGGCGAAGGACTTGTGTCATGCTGCCAGCCGCTAAATCGGGCGGAGTTTTCTGGTAATCGATCTGGATGTTGTAGAAGCGGCGATCCACGAAACGCTGTAAGCGTCGGCGTGTAGGATTGAATGATGTCCCAGCGATCATGGCTGTGATACCAAAAGCAATGATGAAGGATTGTCCCTGCACAAATAGTGAGACAAGAAATAAACTACCACCGAAAATTGCCGCAAGCAAAGCGCTAAGTGAGGCATAAACCAGTGAGCGGTTGATGATGAAATCAATATCCCACAGCCTATAACGAAGGATCGAAAAGCCCAGACTTACACCGACAAACATAACACTCAGATACCAAAGAGGGGAGTACGTCAGATTCCATATCACTGCGACATTTTCATTCCATGTCATAAAACCCCTATCAATAAGTAGATTAATTAGGAGTGGAATGATTTTCATCGTTGCAACCACGCTAGCACTTAACACCACCCATTTAATTTGCTGGGTTTGGACTAAATCTGAAGTGTGTCGGTAGCGATACGCAAGTGAATAGATGATGGATGCCACAAACAAGACTGTTATTCCATCTGCCAATTGCCAGTATTTGTAGTACATATCGAGCGGCGTACCGGGGAAAAATGAGCTGCCAGCCTCACGTATTACCCATAGAATGGCAGCCCAACGCAGCCAGCTCGGGACAAAGCGCCCATCAGGAAAGCGATACCATAGGATGAGAAGGCACGACCCGATAAAACTCATTTGATTTATGATTGGCGGCAAGGTTGAGTGAACAACCGCGGCATACTCGCGTATCCCTTGATCCAGGTTAAACGTACCTGCCATTACCAGCATCAACGAGAATAAAAGCCCAAACGGCTCATCCGATTTTTTCCAGAAAATCAATATCCCAGCCAGAATCCATGGTAATACTTCCACTATTATACCGATTGCAACATAGATGGCGTTAAAATTTCTCGTCAAGCCAAGTTGATGCAATGCTTGTTCGTATGCAACGCAACTGGTTTGATCTTCTTGTGGGAAAGTGTTACAAGGCAGACGCCAGCTTGTGTACAGTTTGCTGACACCCACCATAAGAATTACAACAGTCACAAGCGCAAGAATAATCCAGACGCCACGCGCGAGTAACAGCCAGTGACCCTTGATGCGGTAGGATGATGTGGTGGAAGAAGTCATTGTGCGGTAATTTTATTCTAATACGAGGTAATCTGGAATATGGGATGTATAACAAAAACTCCCGCCGACGTTGCGAGTCAAGCGGGAGTCACTAATTATTATTTACTGATCACTGGCAACACTTCCCCATACAACTTGCGATGCACCACACTCAATGCGCGGACTTGCTCTGCGTTGTGATAGTAGGGCGATTTACTATCCCATCGGAGTCATCAATTGAAAGTAGTTTCCATCCGGGTCAGCCAGGGTTGCGATCAAACCTTGTCCCATTTCACCAGGTTCCTTGATGACTACAGCGCCAATCGACTTGATTCTTTCAAATTCTTCTTTGACATCAGCGGTTTCAAAATTAAACATCACACGTCCGGCATCCTTGGTGTTGCCGCTCATTTCGGAATGTTCCAAGATGCCTAGAAAGATACCCCCAACCTGCCATCCATGGAAGCCATGCTCATCATCAACCATGTCTGCGGGCTTTCCAATGACCTTTTCGTAGAAGGCAGATAATGCCTTGAATTGTTTCGTGCCGATCATGACTGAAGTTAGATTTAACATTTTGAGCGCATCCTTTTATTTCTAAATATGAAACGGTGATTGTCTGGGTCAAGTGAACCAATTAACTTAGATAAGCAGTATAACTTTAAATGTTCTTCACAGCCGGGTGCATGCTTATTGATTTTGATGGACAGACTCCCCATACAACTTGCGGTGCACCACACTCAACGCGCGCACCTGCTCTGCGGCGTGATACGAAGACCTCACCAACGGATTCGACTCGACCCATTGGAAGCCTATCTCTTTGCCGTACTCACGTAATTCTGCAAACTCTTCCATCGTGTAATATCTGTCCATTATCATGTGTTTCTTGCTCGGCTGTAAATATTGACCAATCGTCAATATATCCACGCCCCAACTGCGCTGGTCACGCATCACGGCTTTCACTTCATCCATTGTCTCGCCCAGCCCAAGCATGATTCCAGATTTAGTTAATACTTCAGGGTCAAGTTTCTTTGCGTTTGATAATGTCGCCGCCGCCCAATCATAGTTATCTTGCGGCTGGACAGTTTTAAATAAACGCGGCACGGTTTCAACATTGTGATTCAAAATCTCAGGACGCGCATCCATCACGATCTTCAATGCTTCTAAAGAACCTTTGAAATCAGGAATCAACACTTCAATGGAACAACCCGGCAACACTTCACGAATGCGCCTAATGACCATTGCGAAGATCGGCGCGCCGCCATCACGTCTTTCATCGCGGTTCACTGACGTAATGACCGCGTGTTTTAATTGCATGTCTTTCACAGCTTGCGCCACCCGCTCCGCTTCGCCCCAATCCATCAAGCCGGGCTTGCCGTGTTTGATATCGCAGAACGCGCAGGTGCGCGTGCATACATCACCGAGCATCAAAAATGTTGCAGTGCCGCTGCCCCAGCACTCGCCTAAGTTCGGGCACATCGCTTCTTCGCAAACAGTGTGCAACGATTTCGAGCGCATCAACAATTGAATGCGTTCATAATTTTCGCCCGCAGGCGCGCGCACCTTGATCCAATCCGGGCGGCGCAATGGGCGCGCATCAGCTTCAGGGTTGACTCGGTCTCTCGTAGGGGTAGCAGGCATAGGTTCCTTTTTGATTCGTCATTTCATCCATAGCTGGTGGTTGAGCGATGTCCTGAGCTTGTCGAAGGGTAGCCGCGCCCTTGTTCTTCGCGGCGTATCGAAACCACTATACAGAAGCAATCTTCATATATGAGGAGATTGCTTCGGGCGAAAGGCAAGAACGCCCTCGCAACGACATCATTTCTTTTTAACAATCAATCTCAATCCACGCACTTCAACAACTTCAATTGAATCCCCTTTACGAATCGATTCTGACTCGGGGGATTTTTCTGCGCTCCATAATTCACTTTCCACTTGAACCTGGCCCGCGTCATTCTCAAACATTTTAGCTGATCCTGTTTTCCCCAACAGACTCTCACTCCCAGTTTGAATCCGTCCATGCTGGGCGCGTAATACGAAAATTAACATCGCAAAAAATAATCCGCCGATAAAGATGCCCATGCTAATAACCAACGGCACAGACACACGCTGAAATTGCGGCGTGCCCGGTGAATTGAACAAGACCAGCGCACCGATAATAAATGACGCAACTCCCGCAATGGTCAATGCGCCATGTGTGGGCGCTTTGATATCAAGGATGAATAATACAAAAGCAATGCCCATTAATACAATGCCAAACCAATTGACAGGCAGAACGCCGATGCCATAAGTAGCCAGTGCAATAAACACCGCGCCAGTAAAACCAGCAAACCACCCGCCCGGACTGGAAATCTCAATCAGAATAGCTTGCGCGCCGATCGCTAATAATAGAAAAACGATATTGGGGTTGGTCAAAAGCAAAAGAAAACTTTCAATAAAACTCATTGGCAAAGGCTGAACATCTGCATTTGAAGTATGCAATACGTGAGCGCCATCATCCATTTGCACAGTGAAGCCATCCAATACCTGTAATAAATCTTCGGTATCGTCAGCAATAAAATCAATTAACTTTGCCTTGAGCGCTTCATCGGCAGTTGCGGCTTTTGCATCATCGATCATGGATTCGGCTAATTGCAAAGCAGGTTTGCCGCGCGTCTCCACCAATGGGCGAATAGCCGCCTTGGTAATTTCTTTGGCTTTTGTTTCTGCGGTAGTGTTTAAGTTTTCTCCCGAAGTATCAATCGGGCTGGATGCGCCAATCGCCGTTTCGGGCGCCATCGCAGAAGCATGTCCCGCCATCGTGATCATTGCCCCGGCGCTGCCTGCAATGGCATTCTTAGGCGCAACATAAATGACCACCGGCACATCACTGGCACGAATTACTTGCATGATCTCAAGCATAGTCGTGATGCTCCCGCCCGGGGTGTTCAATTCAACGATCAGCAATTCAGCGTTTTCCTGCTCTGCTGTTTCAACCCCGCGCTTGAAGTATTCCAGCATTGGCGGCATGATCGCGCCTTCCGCCTTCATCACCAAGACCAGTGGTTGATTCGTTTGAGCTTGCACACCTGAAAAAAGAAAAACAGCAACCAGCGAGAAAAGTATTAATCGTAAATGTTTCATAACCAAGATTATAAACGGGAAAAGAGATTCAAATGATACAATCGCTTTTAATCTAAAAAAACATCAAGGAAAAAAATGAAACAGAAACTCATTATCACTATTTTGCTCGCCTTAATTTTCACATCCTGCACAGCCAAAGCCGCAGAAGCCCCCGCAACAGAAGCTGTTCAAATCAGCACCACCCCAGACCTGTGCGCACGCGAAAATATCACCGCAGAAATAACCAAGACAAACAAACTCATGCGCGCCTTCGATGATTATTCATCACTTGCATCCAGCACCCCCACCGACCAATTGGTCTCTATCATTCCCGCCATGCAAAGCATTCGCCGCGACACACAAGACCTGCAAGTGCCAACCTGCCTTGATAGCTTAAAAAAAATACAACTCGCGCACATGAACACAGTCATCCAAGTCCTGCTCGCGTTCATGAGTCAGTCAAATAATACAGAAGCCCTCAACGCGGGTATCCAACAGGCTCGCGAGCTTCATACGCAATACGATCTCGAGATAGCGCGCTTGCTCGGAATCACTCCCCAACCAGCCCCCACACCATAAATAAAGGCAGTCGGAACGTAGAGCGAGATAATATCTCGCTCTAACAACCTATTCCCAAAATAAAAAGCCGACCATTATCGAATGGTCGGCTTTTTTGATTCTTACACCATGCGCTTCACGCCACGCTTTGAGCTGATTCTGCTATCCGATAAATATTCGCACACCCAGCCCGAATCATCGCCACCAAATCGTGAATGATCTCCCGCGCTTCACTGCGCGCACTGGCAGGGTCAGGGATGTCATAATCCATTCCATCTAATACTTTCGAGATCAAATGGATTTTCTTGCGCGCAAAAGGGAACTCAACTTGCAGCGATTCTCTATGCCCTTGCTCCATGACAAGAATAATATCTGAATCAGCCAGCATCTTGGCATCCACCATGCGTGTCACATGCCCATCAATATTAACATCGAACGAGCGAGCCAATTCCAGCGCATCGCGAGGCGCGTTTCTGCCGGTAGTTGTCCACGTACCTGCGCTTTGCACATCCCATTGAGCAGCGCGCCCATCGCGCAGTAATTGTCTGCGAAACGCTTCCGCCGCAATAGGAGAACGATATTGATTGCCTGTACATACAAATAAAATGTTATTCATAGTTTTCACTTACCTTAATTTTATTTTTTCTTTTCATCGTCCATGCCAGCGTACCAGACATGAATATTTTGCTTAGAAACTTGAATGTTTTGCGGCACATCCATTTTATTGCGCGGCTTTGTAGGGATATTGAGTGTCGCAGGTACATCCTGCGGCGCCACATAAAACTCCATGCTCTCACCCGATTGTTGTTGGGCTGGCAAACCTGAGAAATAAGATTCCACCTCAGAATCATTTTGAGTGAGATATAAATTAGATTCGCTTTGATTCAACAAGCGCGGAGATGTATCTGTTGCTGCCACCAATTGAGACGCATCTTCCTGCGCATAATATCCGCGTTTATATGGGTAATAATAGTTATATCCGCCATAATAGGAATCACCGCGTGGAATTTTGTTAAGCACAACTCCAAGCGCACGCGCATTGACGCGCTTTAATTGGTCAAGCATAGCAAATGCAGAGTCTGCGTGTGTATGCCCAGGTTTTATGACCAAGACCACTCCATCCATTTTGGTAGAAAGCACCTGAAAATCCGCCACAAGCGAAGGAGGGCTGTCTACAATCACAATGTCTACTTCGCGTGTTGCCTCAGCGAGGATCTGATCCATTTTGGCAGAAGCCAGCAGTTCGGTCGGGTTTGGAGGCGGGCTTCCGCTGGTTAATACGAACAAATTCTCCATTCCATCCACGTTACGAATCACAGAACGCAGAGTCATATTGCCGCGAAAGAGGGTACTTAATCCAACGCGATTGGACACTCCAAAGATCGTGTGGATGCGCGGGCGTCTCATATCTGCATCAATTAGCAAAACACGCTTGCCGCTTTGAGCAATGATTGCCGCCAGATTACTCGCAATCGTAGTTTTGCCCTCGCCCGGACCAGAACTTGTAACAAGGATTTTGTTTAATGCCTTGTCCACATTTGTATATTCAAGGTTGGTACGCAATGAGCGAAACGCCTCTGAGACTGGCGAGCGCGGGAATTTCATAACATGCAGATCATGCAACTGAGCACTTTCAGGATTAATATTCATATCGCCAATGTAACCAACAATGGGCAAATCAAGCACGTTCTCAACATCTTCAGGAGTGCGAATCGTATCATCTATATATTCAATCAAAAATACTACACCGCCTACCATTAACAAACCCAACACAGCGCCAAAGACTGTATTGCGAATCGGCGTGGGTCGCACAGGGTTGGTAGGCACAATCGCGGATTCAATTTGCACAACATTGGGAGTATTTTGCAGGCGCGCTAAACGAATCGTCTCGAGATTATCCAATAAATTAATATAAATTTGTTGATAAAGCTGAAGTGTAGTTTGCAATTGAGCGAGCACGGTAGTCTGATCACCCGAAGTAACTGGTTTTCCTAGCACCACCAAGTCGGTATAGACTTGTTGATAAAGAAGTAGTACAGGCTGAATTTGATCAAGCCGCGCCTGTCTTTCTGTCAGCAATGTCTGTCGTTCTACTGTCGTTGGGGGTGTTAACTGGGTAATTTCATTTTGCAGCTGAGTTACTTCAGCTTGCAGAGTAGCAATTTGTCCTTCTACTTGCATTTGTTGCTGCACCACAGTTTCAGCAGACAAATTCTCGATCTGTGCCTGCATCTGTGCAATTTGTGCCTGAATTTGTGAAATTTGTGCTTCAATACTTTGTTCAGTAGAAGCATAACGCCCCGATTGAATCAATACATTCTGTTCAATCAAAACCTGTACCAGCGTATTTGCTATAGCCGAGGCACGTTCAGAAACTTCATCTTCAATCGTCAGTTGAATCGCTTGCGTATCGCCTATCTGCCGAATAGCTATTTGCTTGGCGCTGACGCCAAAACCCAGTTTTGCAGTGGCGCCTTCCAAGACGGGGCGAGTGGTAACAAGTTGAATATATGTTTGGACTAACTGCTGATCACTTAAATAAGTATAGTCAGTGGTCTTTTCCTGCGGAGCACGCATGACCAACACCCTGGTAGATGCCTGATAGATGGGGGTTTGAAACATACTCACAACAACCCCGCCCACTGCGCCCAGCACAAATCCAATGGCTAACAGCCAAGCCCAACGTCGAATTAGTGATAAGTAATCTTTAATTTCCATGCCTGCCTCTTTTGTGTTGACAGGCGGGAGTGTATCTCACTTCAATTTGGCTATTTGATTTTGTATTGCAGTTACAACGATTTCAACATCCCCATCTTTCATCATTGGATAAAGCGGCAATGTAATCTCGCGCGCACCTATCGTTTCTGTTAGCGCAAGGTCTACTCGTAGAAATTCGGGCTGATCTTGATAATTCTTAAAGTGATGAATTGGCGGATAATGAATACTCGTTTGTATACCCTCTGCTTTCATTCCTTCCATAAAATCAAAACGATTCGTGCCAGCAGGAAGCAGAACAGGCATAATGTGATAGCAAGATGTTCCGCGCCCAGCCTGAAAAGGAACTTTGATCTCTGGCACAAGTTCACTTAACATTTCTCGATACAAATGCGTAAGTTTTTCACGCCGCTGATTAAAGCCGCCTACTTTCTTTAATTGCACCCGCCCAATTGCAGAACGGATCTCATCAATACGATAGTTATAACCAAGATCAACGACATCATATGTCCAGGCATGTCCTTTGTGGCGGTCCCACGAAAGCGATGTCATGCCATGCGAGCGCAAAACCTTCAAGCGCCCGGCAAGGTCATCATCATTCGTTGCCAGCATCCCGCCTTCGCCAGTGGTCATATTTTTGTTAGAGAAAAAACTATAACAGCCGATATGTCCCCATGTGCCCAATTTTTTGCCATTTAACTCAGAGCCGATCGTATGCGCGGAATCCTCGATCACGATCAAGTTATGTTTTTTGGCAATTTCCATAATAGCTGGCATATCACAGGCATAGCCCGCGTAATGCACCACAATGATTGCACGCGTTTTTTCAGAGATGCACTTTTCGATCGAAGTAGGAGAAATCGTCAGCCAATCTTCACTTTCGATATCGGCAAAAATAGGAACACCACCTACATAACGCACAGCGTTGGCAGTAGCTACAAAAGTTAAAGATGGAACAATCACTTCATCGCCAGGATTAATGTTTGCCGCAATGCAAGCCAGATGCAGCGCCGCTGTTGCATTCGTCACCGCCAAAGTATGTTTTGCACCAATAAACTCAGCAAACTCCGCTTCAAAGCACTGTGTTTCCTCGCCCATACTCAGCCAGCGGCTGCGCACCACACGCAAAACAGCTTCTTCTTCTTCCACGCCAAAATCAATATCAGCCAGTGAAACTTTCCATGCCATGTTTATTTTTCCTTTAAAAATTCGGAACGCATATTAACAAAATCCTGCGCGGCTTGTTCGTAATCATCGGGTCTGCCCAAATCCTTCCAGTAGCCATCAAAAGGTAGGTGCGCCACTTTTTCTTTTGCTTCTATTAATTTCAATACCAAATCAGGAAAATCAAGGTACTCATTTTTAGGAATATATTTCAACACTTCAGGTTCAAAAATATAAACACCCATACTCACTACATAATCATAAGATGGCTTTTCAATATACCCCGTTAATTTAACCCCATCTTTCGATTGCAAAACGCCAAGATCGATCTTGACAGTCTTACGATACGCGGCAATGGTTGCAATCGCATGCTGCTCACGGTGAAATTTCAATAAATCCAAAAAATTCAAAGTCGTCAACACGTCCCCATTCATGATAAAAAAAGTATCATCCAACCCAGCCACCAAAGCCAAAGGACCCGCTGTGCCCAGCGGCTTCTCTTCATGGCTATAGGTAATATTCATCCCAAATTCTCTGCCGTCTAAAAAATATGTTTTCAAGAGCGCAGCAAGATGCCCAACTGTAATCACAATATCTGTTACGCCGCAATATTTCAACTGACGTAACAGCACTTCCAAAATCGGCATGTCATCAATCGGCATTAAAGGCTTGGGTAAAATTTTTGTATAAGGCGCCAGCCGCGAACCCTTACCGCCCGCAAGAATCACAGCCTTCATTTGAACGCTCCACTAAAATTCATATTTACCAACACGATACAGATCCAGATGAGATGATATCCACTGGATTGTTCGCTCCAGCCCCTCGTTAAGAGAGATGCGCGGCGTCCAATTCAACGAAGCGCGCGCGGCTGAGTTATCTGATATTAAACGCATCACTTCAGATTTATCTGGACGCAACCGCGCCGCGTCAATTTTAACTTCAAGTTGTTTGCCAGTAATTTGCATGATCCTCTCTGCAAGGTTACCGATACTTACTTCCACGCCTGTGCCTAGATTAAAAGTTTGACCCTCAACCCCAGCCGTTTCTGCCGCCTTGACGAAACCATCTACCGTATCATCCACATAAGTAAAATCACGCGTCGAATCTAAATTACCCAGCTTCAAAGAATCACTTACCAATGCCTGCGTAATAATTGTGGGGATGATCGCGCGCGCCGATTGGTGTGGACCAAATGTATTAAATGGACGCACTGTCACCACAGGCAAGTTATAGGCGCAATAAAAACTCTCAGCCAATTTATCCGCGCCGATCTTGCTGGCAGAATACGGCGACTGCCCCTGAAGCGTATGCGCCTCATCAATCGGCGCATACTTTGCAGTTCCATACACTTCGCTGGTAGAAGTATGAATCATACGCGCCGTTTGATATTGCTGACACGCCAACAAC
>VFJR01000108.1 GCA_009885945.1 Anaerolineaceae bacterium
ACCGTGTTGTTGACCTTGGCTACGAAAGGGGTTTGCTCATGCTCTCCTGTGGCAAGAGCGTCATCCGCATTGCTCCGCCATTATCCATGAGTAAGTCTGAAATGGACGAGGGCTTGAAATTGTTTGAAGAAGCTCTCACTGCAGCAGAAAAAGAAATGAAGTAATCAGAAAGTGGCAGTGGGTTTGCGTAAATGACGTAGAGCGAGATAGTATCTCGCTCTACGTCATTTACGCAAACCCACTGCCCAGAAAGTATATCGTCATCAAAAGGAGAAACCTGCGAAAGAATCATTTCGCAGGTTTCTCCTTTAAATTTATATCTTTTTCCAACCCTGCGTTGTCAAATCACACCTTGCATATTTGTATTGGCTATTTATACTTGAGTACTACATCCACATCAAGGTTTTTATGCTACATTTCTTCTATTGATCAATAAAAAGTTTTATTCAAAATTATTTTTTATTCATTTATAAGGAGAAATTATGTTCACAAAAAGCAAACGATTATTCTTAAGTGCAACATTGGCATTGTTAACATTACTGCCAACCTTGTCAGATGTAGTCTCTGCAGCCCCCATTCATGAAGACACCATCACTGCCGCCGTATTATCTAATGGTCAATTTGTCTACGGACCCAATATAGGCGATTTCAAAGTAGATGTCTATCTGCAAGCCAACGCCCCGCATTTATTAGTCCATGCAAACGACCTATACGGGCGCTCAGAATACTTTAGCATTAATCCCAAAATTTATTTAACCTTGTTAGAAGTACATTCACAATTGGTCTCCAGTCCAAATGAAATCCTCATTGAAGATCCCTTCGGCTTAAATGGCGAAGGATTCAATTCTCAGATTGATATTCTTTCAAACGCTATGTCAGAAGCATATTACCTGAACATCTATAAATACTCGGCAATGCCTGTTGCAGAACGCCAGCTTGAAGCATTTATCACCCCCGGTGGTATCACCCTCCAGGCAACCCCCGAAACCAACGCCGGAACTTACGCAATTATGGCCGGGCTGGCAGCGATGAATCAACAGAATATCCCGGCTGTGCTTGACAATAACAATGTGAATGGATTTTATCAAACCTATCTAAGATTATTTGGTGACGACCCGCTCGATGAAAGCAATCAGATTAAGATTCCCGGCGAATTAAATTCATTAGCCGCGCAAGATAATTTTCTCCAACTTCCATATTTACAAGGCTTCTCTTGGAAATTTGGGGGAGTCCATGACACATCCTCAGGCGGTGGGGATAAATCATCAATAGATTTTTACCCAAGTGGCAGCACTTGGGGAATAGATACCAGCAATATGTGGATAGTAGCTGCCGCGGCAGGAATTCCTACAAGATATTCAGATTGCGGCTTTAAAGTTTCACACAGCGGTGGGCTTAATGTTGGATGGGAAACAGTATATTATCATCTTGAAGGTGCTCAATATTTAACAGGTTCAATAGCCCAAAATCAAAAAATTGGGGTGATTGCAAACACACTTGCCGAAGCTACATGTACAGGTGGCGCTGCGTCAGGACCTCATGTACATTTCTCTCTTAAATATAATGGAGCCTATACTGCAATCAACGGGACTTCCCTTTCGGGTTGGTTTGTTCATTGTGACCCATCAGTTTGTATCAACAATTATGATACCGACCCAACCCATATGTGGCTGGAACGAGATGGCGAGAAAAAATACCCCTTCAATAGCTCTGTATTAAGCGAACCGCCACCACACCTTGTTCCTCCATCTGTAGTATCCAGCGCGCCAGATCTAGCCGCATCCAATCCAACTACCGTTGGCTTTATTGTTACTTTTTCTAAGTCTGTCACTGGCGTTGATCTTAGTGATTTCACCCTCACATCAACTGGCTTCCCCACGCCAACAATCCAAACTTTATCTGGATCAGGCAGTACTTATACTGTCACAGTTAGCACAGGCGGCGGTAACGGCACAGTACGTTTAAATGTACTAGATGATAATACGATCATAGATGCAAGCGGAAACTCTCTCCCATCAGGGTTTACAACTGGAAAAGATTATTCAACTTATATTACATCCACACTTAGATCCATCGGCACAAATGACGGTTGGGTACTTGAATCATCCGAAACCAGCGCTATAGGCGGAATTTTAAATTCGAGCGAGACAACTTTCCATTTAGGTGATGATTCCAGTAATAAACAATATCGCGGCATCTTGCATTTTAGTACCGCCTCTTTGCCAGACAATGCCGTTCTTGTTTCAGCCATACTCAAAATCAAAAAAATTGCTCTGGTTGGCACAAATCCATTCACTACACATGGCGCTTTACAATTGGATATTCGAAAATCAAAATTCGGAACACTTGCAACGCTTGAAGCGGGAGATTTCCAAGCTAGCGCAACTAAATTGATTGGGGCATCATTTAGCGCCGCTGCCGCAAGCAACTGGTATAGCGCAGTAATTCCCAACACAAGCTATACCTATATCAACAAGGCAGGCAACACACAGTTTCGCCTTCGTTTTAATACCAATAACAATAATGATCTCGGCTCAGATTATTTAAGTTTCTATAGCGGCGATTACGCAACTGTATCACTAAGACCCCAGTTAATTATTAAATATTACTTGCCATAATACCAAGAGCTATCTGTTTTTATAAAAAGGTAACTACTGTAAAAGTAGTTACCTTTTTATAAAAATTCAAAAATACATCACTTGTTAACATTCCTCCACTATTTTTCTAATAAACACAGCCCATCACGGTGATAAAATCCATTAATATCTTTCTATGTCACTTATCCCCTCTATGCTCCCCGACTTTCGTGTGCGCCAGCGTGATTATTTGCTGGAAATTTCACGCGCCATTACACAGGAACTTGACCTCGAAAAACTACTGGCACGCATTTTGCGCATCTCAATCGAAATGCTGGCGGGTCAGGCTGGTTTAATTGCGCTGAAACAAACGGATGGCTGGCGGGTTGCTACAGCTCATGGAATCGCGCCTGCTTTTCTTAGTTACTTAACCCCTTTATTAGAGGAAGAAAAAGTTCGTGAATTAGATGTGCGCGAACTAAATCGAATGCTGAAAGAATTAACGTACACTGCCAGTATGGGCTTACTCAACGGTACAGGCTTGCCCTTGGCTGCCCACGGGCAGGTAATCGGCGTAATCTTTATTTTCCGTAACTATGAAGATGTATTCACGCCCAATGACCGCGGGTTACTGCAATCCTTTGCAGACCAAGCGGCGATTGCTGTTTTCAACGCGCAGTTATATGGACAGGTTTCTTACGAAAAACAAAGACTAGACGCACTGCTCAACTCCGCCGCAGATGGGATTTTGATCCTCAATGCAGATCGCGTAATTGAACAATGCAACAGCGCTTTTGAAACTCTCTTCGGCACAACTCGTGATGAAATTATCGGCAAAAATCACAGCGAGATTATCAGATGGAAGAAACAGCCGCAAGGGATTACGCTAGAGGAATCTGTGGAACAAGGCTGGCCACTTACTCCTAAGGCTACACTTTATGTGGAAGGCGATATTCAAAGACCATTAACTCCACACCTGCCTGTCGGTATTACATACGCACCTTTATTATCGGATGAAAAAAAACTTCGTAATGTAATTGTCAGTTTACGAGATATCACCCACTTTCGAGAGGCAGATGAACTTAAAGCCACTTTCATTTCAATTGTCAGTCATGAATTACGCACACCTGTTGCGTTGATCAAAGGGTACGCATCTACGCTTAGACGTGATGATGCAAAATGGGATAAGAGTATCATCAGCGATTCTTTGGCGGTGATCGAGGAAGAGGCAGATCGTTTGTCTAAGATGATAGATGATCTTTTAGACGCTTCACGCCTGCAAGCTGGAGGTCTCAGCTTGAATCAAGCCGATGTCGCCGTATCAAGCTTGGCTGCAAGAGTGAGCGAGAGGTTTGCATCGCAATCGCCCAAGCATAAGATCATCACTGAATTTCCGTCAAATTTTCCAATTATTATTGGCGATGAATTGCGCATAGAGCAGGTCATTTCAAATCTCGTTTCAAATGCGTTGAAATATGCCCCTGAAGGCGAAATTAAAATCAGCGGAAGTGTGCGCCCAGAGCAAATTGTTGTTTGTGTCAGTGACGAAGGTCCTGGTATCGAGGCAAAAGATATTCCCCATATTTTTGATCGTTTTTACCGCTCGACGAAAGCGGTCAAATACACAAAAGGTGCGGGATTGGGGCTTTTCCTGGCGAGAGCTATTGTAGAGGCGCATGGCGGGCGTATATGGGCAGATGCTTCTACTAACGCGTCAAGCTCACAATCTAAAACTGATTCTGGCGCGAAGATTTTCTTCTCGCTGCCGCGCTGAAGCGCTGGCGGGCATCCCAACGCAATTAGCAAAACCCCTCTTTTGTAGGAGGAAAGATATGGGCGAGGGTGGTAAAATATTTCTATAAATTCGCAATTATCAAAATAAAAAGGAATCGGAAATGGCAAATACAGTCCCACCACGAAACAAAATAAACAAGAAGTACACTTGGAACGGCGAAAGTGTTTATAAATCTCACAAGGAATGGGAAAGCGCCCTGCAAAAAGTTTTGAGCGATATTCCTGCCGCCAAAAAATTTGAAGGTAAATTAGGCGAAAGCCCAAGCACTTTGCTGGAAGCAATGATTGCGGTGGAAGATTTAATCCTACGCGCTCAAACTGTTTTTATGTACGCTCAATTTTCCTATAGCGTAGACACAACCGACCAAAAAGCCGTGGCATTGGTGGGCAAAGCGCAAGGCATGTACGGTCAAGTTGCAGGCGGCGTTTCTTTCCTTAATCCCGAATTATTACAAATAGGTTTAGATAAACTTAAAGAGTGGATGAAAGAAAACGAAAAGCTTGCTGTGTATCGCCACAGCTTTGAGGATCTTTTCCGACAGCAAGAGCATGTTCGCTCCGGTGAGGTCGAGGAGATTCTTGGTATGGTGGCAGACCCATTAAGCGGCGCAAGCAATAGCACCAGCATGTTGGTCAATGCCGATTTTAAATTTCCATCCGCGAAAGACAGCAAAGGCAAAAAGATCGATGTAACCCAAGGCAACTTCCATACTGCTTTGATGGAACATCCTGACCGCAAGGTTCGTCAGAGCGCTTTTGAAAGCTACATGGACAAGCACCTTGAATTCAAGAATACCCTTGCGACTAATCTTTCAACATCTATCAGCGCTAACATTTTTAGTATGCGCGCACGCAAATTCAATACATCTTTGGGGGCTTCTTTATTCGGCAATAATGTCCCGGAAGAAGTTTTTCACAACCTGATCAATACCTTCAAAAAGAAACTGCCAATTTGGCATCGTTATTTTGAAATTCGTCGCAAAGCGTTAAAGTTAAAAGAAATTCAATACTTTGACATGTGGGCTCCGATCGTAAAAAAGAAGCCGAAAATTTCCTACGAAAAAGCAGTGGATTTAATTTGTGAAAGCCTTGCGCCTTTGGGCAAGGACTATGTTGACACGGTTCGCCAGGGCTGCCTCAAAGATCGCTGGGTGGATGTATACCCCAACAAGGGTAAACAAAACGGCGCCTTCTCTTATGGTTCGCCAAGTACACATCCGTTTATTATGATGTCTTACACCGACGAAGTCGGCAGTATGAGTACTCTGGCGCACGAACTGGGCCATTCCATGCATTCCTATCTTTCATGGAAAAATCAACCTCTTGCCTACACCAATTATTCACTCTTTGTAGCAGAAGTGGCATCCAACTTCAATCAAGCCATGATGCGCGGTCATTTACTCAAAACTGTCACAGACAAAAACTTCAAGATTGCATTGATTGAAGAGGCTGTGGGCGGCAACTTCTTTAGATATTTCTTCCAGATGCCAACCCTCGCACGTTTTGAATTGGAGACACATCAACAAGTGGAACGCGGTGAACCTCTCACAGCCGATTCAATGCAAAAGCTGATGGCTGATCTATTCACCGAGGGATTTGGTCCAAAAGTGAAAATAGACCGCTCGCGCGTCGGGATGGTCTGGTCTACCTTCAGTCACCTCTTTGCAGATTATTATGTCTTCCAATATGCAACAGGAATTTCGGGCGCGCATGCTCTTGCCAATCGCGTTTTGAAAGGCACGCCCAATGCCGCAGAAAATTATCTCGGCTTCCTTAAGTCTGGCTCATCCGATTACGCACTGAATGTGCTCAAGAAAGCCGGCGTTGATCTCGCCACTCCAAAAGCAGTAGAAGAAACATTCGCTGTCATGGAAGGTTATATTGATCAACTAGAAGAGTTAGTTGGATAAGACCAAATAGTTAGAAAACTGGGAATTCACTAGAAGCAAATCGGGAATCGCTATTCGAAATTTGGTACAACCAACATTCGAGTATCGATTCCCGAATATCATATCTCCAAATCGGAAATCATTTCATGCCTCAAACACAAATCTCGTGCCCTCAATGCCGCCAGATGATACCGGCAAATGTTGAACAGCTATTCGATGTAACTCAAGATCCACAGGCAAAACAACGTTTGCTGAGCGGGCAATCCAACCACGCGCGCTGTCCATATTGCGGATATCAAGGACGCCTTGCAACCCCCATTATTTATCATGATAACGAAAAAGAATTGCTATTAACTTTTTTCCCACCCGAACTTGCTATGCCGATTAATGAGCAGGAAAAAATCATTGGACCATACATCAAACAAGTTATGGATAAATTGCCGCCCGAGAAGCGCAAGGGCTATTTACTTAATCCTCAAGCTAACCTTACCTACGATTCTATGATCCAAGCAATTTTCGGTAAAGATGGCATTACACCTGAAATGTTAAAATCGCAGCAAGAACGTGTACTGCTAGTGGAAAAATTAATTCAGATCACATCCAAAGACGTGCGTACCGAATTAATCAAACAAAATGAAAAGATAATTGACGAGCAATTCTTTGGTTTATTTAGCCGATTGGCACAAAACGCCATGGCCAGCGGACAAGAACCTATCGCCAGAGCAATGATAGAGCTGCAAAAACAGCTTCTTGAAGAGACAGAGACCGGGCGTCAGCTGCAAGAATCGGTTAAGGAAATGGAATCAGTTCAAAAATCGTTACAAGACGCGGGGCAAGGATTAACCCGCGAAACACTGCTTGACCTAATTCTTGAAAACCCGAAAGATTCACGCATCCGCGGATATGTATCCATGGTTCGCAACGGCATGGATTATATGTTCTTCCAATTAATTACCGACAAAATCGAGAAAGCGCAAGGCGAAGAAAAGGCTAAACTCGAAGCCACGCGCGATAAACTACTTGAATACGTGAACGAAATAGATAAACAATTAGAAGCGCGCTTTAAAGCATCACAAGAATTTGTAGAAGCCGTTCTTGCGCAGGAAGATATTGTTCAGGCAGTAAAAAACAACCTAGATGGCTTTACACAAGATGCCGTTGAAATTGCACAGACCATGTTGCGACAAGCTTCTGAAGGCAACGACTATGCGCGCATGGGAAAATTACAAAAGATGATTCAGGTTTTACAGGAATCATCCACCCCGCCTGAAATTGCATTTATAGAGCAATTGCTCGACTTGCCAGATGAAACTGCCATGGAAAAGGTATTAACAGATAACGCCAACATCCTTAGCGACAAGTTTATGGAAAGTTTGGGCGGCTTAGTTGCGCAAATGGAAAACGCGGCTGGGCAAGGCAATGAAGAAGCGAAGGCTATTTCAGGCAAGCTAACAATGGTTTACAAAGTAGCACTGAAACTTTCAATGAAAAAACAGCTGGGCTAGAAAGAAAAAAGACCCGAAGACACAATAGTCTCGGGTCTTTTTTCTTTATGACGATCAAGGAATTACAAATAAGGTGATCGAATTTGCTGGAAAGCTATATGAAAAACCTGTTGACGCTACAGACGAATTCGCAAGCTGTTTGATACTATCCAGATCAGCTGAGCTATATTGAAATATCTTAGCGCTACCTGATGGTACAAACCCATCCAAGTTAATGTCGCCATTAAGCGCTGACGTTGTTTTATTGATTACGATAATGGTTACAGCAGAATCAGCAGAGCGTTGCGATGCGTAGACAGAAAGCTTAGATTGATCCGCACTAGCAGCCTTCACGCTTGTTTCGCCAAATTTACTCCCATTACCGTCATAGTTTCGGTACATACGAAAGGCATATGCGCCAGGCAAAGATTCAAAGTTGTTATAGCCAAGCGGGTCATTTTCAGCCAATGGATAATTCCATAAGGTCGCCAAATCCAATCCTTCGCGCCCAAAAATCCCAAGCACATCTGCCTGAGTTAATGCACCATTGATGTGCTCCAAACCGCCCCAGTTATATTCTGTTATTGCAAGTTTTGTGCCCGGGTAATTTACATTTACCCAATCATGCATACGCGGAATTAATCTCACTTTTTGCCAGTCTGCAGGCTGATCATTACCGCCTATCCAACTTTCATCTCTATACGCCGGATCCCATAATGCACGCGTTGAGCGCAGTCGTAAGGCTTGCAAATTAAGATCGCCGGCAGTAGTTAAAGCAACCCCGCCAGCTTGATAGTAGTGCAAATCAAGGTAATCCAACAAACGGATACCGTTATCTCGCTCATATTGCTGTATTTGGGAAAGATACCACTCCACCTGGTATTTATTTCCATGAATGCTGTAGTCGGGAAAATAAGTATATCCATTTGACGCAGCAGCTTGCAAGTCCTTCCAAGAATACCAATAACCAGTCCATCCAAAGGAAGCGTAACCGAAAGTCTGCGCGTTTGCGTCCACAGACTTAATGGCGTTCGCATACAAAATAGTTTTATCTCGTAATTCATCATAGCTTTGATGAATAGGATGCACATCTCTATGCGTTTCACTCCAAAGCTCAGGTTCGTTATCAAGGTTATAAAACTTTACCCCTCCTAAACTAGAATCTCCATATTTGGATACCATATCTTGCAGCCATGCTTGGATATAGGTTTGATCTATCACAATACTGGTATCCATGGGATCATTGCCTGTAACAGGTGTGTTATTTAGGTGATTTCCATTGCCGCATTTCGGACGCCAAACATCAGCATCCTGCTGAGCGCCATACTTATCAACATTAAACCCACAACTTGTTGCATCTTTAGATGCGTACCCCATCATGGGAATAGTAATAATCGAATCTGTGCCTGTTAATATATTTTGCTCAATCCATTGATCATGGTTTTCTGTTACGTTCCAGTTAAATGGATTCGACAAAGCTGAATTTTCAAAATACCAGTCCAATGCAGAATTGGAATTACCGGTTTTCCAGTTATAGCGGGAAGTAGCATTACCTCCCCAGCGGCGAACTGGCAGATCTATTTCATCAGCAAAGGATGCTTTCGCAAAATTCATACCGTAAATATAAGGGCTGATTGGTTTTCGGCTTGCCGACACATCAATATTAATTTTTATCCCTGCACTTACAGGGGTGTGCTCCACAATGATGCCTTCATAATCAATCATTGCGTTACCGGATAAGGGTGCAGACTCACCCCAAAACATGGCAACAATAATTGCGATTAATGCTAAACTAAAAGATATGAAACGAGCTTTATACATTTTGCCTCTCAAGTAAATTAATTTCATCTATATTAACAGTGAATGAAATTTATCAAACGAGACATCAGCGCTGATTTTCAATAATGCAAAGCTAACAGCTTCCCAGCCTAATTCTTCAAATAAGGCTGGTTCAATCTGTCAATTACTCATCAATAAGACTTGAGACTGTTTTCAACATAGACGGCACAAGATTAAAGGCATTTGCCATGCCCGCAACATATCGCCCGCCTTTCGGAGCGATTCGCCACAAATTAAAATCATCCGAGGAAAATAAATTTTCGGAGCCCGTGAATCGCTTAATATATAAAGACTTAGCGGCGTTATAGCCGGGTGCATTGCTAGCAAAAATTTCGGCGGTACCTCGCAAGGAAATACGCGCCAAAGATTGGGGATCTTTCAATCCAAGATCTATCTCTACAATTAACATACTGACGGCATTTTTCTTTTGCATATCCATTGTATGAGCGCCTAATTTACTAAGGTAAATATAAAAGCAGAAAAATCGCGGGCGACAGAATATGTCACCATCGAAAGCCGTGGTTCTCCGTCATAAATAGTACCCAGCGCTGCAACGCGCGCTGAATAAATAGTTCTGGCAAGTATTTGTTGAAATTTAATATCCATAATATAGATTCAAAAAAGGTAATGCGGAATGCTTATTTTTTAATAGCTACGCAATGGGATTATCCAAACGAACGCCGTGGCCGCGCACAGTATCTATATATTGATGCGTTGAGTCCAATTCAGCAATACGATCCCGCAACCGGCGAATTAACGCATCCAGCGCCTGCTCAGAAACACCTAGGGATTGATCTTCACCCCAAACTGCCTCTACTAATTTTATTCTACCAATCACTTCTCCTTGGTTTTCATACAGCAGCCAAAGTAACTTAAATTGTTGAGCAGAAAGCGGTGGATTCATTTGTTTTTGATTAACCCACACTCGCCGCGATTTTTGGTCCATGCCCAATCTGCCAGAGTGCACAGATATTTCATTCAACGGCATTGTCGAATCAGACACCAAAAACAGAAACTGCTGCACAAGCGCAACACTAACAAGGTCGCCATCTTGCAACATTGCCGGCGTGGTTAACAATATGCCGTTGTGGTAGGTTCCATTTTTACTACCCAGATCTTCCACTATGATGCCTTCAGGAGTTATTGTCAGCCTCGCGTGGTACCGGGAAATTTGGCGGTCTGCAATCATCACTTCGCAAGTTGCATCACGTCCCAGCATAATAGTTTGACCCAAAGACCAGCGTTGCCCTTTTAGGGGGCCAGCTTGCGCAACAAATACAGGTAAATCAAGTTGATCCATCATTCCTCAGCGCTAATTTTATAACAAAAAAATATACGCGCAATATTTTAATAAAGACGTTTATAATATAGCAGATATTTTCATTCTGTGCAGAATCTACGCCGAGATACATTGGGCAGAATGAACTCAAGGAGAAAATGCTTCCCTCGCTAAAACAAGGAGAGGTATTGCGCGAGCGTTATCAAGTCCGCGAGAAAATCGGACAAGGCGGCGCTGGCAGTATCTATCTGGCTAACGACCTCAGACTAGCAGGCCGTCTGTGCGCGCTTAAAGAGGTTGAATATAACCGCGCCTTTCCTAACGACATTCTTGAACAAGCCCGCGAACAATTTTCGCGCGAGGCTACCGTACTTGCACGCCTAGATCACCCCAACCTGCCGAAGGTCTCGGATTTTTTTTCAATTGATTTACGTGATTATATTATTATGGATTATGTGCCAGGGCAAGATTTACGGAGCATGATTCAAAATTCAAAACGCCAGAAAATATTTTTAGACGAACAGGATATTTTAGGGTGGGCGGCTCAACTAGCAGATGCACTTATTTACTTACACGATCAAAATCCGCCTATTATCCATCGTGATATCAAACCAAGCAATTTAAAATTAACACCGAGCGGATTGATCAAACTTGTAGATTTTGGTCTGGTGAAAATTCTTGCCCCAGAAGAAGTCACTATTACAATAATTCATGGTCAAGGTACCGCGCTATACACACCCATTGAACAATATGGAGGCGATGATGCGCACACAGACATACGCGCTGATATTTATTCCTTTGCCGCAACACTTTATCATTTGTTGACCAACGAACCCCCGACCGAAGCGCGTAAACGCTTCATTGATCCATCTAGCCTGATTCGACCCAGGGAGTTTAATCCACACATCAGCCAGCGTGTGGAAAAAACAGTTCTATGGGCAATGTCTCTCCACCCTGATGATCGCCCAAACTCCATCCAAGAATTTCGCCAAGCTTTATTAGACGGCAGAGATATCCCTCACAGGCAATACAATACATCTTCTGCCTTTAATATCCCTAATTTTTCTTTAATTTTGACAAACTCTGAAACTATCTTCGCATGGGTAACAGCAGGAATGTTCTTGCTTAGCTTTTTACTTACTATTACAAGATAAAATTATTTTGGTCTTTTCAGCAATTGTTGACAGGCTAACATTAAAAAGCGGGGGTTATGATATAGGTAACGCCTCCATAAACGCTTGGGTTCTTGAACCAAACGAAAAAACCACTCTAGACCAATTCTTTGCATCCAGCCGGGGGCTTGGTTTTTTAAGCCGCTATGAATTTCAAAAGCCGCACCAACCCCTAGCATCACAACAGGAATCTCTCCTCGATGCACAGACATCCAGCGTTCTTGTTTAGGACATCCCAATCCAACTAATAAAATTCGCGCTCCAGAATTATTAATATCTTGAATAATTTTACGGTCTTCTTCGCTAGTTAGTTCTCTAAACGGAGGGCTATAAACATATGGGATATGTATCGCCGGGAAACGCGTCTTTAACACTGCACAAAACGAATCCAAAGTTTTTTGAGTCCCCCCATAAAGCCCAACAGGGATTCCCTTCTTCTCAGCCAAAGCAACTGCGTAAATTGCAAGATCGGGACCATAGACGCGTTGTTGCTTTGGGGCGCCTAAGAGGCGCATTAACCAAACTAATGGCATTCCGTCAGGGGTTATTAAATCTGCTTGGTTTACAACCTGCTCAAATTCTTTTGAATCATACGCTTCCATAGCCATATGCACATTTGCGGCGCAAACATAACGGCTCTCATTTTTTTCTACCCACTTTGCAATTCGTGCCAAAGCATCTTCATAGGAGGTTATATAAAGTTGAATACTGATTATTTTTATAAATTCATTCATAAAAAGCCAAACTGTGTATCCTGCTAAAAAACGGCATTAAAAAAATGCCCATATATCATCTACCGTGTTCGATTGGTTTGTACAAGAACAATAATCCAGCCTAAAAATGCCCCAACGATCACAAAGATCGTAACCCCGTAAATACCATTGGTCAACACCCATGATTGAGAATCGAACAAGCCAAGAGCAAAATAATTATACACAGTCAACGCTCCAAGCGCCGCACCGATCGCCATGCGTAATCCTTTTTGCTGGTATTTGTATATTTTTACTCCGCTCCAATAAGCAACGCCAAAAATAATAAAAATAATAAAAGTTATCAAAAGCCATCCATTAAAGTTTGGATGGCCGCTGCGTGTGATGTAATTATTTTCCTCAGCTTTTGGATCAACTGGAAGCTCAGGAATAAGCGTTTCGCTCAACGCGGGAACAATCAAAGTAACAGCTGATGCGCCATCTGTGGATACATCTAACTGAAGTAACTCAGACACGATTGCGGGCTCACTTTCGACACGTATTTGCAATAAGCCGTGCTTATCTAATCCAAAAGAGGCATGCGAAATACCATTAACAGTTACTGATTCAACTTGCTGCAAAATTCCCCCGCCCTCACCGGTCAAGTCCATTGAAAATTTAACAACAGTTCCATCTGGCACAGGATTGCCATTTTGATCAATAATCACACCGGTGCGAATACCAATCGTATCTCCTATTTCGTATAACGGCACCGGGGTTGTTTGTTGTGTAGGTAACGCTTGGGAATCAGCGACAGGTTCGAGGTCGAGAAAGAGCGAAATGATCTGCTTCGCATCCGGGGCAGTAACATTTATCAAATCGTATCCTACGCCGGGAATCGAAACAGGCGAGGCGCCACGAGGGGTAAGTTCCTGATAAAGTAAGCGGGCGGCTACATCGATAAAGGCAGGTTGTTTACTATATAATCCAAAGTAAGCAGTAAGCTTTGAAATGTCTGTTGAGTCTAAATAATATGGGGCGCCGAAAGATAATAAAATCACTCGTTTATCGCTTAATTGATTTTGTTTTTCAAGTAAAAACTGCCTGAGTAATTGAGGCTGATCGCGCGCTGAATCCACAATAGAAATAATCACCCAGTCAGCACGATCAATATCCGATCCAAGGAAAGAAGTATCAGTGCCATTCAGAAGGGATTGCAAGGTCTCAAAAGAATAAGAAGACAACATATTCTCGCTAGTTTGCTTTCCGCTACTTGGTCCATATAAACGTAAAACAACTTGTTGAAGAGCTTCCACGGCAAGCGATGGCTGCGGATCACACTGAGAACATTGTTTTACAGAAATTGAATCAGTAATAAAAACAAGTCGGTCGCCAGATTGTGGCGGAGAAGGCAATACGTTTGCAAGGTCTTGTGTACTTGGGCTTATAAGCGTTGAAGAATCTCGCGCAATCTCAAACATAAGGTCTTGTGAAATATTAATACCTTTCAGATTTTCAGAAGAGGTTAATATTTTCGATATATATGCTATGTCATACAGCGCAAGTTTTCGCGTAAGGATGCGAATCACAGCGGCGTCTACGCGAGCGGCAAACGCGGGGTCTTCGCGATATTTTTGAGAAAAGAAGCTTAATACATCCACTACAGTGGAATAATTATCCAGCGCGTCTGCAGATGTGATCTGCCCGAGGTACAGCATATCATTGCCAGCAAGGAAAGCATCTCTTGCAACAGTACGTGCTGAAAAAACATCTCCGCCAAGAGAGTAAAACTCCTTAACAGCGCGACTCCCTAAATCATCACTGATGATAATACCTCCACTATCACGCCAAGGTGAAAATTGAGGTAGTAATAGTAGATCAGATAATGCTTGGGCATCAAAACTAACTGGGCGGGTGGTAGCGCGTATATTTCCCTGAAATCCCTGATAACGGATATGCGACACTAAGAGTCCATCTACGATTGACAGTTTGTCTTCTGGATGGCTAGTCACCTCAAAAAACGGGGCAAGTTCGATTTGTTTTAACTGCTCAAGCGATTTTCGAACTGTTGCGATCTCTGTGTCGGTGGAACGATCTGTGCCACCCTGCCCAGGGAAGTGCTTTGCAACGACTAACATTCTCTGAGCGCTGCCTTCATGAAGACCTTTAATATAAGCGCTACCCATCTGCCCAACCCAGTAAGGGTCCCCGCCAAATGAACGCACGCCTAAATCATTTAAAGCTTGAGGGCTCACAACGTCCAGCACGTCTAACGAAAGCCCAAGGTATAGATTTACACCCAGCGCAGAAAGCTCACGTCCCATAACTTCGCCAGCTTTTTGAGAAAGAGCTGGATCCCAAGTTGCTCCTATTGCCATTTGACTAGGAAGCGGAGTAAGACCACTTAATAACTGATCTGTTGGATATCCATCTCCTTCTTGCGATAAAGCGATAAATAAAGGAACATAAGCAGGGTAATGCTCATTATTTGTGATCGGGTCTATTGTCTTGATAAAACTGCCGTCCCAATTTTTTTTCTGTAACTCATTAATGAGAACACGAGTGTCATCAAGTGTATTGGGCATGGGTGAAAAATTATCGTTCGAGGAAAGCAGAACAACTCCGCCAATATAATGGTTGCGAATCAAATCAAATATTTTCGATTCAGGAGAAACGTCTGTACCTGAGAATGAAACCAAAAACAATTGCCCCACGCGTTCATCAGGGGTCATTTTATTAAAAACAGTCAAAACATCTATTGGGATTGTTTCATCCTGTGCATTAACTTTCATAACAGGAGAAAAAACAGACGCTAGGATAATCAACAAAAGGATATATGTATTGCGCCGCACATCTTTAAGAGCTGTGCGGCGTTTTTTCGGTTTACCTTTTGGCAGAGTATGACATGCTATAAGCCGCATCATGGAATTTTCCTACCGAACGCACGAACAGCAGGAAGTGGGTCATCCGTAAAAACGCCATCTACTCCCCAACCTTGCAAGCGAGTCATGTCTACTTCAGTATTCACTGTCCAAACATGGATGCGCCTTTTAATTTTATGCACACGGGAAATTTGTCTCGCACTGGTGTCAGAAAGATAAGGATGCAACGCATCATATTTTCCAAACATAAACCCAAACGAACGCGCCCAAGCGCCTTTCCAACCATCTAACGCAAGTAAGCCTCGCGGAATTTCAGGCAATACTCTAGCTGCATCGCGAAGGTTGGATGCGAAAAAAGACGAGAATAAAATTTGTTTATGATTATTATGCTTTTTTATCAAATCACATACTTTGTTCACAAGATCATCGCGGCGCATATAATAATTTGTAAGTTCAATATTTATAATAGGAGTTTTACCAACCGCTTCAAAGACTTCGCTCAATGTTGGGATTTTTACCCCACGGAATTTTTCAGAAAAAAAACTACCTGCATCTAATTTTCTTAATTCTGTAAAATTAAGTGCAGAAACACGGCCGTGCCCATTGGTAGTTCGATTAACCGTAGCATCATGAATCACCACAATTTCACCATCGGCGCTCAACTTAGCATCTAACTCCACGCCATCAGCGCCTTGTAGCAGCGCAAGTTCAAATGCAGGAATGGTATTCTCCGGTGCATGCGCAGATGCTCCGCGATGAGCAAAGATAATGGGGGATTGAAAATTATTTAGCATTAAAGTTGAATAAGGGTTTTAGTTAAGCAAAGTGAAATTAAAGTTCCACAAAATACGCTTGAGCAGCTCGATCGATCATCTCGCGAGACATAACAGGTTGGACAGAAAGATAAGAAGAAATATCGAGGATTTGGTCACATAAATCACGTGGATGCGAAGCGCGTAATTTACGATTACGCTTTATATAATACTCCTGCAAAAGATACGCGAGACCTTGATCGTTATACTCTACGCGCTTATCCTGTGCAACTCGCTTAAATATTTCACGATACTCTTCATAAGTTGGATCGCCAATTTCTATTTTGTGGCGCAATCGGCGCAGAAAGGCTTCGTCTACTAGGTCTTTTGGCGGCAGGTTAGTTGAAAATACAATTAAGACATCAAAAGGTACTTCTACTTTACGCCCATTGTGAAGTGTAAGAAAGTCAATACGATTTTCAAGAGGAACTATCCAGCGATTCAATAAGTCCCGGGGTCGTACTTGTTGTCTGCCAAAGTCATCAATCAGTAAGATGCCGCCGTTGGCTTTAACTTGGAAAGGAGCTTCGTAAAATTTATGGGTTTCATCGTATACAAGGTCAAGCCCCTCTAAAGTCAGTTCGCCGCCGACCACAATGAAGGGCCTGCGAATCTTTATCCAACGAGGATCACGGCGCACATTAGAACGTAAATTGCCGGTCGTACCTGTGCTTGCCCCACCCGCAGGTCCTTCTGGTGCAATCTTATGGCTAACCGCATCATATACTTTGATTACCTGTCCATCAAGGTATAAGGCATAAGGAATATACATCGACTGAGTCAGAATGAGACTGCCAAAAGCGCGCGCAATACTCGTTTTGCCATTTCCAGGAGGTCCATACATGAAAATTGAAGTGCCAGAATTTAATGCAGGACCCAATCGCTGAAAAGCATTTTCAGAAATAACCAACTGAGATAGCAATTGCCGCATAGAACGAGCGGTGACTGCCGTTCGCCCAGTCTTTTGCTTGCGCATTGCCTCATTGTAGACCTCAAATGGAACAGGCGCTGGACCCGCATACTGACTACGATCCAAGGCTTCACGCGCACGTATCATGCCAGCCCCGGTAATGCCGTAAGTATAGGATCCCTCTCCCAAGCCAGAACTTTGAGATGACTTAATTTCAATCAACTTTTCTGTCTTAAGGGCTGTTAAAAGCTGATCAACCACACCAGAAAACGGCAAAGCCATTTCCTCAGCAAGTTTTGTGCCATTAATAAATCCGCGAAAATACATCACCTTTAGCGCCAAGTCTTGGAGCCAAAGCTGTGATAAGCCTGTATCTTCCACACTGCTTATTTGAGGGGGCGAAAAAGAAACTATTGGAGCGTTGGGTGTGTTTGGAATAGCCATTGAACTGTCTCTCTAATTTATTATTATGCACTAATTATAGCACGCGCATTTACTTTTCGTTTATAATCGACTTTATATGAAACTATCAGTCATAATCCCCGTTTACAATGAAGTTGAAAGCGTACAAGAGATTCTAAAGCGCGTAAAAGATACCAAATTAGCATCAGAGATCATTATTGTCGATGATGGCTCTAAAGACGGCACGCGTGATGTCTTGAAAAAGTTAGATGGCAAAGGCGGTGTACATGTCATCCTGCATGAAAAAAATCAGGGCAAGGGAGCCGCAGTGCGCACAGGCATGCAAGCCGCAAAAGGCGAAATACTGCTCATCCAAGACGCAGATCTTGAGTACGACCCACGAGATATCCCCAGTCTATTAAAGCCTATCAATGAAGGAATAGCTGACGTGGTATACGGTTCTCGTTTTCTTGGCGGACCCAGGCGCGCAACCATGTTCTGGCACATGATAGCCAACTACCTTTTAACATTTATGACGAATATTCTCTACGACACCATCCTAACGGATATGGAAACTGGCTATAAAGTTTTCCGCCGAGAAGTAATTGACGGCATGGTCATTCACGCCAACAGCTTTAATTTTGAACCTGAATTCACTGCCAAAATACTTAAACGGCACTATCGTATATACGAAGTCCCAATAACCTTCAATCCACGAGATTATTCTCAGGGCAAGAAAATAAAATTACACGATGCTTTTGAAGCGGTTTGGGCTTTATTAAAATATAGATTTATGGATTAATTTATTGTTATAAGGTAAAAATAGATACGAAGACTGCCAATTATGCACATGATTGGCAGTCTTCGTATAAAATCCATTATATGATCAATTCACAACAAGAAATCAAGCTGGAATTTCAACGCGCTGAAACAGCACGCGCAAAAAACAATGAGGGTCAAGCTCGTGTTTGCGCTCGTCGCGCAGCAGGGATCGCAATTCGAGATTACTTATCAACACATGGAAACCAACCTGTTACCTTAAGTGCCTATGATTTGCTTAACCTAATCAAGGAAGATAACCGCATCTCCCCCGACCTAAAATTGATCGCGGATCATTTGACATTACGCGTCACGGAAGAGTTCGTGCTACCAATAGACGTCGATTTGCTCGCAGAAGCGCGTATTTTTTGCAGTGCCCTTCTTAAACAAAAAGACCCTTAAGTCTTATAAGACTTAAGGGTCTTTTTGTTTAACTACTCAGTTCTTGGTTTTGCCGGCATGTACTCTTTACAGTAACCAGTCTCCTAATGACTGG
>VFJR01000019.1 GCA_009885945.1 Anaerolineaceae bacterium
AAACTGCCAAAGGCGGTATCCACGCCAAGCAACTCCAAGCCGCTTGGAACGAAGATTATCTCTGCACTGTCCTTGCCTCTGCCAATTAAGATGCGATTGCCCTACCGTGATTTTTGGTTAAGCAAGTACCGCTGTGCGCATTTCCTTCAAGCCGGCTTCGGTTCCTGCCGAATGATTGAAGATTGCGCTTGCTGCAACAAAAACATTTGCACCGGCATTTTTCATTAAATGTAAAGTCTTGGTCGATATACCGCCATCTACTTCCAAATAAGCCTGTGAATTAATTTCATCCAGCCTTTTACGCGCCTCCACCACCTTTGAAACTGTCTCTGGCATAAAAACCTGACCAGAAAATCCAGGGCGAACGCTCATTACCAATACAAGATCAACTATCGGGAAAATGGTTTCGACGCTCGAGATGGGAGTTTCAGGATTTATTGCAACACCGGCTTTACATCCCACAGATTTAATTTGGTCAACGATAGTGTTGATATCTGCACATGCTTCAACATGAACAGTGAGAATATCAGCCCCGGCTTTGGCAAAGGCTGAGATGTATCGCTCAGGTTTTTCGATCATCAAATGTACATCAAGGGGCAGTTTGGTTGCACGCTTGTATGTTTCTACCAAAAAAGGACCAAATGTAATGTTAGGCGCAAAATGACCATCCATTACATCTACATGAAACCAATTTGCGCCATTGGCTTCGCACAAGGCAATTTCATCTTTTAATCGTAAATGATCAGCAGAGACAATGGATGGAGCAAGAATATATTTTGTCATCTTTCTTTATTTGACTGGCGGGTTATAAATCAACCACACGTACATCCAAAATGGAAGCAAGCCCCCAACTGTCAAAACTGCTAGCGCGCCGAGCCCAACTGTAGTCCAGTCAACTTCTTGCCCGCTGGCTGGGATACTGCTTTTTTCATTTTCATCGCGCTGATATTGATATTCCTGATATGGCTGTTCTACATAATCTGCATAGTCGCTTTCAGGCTCAGGTGGAGCAGATATGCGCGTTTTCCCTGATTCGTTCAGCGGCGCATTATTTTGTTTTGTTGGAACAGGAGGAGCAGACGGGCGTTGTGGTGCAATGCTTGGTTTAGCTGTGACGGGTTTTTCGTTTGGCTGTGTACCAAAGCGCATTAATACACGCCCAAGCTGATCTGCTGTGCGATATCGTGTAGATGGCTCTTTGGAAAGTACCTTCATCACGATTTCTTCCAACGATTGCGGCACATCCGGTACATATTCACCAATCGGGATTGGAATTGAATTTAAGTGCATGCGAGCCAATTGATCTGATGTGGGTGCTGTAAAAGGCGGTGTGCCGCTTAAGAGTTCATATAAGACCACGCCCAAAGAATACACATCTGAAGCGGGAGAGGGTCCTTCGCCGGCGGCTTGTTCTGGCGAGAAGTATTGAGGTGATCCCCAGACTACATCTGATTTTTCTCCGGGGATAATTGTTGCCAAGGCGCGTGCAATGCCAAAGTCGGTAACTTTAAGACGCATATCGTCGGTTACTAGCATGTTGTGAGGCTTTACATCACAATGGACGAGTCCAGCACGGTGAGCATAGCCAATCCCGGCGCAGGCTTGTACCATTAGGTTAACTGCCTGTTGAGGCAAGAGCCTGCCGCGCTGGCGCAAGATCGTTTTAAGGTCATGTCCTGCTACATGTTCCATGACAATGTAGACTAAGCCGCGTTCGTCAAGACCAAAATCGTGTACGGTAACAATGTTTGGGTGAGATAGGTTTGCGGCTGCTTGCGCTTCTTGCCTGAAACTCTCTTCGAACGATTTTTTTCTGGAAAAATCCTCGCGCAAAATCTTAATGGCTACATAACGAGCCAGCATAAGATCGCGTGCGCGGAACACATCTGCCATACCCCCGGAACCGAGCAGGTTCAATAATTGATATCGTTTGTTGAGAAGATCGCCTTCTTTCATAAGCTCGCGCAAATTATATCATGTGGGTCAAGGTATAATATTTTATATGAAAGAAGCATTGATTATCTATAACCCGGCCGCAGGGCGTATGTCTGCGAGTCCATTACTTGGCGCGGTAATACGAAGCTTACGGAAAGTGGGCTGGCGGGCGCAGGCAGAACCAACTCGAAGCGGGGAACATGCTACAGAATTGGCGAGGCAGGCTGCGGGTCAGAAAATTGACGCGGTGTTTGCTATCGGCGGCGATGGGACGATTAGTCAAGTTGCGCGAGGGTTGGTTGGGTCTGAGACAGTGTTCGGAATTTTGCCTGGCGGTACTCAAAATGTATTGGGCAAGGAATTTGGGTTGCCAATTTTTTCGTTGTGGAACTGGAATGCGTTGAAAAATAATGCAGTTATGCTTGTGCAATCTCCAGTACATGCGATTGATATGGGCATGTGTAATGGACATACATTTGTTTTATGGGCGGGTATGGGGCTTGATGCAGTGGGCATTGACGCGCTTTCTCAAAGAATGCGTATTGAAAAATTTTTTGCTGTGCCTGAATATGCCGCGGTGATGTTGATGAAAGCCAGCCAGTTTGATGGTTTGAAGCTGCGCGTATGGGCTGATGGTGTTGAAGTGCAAGGTCAATATATTGTGGGTGTTGCTAATAATATTCGTCATTATATGGGCGGCTTTGCAAACCTTTCGCCGGATGCGTTTCTTGATGATGGCGTAATGGATTATTGGCTATTGCTGGGTAATAGTTTGGCAGATACAGTGCGCCATGCATTTGACCTGTGGCAGGGAAAGCATCTTGATTCAAATGTGGCGCGGCGCATTCGCTTTAAATCATTGCGCATTGAGGCTGATATTCCATTTATGATTCAATTAGATGGTGACACCATTCCACCTGCAAGTAAAGTGGAGATTTCAGTCTTGCCGCGTTCATTAAAAATTTTTGTGCCTCATCATTCTTTGCATTTATTGGCTGAATCATCGCGCAGGTTTACATAGTATGAATAATAAATTCCCTTATTATATTAATCGTTCTACTTTAATAGGAGCATTTTCTATTGCGCTGATTTTATTGATCGTCACTATCTTCGCGAGCGGATTAGCAATCCCGCGTCAAAACGCCGACTTTGGATTTGCCGCTAATTACCTGACCATGATCCCAGCCCCGACTCATACGCCTAACGTAACCCCAACCTTCACTCCTGACCCCGTGATTTTTGGTACACCTACTCTCATACCAAACACATTCGGGCTTGGCGCGTATGTTCAAATTAATGGCACAGATGGCGAAGGATTACGAATTCGTTCTTCGCCGGGGCTTTCCGCTGACCCTGTTTTCTTTGGCTTTGACGAGGAAGTTTTTACGGTGCGCAATGGACCGCAGGATGCAGATGGCTATACCTGGTGGTATGTGGTTGCTCCTTATGACGAATCGCGTGCGGGCTGGGCGGCGGCGAATTTTTTAAGTTTGATTCCAAACCCATAATATGGTAGCAACTTTACTCATAGGGTCTTACATCACTTTTATTTTAATTGCCTATGGGCTGGCAGGGCGCTGGATGATACAACTTTTTTTTGCGCCGGATGACCATGGCATTGTTTCACTTCCGATTACGGCATTACTAGGATTGGTTGTATTAAATGTTATTTCGGCTTTGTTGTCACTTGTTATTCCTTTAGGACTAGGCGCAAATATTATAATTTTTATAGGTGCGTGTTTTTTATATTACAAGCTCAAAAAAAATAATACAATTAATATGATCAGCTTGGGTAGAACCGAACTAGGCGTGATGGTTTTAGCTGGTTTGTTGGTCCTCGAAAACGCAACCCATGCTTCGGGTAATCCGGATACAAATCTTTATCACGCTCAGGCAATTCGTTGGATTGAAAATTATCATGTGGTTCCCGGTTTAGGAAATTTACACTCGCGATTTGCATTTAATTCCAATTGGCTTGTGCTCAATGCGTTATTTAGTTTTGCGTTTCTAAAAATTCAATCTTTTCACTTGTTGCCCGGTCTCTTTTTTTTCATTAGCGTATTATATTTTTTATCGGGCATATCAGAAATTGCAAAAGGCAAGTTCTTAGCAAGTA
Source organism: Anaerolineaceae bacterium (assembly GCA_009885945.1). Lineage (GTDB taxonomy): Bacteria > Chloroflexota > Anaerolineae > Anaerolineales > Villigracilaceae > VFJR01. The sequence goes on from VFJR01000019.1 coordinate 4,052, forward strand.
ATCTCTTTAAGACTCTTTTGATTCCGATTTCCTTTCATATTTGGGCTTCTGAAATATCATCTCCGGGTACAGATATGCCCGCAAATGTATTGATCTGGATAATTATTTCTCTTTGGCTTGAAGTTTACGAAAATAACAGTAAGGTAAAACGCGTTATTATTTTGCTCCTTTCTCTTCTTGCAATTACTTTTAAACTTTCAGCTCTTCCTATATTGTTATTGCCAGCTTATGACTTTCTGATTCATCTTAAAAATAGAGAAATTGCCCTTGTCCGAAACATACTTGTTCTTGTAGTAATTTGTGTGACCCCTTGGATTTTGCGAAACTTTGTAATCTCTGGATATTGGGCTTACCCAGTTCCAGCCTTAATATCTTTTAGTCCAAAAGTGGATTGGCAAATTCCAGAGGAACTCGTTCGCAAAGAGGCACGAATTGTACAAACATGGGCGCGCCAATATAATTTGAATGCTAAAACATCCAACCTGCCTTGGGAATGGATGTCATTCTGGCTTTCACGATTAACGCCGCTACAGTTTTTTATTTTTTGGATATCTTTTCTGTCCCCCTTTATTTATGGAACTATTGCCGTTTTTGATAAGCCCGTCCATTATTTAGCTTATTGGTGTTCTTATATAGGAGTTCTATTTTGGCTGTTCAGTGCGCCAGATATTCGTTTCGGATACGGTTTTTTAATTACAGTAAATTTGTTAGTTATTATTCCCATTGTAAATAATATGCTGGCGTATAAAAAAATATTTGGAGTACTATTGAATACATTGATTCTGTTTTATTTGGGCGTTATTTTGGCAAATTCTTTTGAGCCCAGCACCTTCTCTAAAAGGTTTTTGTTTCCTGAGCCTTATTTGGAATTTCCTGCTAAAAATTGTGAAATTGCGAATGCAACGATCAAATGTGCTCTGAATTATGGCGCGTGTGGATATACAGAGTTCCCTTGCGTACCCAAAGGTCGCGATACAGTGGAAATGCGTAGTTCAGATTGGCAAGATGGATTCCGTAATATTAAATTAAGAGGTGAATAATGATTGAAAGACCAACTGGAATTAAAGCAGATAAAACAGCGCGTATCTTTACCGTGACTTGGAACGATGATCATCTTAGCAATTACCCATTTGGGTTGTTGCGCGCGGCTTGTCCGTGTGCCTCATGCCGCGGCGGGCATGAAAATATGAAGCCTGAGCCAGATTCGATGGTGTTCTTAAAAATGCTAGATGAGTCGGGCTCTACTCGCATCAGCAATGTTGTTGCAGTTGGTTCTTATGCGGTAACGATTGTCTGGGAAGACGGGCATGACTACGGAATATTTAATTGGCATTATTTACGGGCGTTGTGCCCATGTGAAGAATGCCGCGCAAAATATGCGAAATAAAAAGGCTGAGAAATTTCTCAGCCTTTTTATTTTAAGGTTTTTGGGTTGGGGTTGCAGTTGATGTAAACGGCGCAGTCGGCGTTGCTGTAATGCTGGTAGAAGTTGCTGTTTTACTACCAGCCTTTGGCGTTGCGGTTGGCGTGAAAGTTGCTGTTTTAGAGCCAGCTTTTGGCGTACGGGTAACTGTAGCTGTGGGTGTAACGGTCACAAGCGTGTTCAAATGTTGTTGAGCCTCTTTGCGCATTTCGGGTGTCATGGCGCTGGCAGGCAGAGAAAGCAACAGTTGCCAATCTAAAACGGCTTGTGCGCTTAGTTCGCGTTTTTCGTTGGTGAGTGCGCGCCAGTAATAAACTAGGGCTTGATCCTGCTGAGTTTTGCCATATGATGAAGCAGATTCAATTTGCAAGAAGGCGCTTCCGTATTTTTCTGCCACATAATAGGAACGAGTCAGTGCGATGCTTAATTCAAATGAATCGGGGTATTGTTCGTATGCTTTTTCAAGATCAGATTCAGCTTTGGCGTATTGCTCTAGCTCAACATAAGTTAAGCCGCGATATAAAAATGCGCGCCATTGGAATTTATCTAGCTGAATGGCATGATCTAGCTCGATCAGTGCTTGTTTGTACTCGCCTTGGCTGTAATAGCTTTGTCCGAATAAGGCAAATGCTTTTGCATTTTCGCTGTCATAGCTTGTGTAAATGCGTAGAAGCTCAAGTGCTTTTTCAAAATTTTTCTGTTCCACATACACTTCTCCAATAATCAAATATGCGGGCAGAAGCGTAATATCCAGTTCATTTGCTTTAAGCGCGTGAATGAGGGCGAGGTCGAAATCTTTTTTCTTAATATACGCCTGCGCATAGGTTAATTCAACCATTGCTGAATTTGGCAATAAAAATTCAGCTTGGGCTAGATCTTCCAGAGCTTTATCAGAGCTATTTCTTTCAGCGAAATAAATAGCTCTGTCTAAATAAATTTCACCGTAATTTGGATCTAACCTGAGAGCCGCTTCGTAAAAATCGAGAACTTCTTCATTTGGGTTGCGTTGCAGGCTTGCGCGCGCCATGCCAAGGTAAGCTGCCCCGAAGTTGGGGTTTATTCTTAATGCATTGTTATAGTTTCTAACAGCTTCATCATAGTCGCCCTTGGCGCGATAGGCTTCGCCGATGTAATAAGAAATATCTGCCGAGTTTGGTTCTAACAGTTGAATCTGCTGCATGTTGGCAATGTATTCGTCCCAATTGCCTTTTTCAAAAGAACTTCTCGCGCCGCGCATGTAATCAGAGGAGAGCGGGTCACGTGGGGTATTAATGTAAACGGGGGTAGGTGTATATGTTTCAGCTAACAACATCCACAATGGGGTGGGGCCTACAAAAGATGCAGTAGGTTGAGCTACAGCGCCGATTAAAGTGGGTGTTGGCGAATAGGTAGGAGAGGGTCCTGGGGTAACGGTGTTGGGTGGAATGTAACGCGGGCGGGTCATTAACCCATATACAGCGCCGCCACAAATTAACATACTAATTAATGCAATGCCACTCAACCGCAGAATAGGACTGGATCTAACAGCTTGCATTCCTTTTGGCTTTGGCTTCTCATGGTCAAGGATAAGTTTTTCCTCCCATGCGCGCCGACGATTAAGCGGGAAGGGCTGAATAGAATCATCAGCAGGCAATGCTCCCAGCATAATCAAGCCTCGTTTTGCGGTAGCATTTTCAGGGTCAAGTTTGAGCGCGGTTTGCAGGCAGTAGATTCTTTCTTTAGCATTATCTACTGTCGCGCTCATCCACACCCAATAGGTGGAATTGTTTTGATCTGATTTTAATAATAAAGTAATAAGTTCTTTGGCGCGCGCTTTTTTGCCCTGCTTTAGAGCATCCACCGCTTCTTGAAAGAGGCTGTTTGTGCCGTTATCATCATCGCCTTGATTGAATTCTTCTGTCATGGGTTGATTGTATTACAGGCTTCCAACACGGGCAAGTGACGCGCATTGCAATCGCCTGATGATTATTCGCCAATTTCCTAAACTAGATAGGCGTACATGTCTAAATGTTTCAAAGATTTTCCAAACTTGCTTTATAACGATGCCAACTTCCAATACACACGGTTATGATAAATAAGCGGATCGCCTGCGCCTGTGCCCCGCGCAGATAGGACTTCGCCAATGAACAATGTATTTATACCCGCATCATAGGTATGGACAATACGACAATCCATCCAGGCTAGCGCACCTTTGAAAAAAGGCGCACCAGTTACTAATGTTTCTGTTTCTGTGCTTGCAAATTTTTCTGCGCTGCTTTTATGGCTGGCAAAATTTTCAGAAATATTCTTTTGTTCTGCCGAAAGAATGTTGATTCCGAAAACCTTGGCGCGCGTAACAAGTTCATGTGTGCGGGTTGCTTGTTGAAGCGAGATGGTAACCAAGGCTGGCTCAAGTGAAATGGATGTAAACGAATTGACCGTCATACCGTGTAATTCACCATCATATATTGAGGTAACAACAGTCACGCCAGTTGTCCATGAGCGCATCGCTGCGCGTAATTGATCTGAATCTAATATCATTAATTGTTTCTCCATATAAAATAGGCTTACGCAAGACGAATATCTGACTATTTTGACCGCGGTCTGCCGTCAGCGGACTTATGTGTTTTGCATAAGTCTTGTTTAAAGCGGAGTTATTTTTTAGCAGGCAAAGTTAATATCAACCCATTTTGAGAAGGATCATAAATCAACAAACCATCTTCAGTTTGATTTGATGCAATATCAGCACTATCAACACGCGCAACCACTTCGTCTAATGCTTTTTGGGTAGGCAATTCCACTGTGAAGTAATTTAATCCAACCGCGTCGGCTGGAGGAGGAGGTGCGCCTTCGCCTTGCCAAGTATTTAATCCAAGGTGATGATGATATCCGCCCGCAGATACAAAGCCCATGCGGAATGGTTTTGCAACTCCCATCACGTCAAAGCCTATGACGCCGTGATAAAAATCTACAGCTTCTTGTACATCTCGTACATGCAAATGGACATGCCCCACGCGGGTTTGAGACGGCACAGGCAAATCCAATTCATCACCTTCCACCATATGGCTAAATAACGCATCAATATCCAAAGCTTCACGCCCGTTGCTCCACGAGCCGTCTTTGCGATAGGTATCAAATTTGCCGTCTTTCATTGTCCAGGTACCGTCTTCTGGTGATTCTGCATATAGCTCAATCCCATTGCCTTCAAGGTCATCCAGATAGGTTGTTTTGGTCATGATGTGATCGGTGGGGGCATTGGGATATTTTAGCGAAAACAAACGTCCAACAGCTCTAGCTAACTCACGCTGGTTTGGGAAAAGGAAAGCGACATGATATAAGCCTGTGACACCTTGATATTTCTTTAAATTAGGCGCTTCGGTAAGCCGCAAAAGGTCTGCCTCGCCGGCGCCCAGCCCGGCTTTGTTGCCTGCCTGCCAGTGTAATTTAAGCCCGATTGCCTGTTTATAGAATGCAATCTGATTCTCAAGGCTGGCAACGGTCAGTGAGATAAGTCCCATCATCGTTTTTGGATGAATAGAAAAATCTGTATTTTGTGTTTGACTCATTTTTTCTCTCCTATAGTTCCAAGACAAAAGCAAGGCTCATTTTCTTTCCAATCATCTAATTTTTTATACACTTTTCATATACACAGCCATCAAGATCGTGAAATCTGCCAGCGCATGACCCAGTACAGGTATCAATAACCCTTTTCCTTCACGCGCAATTTGCCGCCAAAACCAGCCCGCTAAACTTAAGACAACAAAAGCAAATATCATTGAAAATGGATGAACTTTCCCATAAAGAACTAATAAATGATATCCCGCGTATAAAAAGTCAATATAGTGAAATCCTTTTGCGTCACTACCAAGATGTCCGCGCCAAAAATATTCTTCGATGAATGGATTAATGCCTGTGAAATAAGCGATGAAGAGCATCCATTCCGTTGTGTTTGAAAGCCCAAGAGAAGCAAGTTCATTAGGCAAGTTTGGAAAAATTTTAAAATAATCCCAAAGAAAATATAGAAGAATTCCGCTCATGCCACAAATCAACAGGCTGGCAATGCTCCATTTTGTGATTTTGCCTTTGAAAAGAGCAGAGACAGGGAATGTTGGTTTGGAAAGTAAGATGCCTGCAATCAAACTGAAGTGAAAGCCCAACAATGCCGCCCAAGCATTTTGCAAATAAAATATGCCCAGGTATATTGCCGCATAAGTTGGCAAAGATAAGGCGATTCGTTTCATTTTATTGTCGTAATGATCGTGCTTTTCGCCCCAGCTCGAATCAATGCCTCTGAAACAGATTCAGCCGACTCTGACTCAACCAGCGCGATCATATTGCCCCCGCGTCCGCCCCCGCTGAGTTTTGCTCCCAATACCCCAGCCTTTCTCGCCGCTGAAACTAATATGTCCAATTCAGCAGATGAAACCGTCATCTCTTTTAATAAATCATGATTCTGATTCATCAACCCTCCTATTTCCATCCACTTTCCACTTTCTACATTTCTTCTCGCCTCTTTCACCAACTCTCCCACTTCATCAAACACACCTTCCCATTTTGCCTTATCTGCCTCCCATAGCGTACGCACATCCCCAACAGATTCTTTTGTGGGCGCAGGCATGCCAGTGTTGCCGATCACGATTGTAAACGGCACACTTACTGTGAATGTTTCTATAAGCTGATTCTTGATAAAGTAAACAGGTTTGGCATACGTAATGACTGTGTTATCAATGCCGGAAGGTGTGCCATGATGGATTTTTTCAATATCATAGGCAAAGGCGTTTATTTCATCATCGCTCATTGGACGCAAGAGGAAAGAAGAAAGAGCACGCAGCAAAGCAACCGTTACCGCTGCGCCAGAACCCAAACCTGATGCAACAGGAATTGTAGAATTGATATTCACTTCAAGGTTAGGGAACGGGGAAACGCGTAAGAGGAAGAAAAGGTTATTGAAAACAGAAGCAACTGCATGGTCGGAGGGAAGCGTGTTTAATTCCGCGTGCAGGTTTATGGCTGGGGCGTGAATCCAAATCCCTTTGCGGGCTGAATCTGTAATTTCAACATCCACATGAATTTGTGTAACAGGCACTGCCAGCGCGGGTCTGCCATATACAACGGCATGTTCGCCAAATAAAATAATTTTGCCCGGAGCAGATGATTTTTTCATAGATTAAGCGAGATAGTATCTCGCTTTACGAAAGATAAAAAACAGCAAGTATCGTGAGTCCCCACAACAAAACAGTGAATTGCAGCGGGCGGTCTTTAAGCGCTACTTCATCAGGCGAGCCTGCCGCGTGGCCTGTTTGAATCAATTGTAAATAACGAAAGATGCCATACAGTACAAAAGGAATGGTTAACATCATGCTGTGATTTTCGGGCAGGTTGGGCGCAGAAAATGTGTAGAACGAATAAGCGACAATAGTTGTGCCAGAAACGATAGTGATATATTGATCGAGCAGGGGAATTGTATAACCATCTAGGACTTTGCGGTGTGAACCTGCGCCGTGGGTTAACAATGTCATTTCTGCGCGGCGTTTGCCAAAGCCAATGTACAAAGCGAATAAAGTAGTTACCACATAAAGCCATGGTGAAAATCTTTCCACGGTGATAAGCGTGACGCCTGCACCGACGCGCAACACAAAACCTGAAGCAATAATAAGTACATCCAAAATGGGCACATGCTTAAGCCAGCGCGAATAAAGAATATTCGTGACCAAGTAAGTTAAAACGATTCCTGCAAAAGCGGGCGCAATCATATATCCAAGCGGAATAGTAATGAATGTAAACAAAATTACTGCGCTCCAAGCAACACTGATCGGCAATGTGCCTGCGGGTAATGGGCGGAATTTTTTCTCAGGGTGTTGTCTGTCAGCTTCAATATCTGCCAGATCATTAATTAAATACACTGTGCTAGAGATTAAGCAGAACAAGGCAAACCCCGCCAGTGTACGCAAAAACGATTCGCTTACAAAAAGTTGCTTGTCGAAGAAGAGCGCCATAAAAATAAAACCATTTTTAATCCATTGGCGCGGACGCATTGTTTTAAGCAGGGCAGTTAACATAAGCCTATTTTACCCGACTATAAGTTCATCTCTGGTGCATGATAAAATACTGTCATGCAACCATCCTTGGAAAAACTTCGTAAATTTTTTCGCCTCGAACACGAAAATAAATATTCAAATACCGCCATCATTGGCGGGCTCGCAGAAATGCTCGGATTTTGGGAAGGCGAAGCCCGCGCCGAATCCGTCACCGAAGAAATCATTCAAGCCGTCACATCCCGCTTGCGTTCCTACGAAAAGCTCAGCCCCGATGGCAGAGCCGAATCGCTAAAGGGATTATGGAAACGCATCGGCGAGACCTATCCCGATGCCGCGCAAAAGCCAAAAGTAGAAACTGCGCCTCAGCGCCCCGCCCCTCAACAACAGCAATCCAAGCCTCAGCCTCGACCTACTCAACAAGCAACGCCTCAACCTAAGCCCAAGCCTGTTGTGCCCTCCCGAGCAGAATCAGCGCCGGGAGCCAAACACAGCCAGACGCCCGCTGCGCTCAATGCGCCATTAACCGTCCTGCAAGGTGTTGGCGAGAAACATGCACACACCCTTTCTGAATTGGGCATGCACACTCTTAGCGACATGCTCTATTACTTCCCGCGCCGCTACGAAGATTACTCTCAGCTTAAGCCCATTAGAGATTTATTTTATGGCGAGCAAGTCACCATTATCGGCACGATCCAAACTGTGAACACACGCCCTATTCGTGGCGGCAAATCACAAATTATGGAAGTCATCCTTGGCGACGGAACAGGTTCATTGCGCCTTTCGTGGTTTAACCAACCCTGGCTTTCAAACCGCTTCAAAGAAGGCATGCAAATTTCTGTTTCAGGAAAAATTGATCAATATCTTGGTCGTTTAATTATGAACAGCCCCGACTGGGAACCTATTGAAGTTGAAAATTTACATACTAATCGCATCGTGCCTGTTTATCCATTGACCGCGAAAATCACCCAAAAATGGCTGCGCGGATTAATGAATCAAGTCATCACTTATTGGGCGCCTGCTGTTGTAGATTCTATGCCAGAGAGCACGCGCAAAGACGCAAAGCTAATGACCTTGGGGCAAGCCCTGATGCAAGCGCATTTCCCAGAATCACAGGACCAACTTAAGGCGGCGCGTGAACGGCTTGCCTTCGATGAAATCTTCTTTTTGCAGATGGGTGTCTTACGTCAACGCCGTGATTGGAAGCAAGTAGAGGCGCGCCGTTTTGCAGTTGCAGATAAATGGCTCGATACTCGTTTGACAAGCCTGCCATTTGAATTAACCTCTGCGCAACAGCGCGTGCTGGCAGAAGTCCGCAAAGATTTAGATTCTGGTAAACCGATGAGTCGTTTATTACAAGGCGACGTTGGTTCAGGGAAAACAGTGATCGCGGCTTTGGCTTCTGCTATCGTTGCGCAAAACGGCGTACAAATTGCTATCATGGCGCCGACAGGGATTCTTGCTGAGCAGCATTACCGCAACTTTGTCAGCTTGCTGACAGGTGATGGTGGCATTATGGATCAGAGTGAGATTCGCTTGCTGGTGGGAGACACGCCTGATATTCGTAAAGAAGCGATTCGCACAGGCTTGGCAGACGGCTCGATCAAAATTGTGATCGGCACTCATGCAGTCATTGAAGAAAAAGTTCACTTTAAAGATTTGCAATTTATTGTGATTGATGAACAACATCGCTTTGGTGTGGAGCAGCGCGCTGAGTTACGCAATAAAGGTGTCAATCCGCACTTGCTGGTGATGACCGCCACGCCTATTCCGCGCTCGCTTGCCTTGACTTTATACGGTGACCTTGACCTTTCGATTGTTGATGAAATGCCAAAAGGCAGACAGCCGATTTCTACTTTTGTGCTTCGTCCGCAGGAACGGGAACGCGCCTACACTTTGATTCGCTCACAGATCAAAGATCAGCGGCAGGCTTTCATTATTTATCCATTGATTGAAGAAAGTGAAAAGATGGAAACCCTGCGCGCGGCGGTGGACGATCACGAAACTTTATCCAAGGAAATTTTCCCTGATTTGAAACTTGGACTCTTGCACGGACGTATGAAGCCCAGCGAAAAAGATGAGACTATGAAAAAATTCCGTGAGAAGGAATTTGACATTTTGGTTTCTACCACTGTGATTGAGGTAGGTGTGGATGTGCCTAATTCCACGGTCATGTTAGTGGAGGGTGCGAATCGTTTTGGCTTAGCACAGTTGCATCAATTGCGTGGACGTGTGGGGCGCGGCGCTGAACAGTCTTATTGTTTACTAATTCCAGATCATGAAGACGCAACCGAAAATGAGCGCTTGCAGGCAATGGCACAAACCAATAGCGGCTTTGAGCTGGCAGATCTTGACCTTAAACAACGTGGTCCCGGCGAATTTTTAGGTACACGTCAGGCGGGTTATGCATCTGGCTTGCGTATGGCAAGTATTACAGATATTGCCTTAATCGAAACTGCGCGTACTCATGCGCAAAAACTATTTGAAGATGATGCTGATCTTAAAAAACCCGAACATGCTTTGCTGGCTGAGTCTTTGCAAAGATTTTGGGGCACAAGTAAAGGAGATGTTAGTTAGATAGTGTGAGGTAGTTTTGTAGTTTAGATAGTTTTATAGTTTAGATAGTTTTATAGTTTAGATAGTTTTGCAGTTAGATAGCTTGGCAGTTAGGTAGTTTTGTAGTTATTGACCTCTTGGTGAAGATTTGCAAACAAGAAACAATCAACTAGCGGACTAAACACTAACAAGCTAATCAACTAATGAACTAATCAACTAATGAACTAATCAACTAACAAACCAATCAACTAACAAACTAGTCAACTAGTCAACTAATCAACTAACCCTATGGTTCGAGCTCTTTTTCCCGGCACATTTGACCCTGTTCACTATGGACATGTTGATATTGCTACGCGAGCTTCGCGGTTATTCGATGAAGTGGTCATGGCTGTCTATGACAAGCCGTTAAAGTCATTGATGTTTTCTCCGGAAGAACGAATTGCGCTTGTTAAAGAATCTTTTAAGGACAATCCTAAAATTACAATTACAGGATACAGTGGTTTAACCATTGATTTTGCGCATAAAATCAATGCGCAAGTCATTGTGCGCGGTTTGCGCGTCTTTTCTGATTTTGAGTTTGAATTCCGTATGGCGCTGGCGAATCAACGATTGGCAAAAGATATTGAAACCGTCGCATTGATCACTGCTGAACAGCATACATTTCTTTCCTCCACAACGGTGCGTGAGATTGCAATGCTCAATGGTGATGTTTCTAGCATGGTGCCTGTGCATGTATTGAACGCCTTACGGTCAAAAGTGACCAATTTGGACGACCAGCACACTCCTCCTAATTCACTTAGGGATTAAATTGTGCTAAAATTGTTGTGTGAAAGTAAGAGATATCATCAAGCTTATAGAAACAGATGGCTGGTATCTTTGTGGCAACAAAAGGAAGCCATCGGCAGTATAAACATCAAACCAAAAGTGGTCGCGTAACAGTTGCAGGTCATCCAAGCCATGATGTAGCATCAGGCACTTTGGACAGCATATTAAAGCAGGCGCAAATAAAAGAACAACTAAATAAAGAAAGATAAATAATATGCATCGCTTTTTGATCGTTATTGAACAGATAAATGATAATTTCTCAGCATATTCTCCAGATTTACCCGGTTGTATAGCAACTGGAGAAACACGCCAAGAAGTTTCCATGAATATGCAGGAAGCAATTGAATTCCACATACAAGGTTTAATAGAAGATAAAGTTGCGGTTCCCGTTTCACATAGTTTTGCAGAAGTTATAACAGTCGCCGCGTAAAATTTATACGCTAAAACTGGAGAGATATCATGGACATCCTACAACTCATTGACCGACTCGAAGAATTATTCAACGACGCCAAAGCTGTTCCCTTCACACACAATGTGATCGTGGATGAGGATCGCATGTTAGAGATCATTGATCAAATGCGAATCGCCATTCCCGAAGAAGTGCGTAAGGCTCAGCAAGTGCTGGCTCAACGTGACCGGGTTATGGCGCAGGCGCAGGAAGAGGCAAATCGCACCTTGTCCATTGCCCGCGAAAAAGCAGAAAGCTTGGTGCAAAAAGACATGGTTGTGCAGGAAGCTCAACGCCGCGCTGATCAAATTCTGATGCAGGCTCGCGCAGAAGGTGAATCTACTCGTGTAGATGCCGATAACTACGTGGTTGATTCCTTGATGCAATTGCAAGATCAACTTGCGAAATTAACCAATCAGGTCAACAATGGCGTGCGCGCACTTCAGGAAGATCACGCTCGCAAAGCGTCTGTCTCTGCATCGAATCCTACACCTGTTTCTGTCTCAGCCCCTGTGATGGAAAAAGTAAGTAAATAAAAGAAATAAGCCGCCGCAAGGCGGCATTTTTTATAATATATCTTGACAGTGGATTAAATCAGTTTAAAATATTTCAAAATGTTAAATGATATTAACTTGAGCGTATCTGCGTTGTTTTTTTGTCCCATTGAAAACGATATTTTGATTTGTTTTTTAGAGAGTCGCTATTTGGCGGCTCTTTTTTATTAAATACTCACCTTATGCAAAATTCTGCTCGAAAATAGGGGTGACCCGCCTAGCTGGAACAAAGCTTACCCACAAATATTGAAGGGTCGCCCCTACTGTGTAAGGTCAGTTAAATACATAAAAGGAGAATTGTATGGCAACCAAGAAAAAACTTTCAGCAAAGAAAGAGCCAACGAAACAGAAGCAGATCGAAGCGCGGGGCGAAGCGCACGCTCGTGTGTTGGGCTATCTGCCAAATGATGTTCCTCCCATTGGGCAGATCATCTTATTGGGCTTGCAACACGCGCTGACGATGTTCCCTGCCACGGTGTTGGTTGCATTGTTGGTTGGTTTTCATCCAAGTACCATTTTGCTGGCTTCTGGTATGGCGACCATCGTGGCATTGCTCGGCTCGTGGTATGGCATTGGGAAATTTATCCCTTTGTATTATGGCTCGTCGTTTAGTTATATTGCCGCAATTTTGGCAGTGACCAACGCTTCGTTTGGGCAACCAGCCTCCGACGAATTGATTAGTGTTGCGCAAGCGGGTATTGTGGTCACAGGTCTGATCAATATCGCAATTGGTTTGATCATTCGTTACGCAGGCGGTAAAAAAGTAATAGATGTTGTCTTGCCTCCGATCGTCACAGGTTCTGTTGCCGCGGTAATTGGCTTCGCGCTTGGTAAAGCCGCGTTGGATATGTCCAGCGGGGTTGCAGGTGGTGAAGCGGGCGGCAGTATGCAATGGTGGACCGTTGCGATGGTGACGCTCTTTGCTACAATTTTATTTTCTGTATATTTGCGAGGCAGGGGTTTTATTGGAATGCTTCCAATTTTATTGGGTGCAATCCTTGGCTACATTGTTGCCGCGGCAATGGGCATGGTGAACTTTGCATCCATTACAACAGCAAATTTAATTACAGCCCCGCATATTACTTTTCCAAACTTTACCAGCGAGCTTAGCGCAACTGCAATTATCAGTATTGCTGTTATGGCAATCGCCACCATTCCAGAATCCACTGCGCATTTATATCAAATTGGTTTATATGTTGATCATCTTGCAGACGAACAAAAACGCGCGCGTTATGGCTTAAGCGAATATGTTGGTTTCAATCTTGTACTGGATGGCATTGGCGATATGATCAATGGTATGTTTGGTGGTGCGGCTGGCACGAACTACGGCGAAAATAATTCTCTGATGGTGATCTCGCGTAACTACTCAGGAGCGTCATTGCTTGCGGCAGGTGCCATTGCGATCGTCATGGCATTCAGCGGACATCTGATGGGTGTTGTGCAATCTATCCCCACAGCGGTGAGCGGCGGGCTTGCTATTTATCTTTTTGGTGTCATTGGGATGCAAGGTATTGCCTTAATGATCTCTGAAAAAGTAGATATGTTCGATCCTAAAAATCTTGCCATCGGCGCGGTCATTATGGTCATTGGCATTGGCGGTCATATTGGCTTCAACTCATTTTTGCCAATCCCAGCTTTGCAAAATATTTTTCCCAACGGCTGGCCCGCTATCGCTACAGGCGCAGTAGTAGGTATCGTGTTAAATTTAATTTTTCAAATTTTTAAACCGAATACAAAATAGATTCACTCGCGGACGGCAGACGCTGGTTTGTTGTCCGCTTCTTTCTTAACCGAAACTTGATTCTGCGATCCAAACATTTCCTACCCTGATGCCCATGATAAAACTCCCCGCGTTAATTGACCCTCACGTACATGTGCGTGAACCCGGACAAATTCATAAAGAAGATTGGGATACTGCCACTCAAGCCGCGCTGGCTGGCGGTATTACAACCATATTGGCAATGCCCAATACAAAACCGCCGATATTCGATAAGTCGACTCTCGAGATTTCGCTCAATGCCGCCGCCCAAAAAGCGCGTTGTGATTATGCTCAATTTGTAGGCGCAGGACCAGATAACGCTGAGTTACTTCCCTCTCTTGCTGTTCATGCCGCAGGCTTAAAAATGTACCTTGACTCTACTTTTGGAGAATTACGCCTCGATGATATGTCTTTATGGACGCCGCATTTTATAAATTTCCCAAAAGAATATCCTGTTGTCTTGCATTCTGAATCCAGAACTATGGCAGCAGGAATATTATTTGCCGCGATCTATGACCGCCCTGTTCATATTGCGCATATTTCGTTGAAGGAAGAAGTTTTATTAATTAAAGCCGCAAAAGAAAAAGGCATCAAAGTTACTTGCGAAGTTTGCCCGCACCATTTGTTTATGACTTCACAAGTTTCAGACGAAGAAAGAGGAAAGAAGAAAGAGGGGCGCATGGAAGTGCGTCCTAGGTTGGCAACTCAAAAAGATGTAGATGCGCTGTGGGAGAATTTGGATGTCATTGATTGCTTTGCTACTGATCATGCCCCGCATACCGTAGAAGAAAAAGACTCGGAAAATCCCCCGCCTGGTTTCCCCGGGTTGGAAACTATCCTGCCACTACTGCTAACCGCCGTTTCTGAATCTCGATTAACGATCCCCGATATTATTCAAAAAATGCACACCAACCCGCGCCGCATCTTTAATCTGCCTGAGCAAGCTGAAACATGGGTTGAAGTGGATGAAAACGCCAGCTACGAAATTAAAGCCGCCGATCAATTTACCCGTTGCAATTGGACTCCGTTTGAAGGCTGGAAGGTCAAGGGCAAAATAATGAAAGTTGTTCTGCGCGGAAAAACCGCTTTTGCGGATGGCAAAGTTCTGGTATCAGCAGGTTATGGAAGAAATGTGAGAGCCCAATGAAATTGAGTTTAAGAAGCCGCTTGTGGCGAAAATTACTGCATACTTTTTTTAAAGGACAACGATTAACTATAGCTGAGAATCGCGCTCGTTCAGCAAAAATGGCGTCTTTTTCTAATCGTATTCCCAAAGATATTCACACTACTAGAGTTGACATTGATGGTATTCCTGCTGAATGGATTACCCCTGTATCTGCGCAGTCTGAAAATGTAGTTCTACATTTTCATGGCGGTGGATATGTGGTGGGCGGCATCGCTTCGCATTTAATGATGTGCATCCCAATGGCGCAAACAGTAAAAATAAAAATTCTTCTGCCAGAATATCGTTTGGCGCCAGAGCATCCCTTTCCTGCCGCCGTGGATGATGCCTTGAGGATTTATCGCTGGTTGTTGGCACAAGGGTATAAAGCGGGCAACATTATCGTTTGCGGTGATTCTGCGGGTGGTGGATTAAGCTTGGCTTTGGTTTTATCGCTGATTGCGGCTGGGCAAGAATTACCCGCCGCAGTTGTTTGCATGTCTCCGTGGACAGATTTAACCATGAAGGGTCAATCGCAGATCACTAATGCAAAGTCTGAAGCAGTATTAAGGACAGATGTTTTGCGTGAATGGGCTTCGGCTTATATAGGCAAAGAAAACCCTATGAATCCTATTATTTCCCCAGTGTTCGCAGATTTTCATGGGTTTCCTCCTTTGCTCATTCAAGTTGGCAGTGATGAGATTTTATTGGACGATGCCCGCGCGCTGGCAGAGAAAGCGAAAGCGGATGGCGTTGACGTAACGCTCAAGGTTTGGGATGGCATGTGGCATGTCTGGCAGGCATTGGGAGATTTGATCCCTGAATCACGTAAGGCTTTTAATGAGATCAAAGGATTTGTGCTTACCCATACATCATTGAGATAATACATAAGGAATAGCAGATAAAACAAAAGGCGCTTTGCAAAGCGCCTTTTGTTTTCAAATAAAAAAGCTACTGTCTTTTCGGAATATATTGACCCAAAGGGAGTCATTGATATGAGCTGGGTCCGTTCTTGCTCAACCCGTGGAGTCAGCCTCTGGATAGAATCAGCTTTCAGATTAAGACAGAGAAGCGAGTGAGTATTCTCTCGGAGAGACTCGGCTTGGGACGAGATGAGATCATTAAGTGGGGCATCGCTCACGCTGTTTTATCCGCATGGTGGTGTTTAGAGGATGGCGAAGATTGGGAATATTCTATGCGGTGTGCTGGGTTATTTGTGACTTAAACAAAACAAACTCCCCTACGGGAGTTTGTTTTGTTTAAAATATTATTTATTTGCCGAGCAATGCGAAAACGGCGTATCCAAGAGCAAATAGTGGGGCAAGAAATGCTGGAAGCATACCGCCTACAGCAGGTACTAGCCCGAGCCCGACGACCAAGAAGTACAACCACATACACCAGCCAGAAATTGTCTTTGGTAACATCATCTTATACTCTCCTCATAAGGATAATAATAAGTGGCAGGATTGCCAACTTGTTATTAGAAACACCGAGTTGGATGAAGAGATACGCCTGCATGAGAATTTGGAGGGTTGAAAACCAAAGTCATTGCTATTTTTTTGCAGTTGCCCACATATTGAAAAAGAATTCAAAATAACCGAAGCTGATTTTTTTCATCTCAAAACCTGCCTGCCCAAAATACCAGCCCAATAAAGGAAGTGTGTAAGCATATGCATGTTCATGAATTTCATCTGCGCTAACAAGATTAAGACGAGCCATAAGCTTAAGTAAGCCGTCAGACCATGCTGCAGGTGTAGTAAGGATAATCATTCCCTGGGGATTTAGTACGCGATGGATTTCCTTGAAAAGAATAGCCATGATATCTGGGTCGAGATGTTCAACTACAGCCAGCAGAGTCACGGCTCCAAAAAAATTATCTTCAAAGGGCAGTTTGGGAACTTCTTCAAGATCAATGGTAAAGGATTCAATTTTTAATCCAGTCGCAACCTCTTGAGAAAGATGAATCTGGTCTAATGAAAACTTTTCCTTGAAAGATGTATGAGCTAAAAAATACGGATATGTCCCACAACCAATGTCGAGTATTCGCCCATTACGAATTGGCGTTGGAATAAGACTGTTGGCTTTACGAGCACGCAAATTGGCAAGCAGGGGTTCAAGAAGTCCCTTTCCACGAGTTGCGTTTTTCATTATTTGTATATCGTCTCCGTTTAGTTAATGTGTTTTGTTGATAATTAAGTAATATACCCTAAAAGCTTCTTTTGCTCCAGATACTCTATTGGCAGGAAAGTTTTCTGTCCACGCAGCATCTATGTTGATGCTTGCAACTCTATATTCTCTGAATGGTACAATCGTCCAATGTCTTCAATCAGTCTTCCTGCAGAATTTACTCTACATCGTAAGAACAGCTACGACACATCCAGCCCTGTGCGCTGGGTGATATCTCATTCGCGCCCCTATGTTTGGATCATGGTCATGTTGGTCATTGGCGCGATCGGTAACGCGGCGTTGGCGGCATATGTGCCTGTATTAACAGGGGATGCGTTTAATGCAATGCGCCAGGAACACCCGAATACGTCTGTGTTACTGCCGCTGGCAGTGATTATCGGTATTTCTCAAATAGTACGCGGTGTACTTCAGTTGGGGCGCAACTTCGGCGCAGAGCTAATGGCTCAGCGGCTGGAGCGTGACATTCGTGATGAGTTGTATCTTTCCTTGCTAGGAAAGAGTATGACCTTTCATAACCTACAGCCAGTGGGCGATACCATGGCGCGCGCTACCAATGATGTGCGCGAAGTGAACTTTATGTTTAACCCGGGTGTAAACCTAGTGGTCGGTTCATTTATGTTCATTCTGATGCCTTTTTTTGCCGCGCCGCGTTATCACTGGTCATTGTTGATCACGCCGACTATCTTTAGCATCTTCTATTTTTTTGCGCTAACGCGATACCTTAAAAACCTTGAACCTATTACAGATGCAGTACGCGCAACTTTCGGTAAGATGAATATGCATCTTTCAGAATCGTTAGATGGCGTGGAAATTATGAAAGGCGCGGCTCAGGAAAATGCAGAGGTGGAACGCTTCGGCGCAAATGCCAGCCGGGTTCGCGATGCTTTTGTAAAACAAGGCGACCTTGAAGGACGCTACATCGCCATGCTGATTTTAGGCTTGGCATATGCAGGCGGGTTGACCCACGCGTTATTTCTTTTTCGTGCAGAGTTAATTGATCTTGGTTCGGTGATCGCATATTTTGGTTTATTACGTTTGCTTGAATTCCCAACCTTTACAGCCACTTGGGCATATTCTCAGATTTCATCTGGATTATCGAGCGCGCGCCGTATTTTGGAATTGATCAACCGCGAAACAAAACTTGATCAAAACGCATCAGGCATCACCTCAGACTTGGTCGGCGAAATTGAGTTTCGTGGCGTCTCGTTTAAATATCCAGCTCCCGAAGACAAAGCCGAAAGTGATGGGAGTGAAAATGTTATCGAAAATATTTCATTCAAGGTCAAGCCGGGACAAACAGTTGCCATTGTTGGGCAGACCGGGGCGGGGAAAACTTCTCTCGTCAAATTGATTAACCGCACGTATGAAGTGAGCGGCGGTCAGGTACTTGTCGATGGAGTGGATGTACGTGATTGGAATCTGGCGGCACTGCGTTCCCAAATCTCCATCATTGAGCAGGATATCTTTTTATTCACGCGTTCCTTAAATGACAATATCGCCTTTGGAAAACCCGGCGCGACCAAGGCAGAGATCATTTCATCCTCCATTGCGGCTCAAGCGCATGATTTTATATTGGAGTTTGATCAGACCTACGAAACAGTTGTCGGTGAGCGCGGTGTCACTCTCTCTGGTGGACAGCGTCAACGTATTGCGCTGGCGCGTGCTTTCCTCACTGATCCGCGTGTTCTTGTGCTTGATGATTCAACCTCAGCAATCGACTCTGCTACCGAAGATAAAATTCAGCGCGCAATTTCTAACGCGGCACGCGGACGCACTACCTTTATCATCACGCACCGCCTCTCACAAATTCGCTGGGCAGATTTGATCATCGTCATGCGCAAAGGACGTATCGCCGCCATTGGCACGCATGATGAGCTCATGAAAACATCTGAAGCCTACGCAAAAATTTTTAGAGAATAAAAAAATTAGATAGTCGATAATTTGATATTCGTAGTGTTGCTCTTTCGAATATCGAATATCTAATATCGAACAACAAATTCGAACAACGAGGATTTATGTCTTTCTTTGCAGGATTAAATGACGAAAAATATGACCGCCAGTATAGCGACCGCGATTTAACGCGCCGTATTGCTGGCTTTTTCAGCACACAAAAACAGCGCCTCAGCATTGCATCGGTCTTTGTGATAATGCTTTCATTTACTGGTGTGGCGCTTCCTATTGTGGTCAGCCGCATGGTGGATTTACTTAAAGAAAAACCAAGCGTTTCATCCATCTTATCGGTTGGGCTTATATTGGCAGGCGTAGGTGTTGGACTATGGGCGCTCAACTGGTTTCGCCGCAGTTTGGTAGTGCGTGCAGTAGGTGATGTAGTTTTAGATTTACGCACACGCGCCTTCCGTGCCGCCGCAGAACATGACCTTTCTTTCTACGATCAATTCTCCTCTGGGCGTATCGTCTCGCGGATTACATCCGATACAAATGATTTTGGTCAGCTTGTGGTTATCGTTACGGATGTAGTTTCACAAATGATGCAAGCCGTCATCCTCGGCATCGTGCTCTTCCGCACCGAACTGCGCTTATCTTTGCTTTTACTTCTTTTTATGCCGTTGATCTTTGGTGTTGCGGCTGGCTTCCGTTCTTGGGCGCGCAAAGTGACCAAGCGCGGTATGCAAGCCATGTCAGATGTAAATGCCGCTATCAAAGAAACCATCAGTGGGATTTCCATCGCCAAAAATTTTCGTCAAGAAGCCAGCATCTTCGAATCCTTCGACGAATCAAATCAGCAATCTTATAACGTCAACGTACAGCGCGGTTTTGTTCTTTCGCTGGTCTTTCCAGTACTAAATGCACTTTCAGGTATTTTTGTCGGCGTGTTAGTTTATGTTGGTGGTCTTAGTGCGGCGCAAGGCTTGGTCACTGTAGGCGCGTGGTATCTTTTTATCATGAGCCTCGATCAATTTTTCTTTCCTGTCTTAAATCTCACTGCCTTTTGGGCGCAGATACAATCGGGCTTATCTGCCGCCGAGCGCGTCTTCGCTTTGATCGATGCAGATCCCAATGTGATTCAAAAAGAAAAGCTGGATGTTCCGCGCCTTAAGGGTGAGATCAAATTTGAAGACTTCCATTTTCGTTATGCAGATAAAGAACCGATTCTCACCAACTTCAACCTGCTCATACAACCCGGAGAGACTCTAGCCTTAGTCGGACACACTGGCGCGGGTAAATCGTCCATTGCCAAGTTAATTGCCCGTTTTTACGAATTTCAACAAGGACGTTTACTGCTTGATGGTCGTGACATCCGCACCTTTGACTTGAGTCAATATCGCCGCCAGTTAGGAATCGTCTCCCAAGTTCCATTTCTATTTTCAGGCACAGTAGCAGATAACATCCGCTACGCCGCTCCCGGCGTTCCCGAATCCGAAATGCTGAAGCTTGCCAAAAAGATCGGCGATGGCGAATGGCTTGAGACTTTGCCCAATGGCTTATATACCGAAGTAGGCGAACGCGGCAATAGACTCTCTATGGGGCAGCGTCAACTCGTCGCACTCATGCGTGTCTTGGTACAAAACCCCGCTGTCTTTATCCTCGATGAAGCCACCGCCAGTATTGACCCCTTCACCGAATGGCAGATTCAACAAGCGCTGAATCTCATCCTCAAAAACTCAACCAGCATTTTGATCGCCCATCGCCTCTCCACCGTCAAAGCCGCCGATCGCATCGTAGTCATGCAAAAAGGCTCCATTATCGAAGAAGGCAACCACGATGGTCTGCTACATAAAAACGGACATTACGCCGAGTTATACAACACCTACTTCCGCCATCAAAGCTTGGCATATATTGAACAAGTTAAGCAAATGGT
>VFJR01000164.1 GCA_009885945.1 Anaerolineaceae bacterium
ATCAAGCCAATGCCAGAGTCTAGGTTTCTTTGTCCCGTGTAGCCCAAGTCCGTTTGGGGGATGATTCCTATGTTGGTTCTCACTTGTCCAAAGGGCAGGTATCTCTGCGGGAGATCATGCTTCCGATCTCTCACGCCGAGCAAGCAACTACTTCTCCTCTAATATTATTATTCCCGGAATCTTCATAATATATGTTTTAAGGTCAGAAAATATTCTGTCAATATTAGGGTTAGGAGTCTCAGCAAAAGGCTCGTCGTAAATTAGAATTTTAATTTCTTTAGGTGATTCTGGAACATCCCTTGCAGTTATGTCAACAGAATCACCAGTAATATCAACAAGAAATAACATTTTATCGAGATCAAAGAATATTAAAGTAAACTGGAACTTGTTTTTCTCTGAAAACTCTCTCATTTGAGAGAACAACTCTTCTCGTCGACTTACATCTAATGATATCTTTATACTTCTTACGGGTGAATTTTTTCCATTTGTTAAAAAGCTTTTGATATTAGGTTTCAAGCTTGCGCATCCAAAAATAATTAGGAGCATAGTCAGCATTAAAAATATGAACTTGACGATTTTTTTCTTTTGCGTTTTCATTACATTTATCATTTGAACACCTGTGAAACCGCGGCATATTCCAGTGCTTGAAAATGTAAGCCTACAAATGCTAACAACTGTAATAGCACCTATGTCATAATAACCTGTCCCGGGAAAAATCACACCCAGTATTTATCGACAGCCGAGGTGGTCGGTTAAGAGGTCAAATATCTATTTATTTCCTATACAACCCCAACAGGGTTAGATCATCAAATTGATCTTGTTCTGAGATGTGATCGTGCAATAAAGCCATAATGTGCTTTACGATATTTTCTGGAGAGTCTGCTTTTTTAGCGATCTCTTCTAGCAGATGTTCTTCTGTGAAAGATTTATTGTTCATATCGCGGGCATCTATAATGCCATCGGTATACGCAAAAAGCAAATCGCCGTGCGCAAGTTCTGTTTCACCAATTTCAAATTTTAAATTTTCCATTAATCCAACTGCGGGACCGGTTGGTTCCAAGCGTTTTGCAATTTTTCCGCCAGAAACAACGATGGGAGGCTCATGTCCTGCGTTAATGTAAAGAAGTTTTCCATCCGCTGGATTTAGAACCCCAAAGAACAAAGTGACAAACATGTTAGAACTGCCGTGGTTGGTGGCAATATATTGGTTGGTCATCTGAACGGCATTCAACAAGGGTTGAGCGCCGACAGCCAAAATCTTTTCCTTGCGGAAGATCATCGACTCTGTTTCTTTTAGCGGATCAACCTCTGCAGTTAGCGCCATGGTTAGTTGGGTGGCTGTGTTGATATTGGCAAAGGCGCGCAGTAATGTTCTAAAGATCGCCATATACATAGCCGCGCCGACACCTTTGTCGCATACATCAGCAACAATGAACGCAAGGCGCTTTCCGTTCGAGATGGGGAAAACGTCGTAGAAATCGCCGGCAACTTCCCGCGCAGAGTGGAAGCGCACGTCAAGATCCCAGCCGTCTACTTTAGTAAGATCGGTCGGCAAAAAGCTAAATTGAATCTTACGCCCAATCGCAAGTTCTCTTTCTGCAGATTGTTTGGCAGAAAGTAGATCCATCTCTTCTCGAATGCGCTCCGTCACGTCAAAGAGAATGCCGCGAAAGCCGATCACTTCGCCGTTGGTGGGGGAGAGCACTGGACCCACCACGCCCTCGGCGGTGCGGAAACCACCCGTTTTATGGCGCACAAAATTAAATAGCATACGGCGGTTTTCATGCGTTTTGTAGATGGTATTAAAAGCGGAATATATATCTACCACTTGTTTTGGGTCTACCAGGTGACGATAATGTTTTCCTGCGATATGCTCAATCGTTGATTCTGCATTATCTAAAAAGACCTGATTGCAGTGCACCATGATGCCTTTGATGTCCACTTCAAAATATGCTGAGCCAAGCGTATTAAGAATTCCGTACGAAGAGAGAAATTCAGTCATGTTAATTATCCAAAAGTTTTTTGATATACGATATATGTTCAGCAGTGGCTTTTTCACCTTGCTCAATAATATACGGTAATTGATGATGGTCAAAGCCGCCGATCTGACGGTCGAATGTTGGCAGGATGGAAATAATCTCGGCATGCGAGGCGGCGTTATAAAATGCAAACGATGATTTTAAAATATTATTCATATACAAGCTGTTTAGGTGTGACGTGACAGCCGCATAAGAATTCATGCGCTTACGAATGGGCAGTTCAAAACCCATTGCAATGATCAGGTCACTGCCTTCACGGATTGCAACGTCAATGGGTAAGGGATTGCTTACCGCACCATCTACAAATAAATGCTCACCAATTTTGACTGGAGGAAAAACCATTGGGATAGCAGAACTGGCGCGGGTTGCATCCACAATTTTGCCTGATGAAATAACCTTCGCTTCGCCGCTGTAGAATTCAGTTGCTACTATGTAAAGGGGCATGATCGTGTCTTTGAATGTTTTTTCCCCAAAAGCAATCGATAATCTTTCCAGCATCACTTTGTCATCTACTAATCCGCTGGATTCGGTAAAGCGAGTCTCGCCGGTCATTGCGGCACGTAAATTTGAGGTGTAGCCTTCGACGACATCATTCTTGTATAGGTCTATCGTTAAAGACTGCGCGATTTCAGAATCTATGCCTAGTGCAATAATACTGGCGTATAAACTGCCGCCGCTGCAGCCAACTGCCATGCTGGGCTGAATGCCTTCACTTTGTAATGCCTTGATCAAGCCTAATGAAGAGGCGCATAGAATACCGCCGGAACCGATCACGATCGAGAGTCTTTTTTTCATAAGTTTAACAACTTTCGGATATAGGGGATTTGGGCGTCTGTGGCTTTTTCGCCCTGTTCAATGACATAGGGAATTTGATCGGTGTCGAACAAACGAATGGGGCGGTCGAAGTCAGGGAAAATGGGCACGATCTCGGCATGATGCGCTGCGCTATGGAATGAAAAGTTCGATTGATATAGGTTATTGGTGATTAGACTGTTGATGTGAAAAGCATAGCGGCTAATTGACTTTATTTTGGGCGAAATAGGAGATTGAAAGCCCATCGCAAGGATGATCTCTGCGCCTTCTTTGATGGCAATATCAACAGGCATAGGGTCGGACACAGAACCGTCTATCAGCAAACGTTCGCCAACTTTATGGGCTCCCCAAACAAACGGAATGGCAACACTAGCACGAATGGCATCTACTATTTTGCCGTTGGTGATAGGTACAGACTCTCCGCTCTGAAAATCAGTTGCCATAATAGTGAGTGGTATTTTGGTGTCGTTAAAGGTCTTATTCCCAAATACTGAGTTCAACCTTGCCATCAGCGGTTTTTCTGAAACCATGCCAAAGTGATTATTGAACAATTTAGGAAAGAGCACGCCAGCCAAGGCGCGCCAATTTTTTTGCTCGGTTACTTTTTCATTCCATAGCATCTTGGTCTTTTGAATAGTTTCATCTACAGAAAAGCCAAGCGCCATGCCAGCTGTATATAAACTGCCGCCACTGCAACCAACCAGCATATCTATTGGAATCCCAGCTTTATCAAGCGATTTCCATAATCCCAGCGCAGCGGCACATTTTACAGAACCAGACCCAACCACAAGCGCAACCCGAGGTTTTTTAGAGGCCGACATATTTAACTGCCAAAGCTAGCAAGCGCTTCTTGCACACTTGGATATATTTTAACAATGTTATGAAAGCCTGCCATTTTTAATACTTTATCAATACCAGCTGATGGATTTGCCATGCGGAAATCACCGCCGACTGAGCGCGCTTCTTTAACACTGGCAAGGATGGCGCGCAGCCCAGCACTGCTCATAAACTCGACTTGGCTAAAATCTGCGATCACGTCTGGGTGGCCGTCATGAATATGCTTATGAAAGATAGCGATCAATTCAGCGGCGGTTAATGCATCTATGGCTCCGCTGACAGCGATCACATCTATTTTACCGGGGGTAATTGTTGTTTCCATTTTTAATAGCTCCTTAATAGACTATATTTTTTTCAGCAAACGAGTGATATTGCCAGATGCAGTGCTTTCATATTGTAAATCATCTACGGACATAAACACAAACGATAAGCCCAGCCCACCTATTTCCCGCTCTTCGGCTGTGGCGTGCAGGTTGATGTCGGGTGGTTGCTTAGGTTGAAAGGGATGCCCAGTATCAGTGATGGAAATTTTTATTTCTGCAGGATCAAATTCCAGCTTGAGTGTGATCGAGGCGGGTTCCATATCTTTGTAACCATGCAAGATGATGTTGGTGCAGATTTCATCGACTGCCAATTGAATATCATATAGGACTTCAACATTAATATCTTGACAGAAGTCTTGAATCAACTCTCTGAATAAGGCTAGCGATTCTAATTTGGCAGGGTGGGTAATTTGTTGTAAGCTAGGCACAGTAAGCTGATTATACAAGAGAGTAGCAGAGTTCGTTGAGATGAACTGTGTAGCATCAGTTAGTAATACATAATCTGACAAATGAAGGGGGCGCTGATGATCAATACAATTCCACCTGCATACAATAAAGCATACTCAAGCGCATATTTGGGTGCGGCTTTATGAACGTTGTAGTGCGCTTGATCGGCAACGCTTTTTAGGAGATTTTGATTTTGCCAATTTTGATTGAGTAATCGTTGCGTGTGCGGACTCTTTAAATCATAGGTGTCTGGTCCGCTAAGAGTCCCGCCGAGCCCGCTGGCGAGCGCGCCTGTGATAAAGAGCAGGATGGGAAAGCTGAAATTGAGAAACCAAGAAGTGGCCGCAGAGAATACGATCAAGCCGAGGGTGATGCCGATCAGGTTGCGGATGAATTGTTGGCGGGTGGGTTGAGCAGGTTGGCGCATTATGATTATGGTATATAAAATTCACAAACTCTGGCGTTCATTTCACGGCGATTAGTCAATGATAATGGATGGGGTGGGGGAGATTATGATGGACTGCCTTTGCCGGCAACAAGTATGTCAGTAAAAATGACCATTGCGGATAAAGCGCAAATGACATCAAAAAATATCGTTAATCCCCATGTGCGCATTAATGCAGAGATTAGCGCCAGCAGGGAAGTGGTTACAAAAAGCCCGCTGGCTTGTGCGAGTTTCTTTTGAAATTCTGAAAGAGGTGAATGGATCCGTAGTAAAGAGCTTGCTGAAGCAACTATTAATGTAAATATTGTTGACAAGATGGCAAACAAGGATTGTCTGCCGCTAAGTCCAAGAATGCTGTATACATAGATACTGCAAACGCCTTGGCGAGAAGGCAGTTGGCGATAGGGTCTTTGTGTAATGCTCATCAAGATAAATTTATTAAACTTTACATCAGTCGCATTTGCAGTGCGTTCAATATACATAGTTTCTTGAGGCGCTAGGGTAATTATTTCTTGAGAATGCCTCATATCATTTCCGTGACTCACTTGCGTTTGAATCATGGGAGTCACAGTTTCAGTCCATGTGTTGGTTACTGATGTTTTCACTGTTGCTGTTTCCCAATCCGCGAGCAGGGTTGGGCAATTTAATTTTAGCGAACCCGCACTGTTTTGGTTAATCGATAAATATGATTCCATTTCGCCCCAAGTTAACATACTGGATAAATATAAACTAAGCGCAACGCCAAAGAGTAACGCCATGAAGCTTATAAGGGTGATTGTTCTTTTTGATACATTCATCATTTATCTTTCTTTTCAAAAATATCGTAATAGCCTTTATCTAATTCATCGTCGCTTAGGTGAGCGTATCGTTGCGTAATCTGAATGTTCTTATGACGGGCAAGCTCTTGAGCAAGTTTAAGGTTGCCTGAGCCGCGCAGTACTGTAGTTACAAAATAATGTCGAAATGAATGCGGGGTAATTTTACCAATCGAATCGCTTCCTAAGAATTGAGAAACGCGTTCTGCGACAATGTTTCTGCCTGTAGTAGGTGTGATTGAAATTATTTTTTTCCCCGCGCCTTTATCATGGCGTGCAAAAAGAGGCAAGGAGGCAAGCTGTTTTCCTGATGCGCCGTCAAGCTGTGCTCGAATCTGAAGATAATCTTTAATTGCGTCCATACAGCGCGTTGAAAATCTAACTACAGCTTGTTTGTTGCCTTTGCCAATAATAACGGCACGACCTTCATTCCAATCCACATCACCGCGACGAAGTTTACAAGCCTCATGAACGCGTAATCCCGTATCTGCAAGCATTAACAAAAATGCACGGTCACGCAGGATGCGGATTTTTTCTGCAACATCGTCTGTTTTGGTCGAGTTGCTCAGCAATGTGTCTAAAAGCTTTTCGATGTCATTGGATGGGAATTGCGGGAGACGAATACCCGGTCTGCGTGAGCGTTGTTTGATCAGCAATGCAATACGTGGCAAATTGACAATACTTAAATTTTCTGCGGCTAGAAATCGGTAAAAGCCTGTAACAGCTTGAAGATACATTTGCTCAGTTGCCGGAGAAAAGGTCTTAAGATGTGCCGCAAAAGGAGCAACAAAATCTTCAGATATTTTCTCAATAGGGTGGGTTGCTGGGTTGAGCGATTGTTTCACCAAAACACGCTTAAATGTATTTAAGGCGTTTTGGTAAGCGCGCGCTGTATGCTCGCTGCGTGATAGTTTAACCATATCAATATAGAGTTTCATTGCAACCGAAATGGTTATATCATTTGCTTTTGATTTCATAGGAGATACCACAGAGGGGAATTATATAGAATAAATTGGTTTTGTCAATGGTTTCGATAATAATACTTATCGAAACCATTATTTGAGTATCATCCCCTCTTATTAACTATAGAGTATTAAACTAAACTGACCATGTCGATCATAACGCCGGCATGCGCGCGCTGTGTGAAGATTTAGTGGAATGGTAATAGCTAACTCAGAGCCCCCTGCCCCAAGGGGTTACATGTCCCTAAAGCTTTAACAATAAAAAAAGTAAAATTTCAATGTAAAATTTCGTATTTTTACAACTAAAGTAACTAAAAAATAGAATTTACGACTTATAAAGCTTTGCCAGGAAAATGATCATGGATTTTATAGAAAATCGTCGGTATTTCTGCTAGAAATCTAAAAAATATCGATAATGAATTATGGTGGTTTTATTACCTTAAATTACAAATTTTGTTATTTAAATTCGATAAAATATGTTTTTTTTATCGAATTTAAATAAATAACCGCGTTTTTCAGCTAGTGCTGTGCAGGCGCTTATTCTACTTATGAATTCCTGCGCGCAATCTCCTCACGCACCACAGGCGCGATCTTTGTGCCGAGTAATTCAATCGCGCGCATCATCTTCTTATGTTCAATACTGCCCAAGCCAAGCTGAATCATAAAACGTTGATGATTAAATATTTCGTGCTGAAATAAAATCTTCTCAATAATATTATCGGGGTTGCCAACAAAATCTGAGCCGCGCAAGGTAATTTGCTCATCGAACTGAGCGCGTGTAATCGGTGACCAGCCGCGCTCACGCCCAATCTTATTCATTGCCGCATGAAACGACGGGAAGTAATCATCCGCGGCTTGTTTTGCGTCATCCTCAATAAAGCCATGTGAATTGATACTCAACGCCAAGGAAGATGGATCATGCCCCGCTTCAGTTGCCGCCTCGCGATATAAATCGGCTAATGGCGCAAACCGTTCTGGCATCCCACCGATAATTGCCAGCGCCATCGGCAACCCTAATGATCCCGCGCGCACCACAGACTCTGGCGTACCGCCCACGCCCAACCACACTGGCATTTTTTCTTGATGTGAACGCGGATACACTCCCAAGTTATCAATCGCCGCGCGATGCCTGCCAGACCAAGTCACTTTTTCCGATTCGCGAATCTTTAAAAGCAATTCCAATTTCTCTTCAAATAATTCGTTGTAATGCTTTAGGTCATACCCAAACAAAGGAAACGACTCAATGAAGGACCCCCGCCCTGCCATGATCTCTGCCCGTCCTTTGGAGAGTAAATCCAACGTGGCAAAATCTTGAAAGACACGCACAGGGTCGGCAGAGCTTAAGACCGTTACAGCCGTGCTCAAGCGGATATTTTTTGTGCGCGCCGCTGCCGCCGCAAGAATCACCACCGGCGCAGACGAAATATACTCAACGCGGTGATGTTCTCCTAACGCAAACACATCCAAGCCCACCTGGTCGGCAAGTTCGATCGTCTCCATCAAATTTGCCATACGCTCGGTAGCGCTGACAGTTTTCCCCGTAGTAAGATGCGGCGTTAATTCCACAAAAGAGTAAATACCAATTTCAAAAGGTCGCTGATTGTTTTTCATTTGTTTATCCTAAAATAGAAGTTGTTAATCAGACATCTTCATATAGCATAAAATTACCTTGCTGAATTTTTCAGGTGTAAAATTATAGTCATCAATTAACTGTCTCCATACGACTGGAGATTGCTTCGGCGGGAAGAGCAAGAACCCGCCTCGAAACGACATAAACCTATGGCTGAGTTATGAAAAGAGGTACTATGCAAAACAAGCCTTCCCAACAAAAAGACATTATTCGCTTAAGCGACCACCTACCCGAGTCATTTAAAACCCATTCCCAGTTTATTAAACGGGTCAGTTGCAGTCAGTGCGGCGCGCCTAAATCACTGCCTTCAAAAACAGCCTATATTTACTGTGACTTTTGCGGCTCGCTCATTGATTATGACTTCCGTCTCGCCAATGCAAACACGAACGGTGCGTATACCAATACCGCTTTTCACCGAATCATTGCGCCACACCAAACTGCATTAGCGCAAGCAAAAGCTCAAGGCGACCGTGATACATATCGTAAAATCTACACACAGGTATTTTCGCAATGGCTGCAAGAATGTCCAATGGCTGTCTCTCCGCGCGCCATGAACGACCTGCCATTTCGTCAGCAGTTGATCGCTTATTTTGCTGAGTGCGCCGTCACCAAAGATTTAGATCCGCGCCAAATTCCTCTTGAAGCCGCGATGCAGGAGTTGGTTGCGCTGTTAAAGCGATACCCAGGACCAGATGGGACTTGGATGGTAAGCGGCAATATTTTTTGGGATTATGCAGAAGTGTTCAAACAGCAAATGGAAATGGCGTACGCTCTGATCGAAAAAAGCGGCGTAGCTCAAATGGACCCAGACAACGCCCAGCCCGGCGTTGCCTTGCGCATGGAGTATTCAACTTTTTGTCAAAGCTGGCTTCCGCATCTTTCACCTCAAGACGGCGAACGTCTGTTGAAATATTACGGCGTTAGTGCAGAGTATGACATGGTCAAGCCGCAACAAACCGATCATCGCCTATGCGGCTGTTGCGGTTCCGAAATTCAAAGTCTTCCGGGAGCAAAACAAGTCGTCTGCGAATCTTGCGGGTTCACCATTGACGTAGGCAGTCAGGCAATTCCCTGTTCAAAGTGCGGGTCGTTGTTGTCATTCCCTGTTTCGGCAGCTCATCTCTTATGCCCATATTGCAGTACTGACAACCGCCGCATATAAGCTAACAGCCCTCTGATAAATGTAATGAAAACCAGAAACAAAAATATCGCCAAAGTCGTATTTTTAATATTAACAGTGCTCCTAATTATTTTTGGATGCGCAAATTTGAAACCTAATTTTAAAAGTTTTTTAACAAATGGGGAAAATCTACCCGTAAGAAGCATAAAGATATCATTAGCTGTAAGTCGGCGTGAAGAGTTGTTTAATCTAATGAAGGAGTTTTCAGACAAGAATAAATATGAATTTAATTTGATATTTTATGATGTAGACAAATTGATATTTCTTGTTGCAATCTATGGCGATTCTTTTCATATAAGCGCAGGAGATGTTCCAGAATCACCAGCGGAAATCAGTATTAGTATTTATGATGAGCCTTTTGCTGAGATACCTAACCCTAATATTGACGGAATATTTTCGGACCTCAAAACATATATCGTAAAAATCCCAGGACTAATAATATTAGAAGAGAAATAGTTACTACACCGCACAACGTGACCTGAGAAATCGCCCTACCCAAACATCTTCCCCATGCCCTTCATTCCAGATTTCTGGAACATCTTCATCATCTTCTGCATCTCACGGAACTGCTTGATCAACTTATTCACATCCTGCACGTCCATACCCGCGCCCGCCGCGATGCGCCTTCTGCGCGAAGCGTTGAGAATATCAGGGTCGCGTCTTTCCTTGCGTGTCATCGAATTGATGATCGCTTCTGTCGTTTTGAAATTCTTCTCAATATCATTCGGGTCAATCCCGCGCGCCGCCTGCCCCATTTGCCCTGGCAGCATTTCCATAATTTGAGACAATGGTCCCATCTTCTTCATTTGCTTCATCTGATCCAGCCAATCATCCAAAGAGAACTGACCCTTCATTAATTTCTCGGTAGATTTTTGCGCAGACTCTGAGTCAAATGCCGCTTCGGCTCTTTCAATTAAGCCGATCATATCGCCCATGCCCAAGATGCGTGAAGCTAAACGCGATGGATCGTATACTTCCAGCGCATCCAGCTTTTCGCCCGTACCAATAAATTTAATAGGCACGCCCGTCACCGAGCGCACAGAAATTGCCGCACCGCCGCGAGAATCGCCGTCCATTTTTGTTAAAATCAAGCCTGTGATTCCAATCGCATCACGGAATCCTATTGCAATATTTAATGCTTCCTGCCCGATCATCGAGTCGATCACTAGCAAAGTGTCCACCAGCACAACGTTTGCCACAATCGCTTTTAATTCATTCATTAACTCTGAATCTAATTGCGAACGTCCAGCAGTATCTATGATCACAACCCCAAAGCCGCCCTTCTCTGCTTTATCCACTGCCCTCTTAGCAAGTTCTGGTGGGGTCAGCGTTGTGTCAGATTCCACAGGCACATCCAAACGTTCCCCGAGCTGCTGCAATTGTTGAATAGCCGCGGGGCGATACGGGTCGCCAGCCACCAGCATTACCCGCTCCCCTTTCGAGCGCAACATGCGCGCCAGCTTGCCGGCCTGTGTTGTTTTACCAGAACCCTGCAAGCCTACCAGCATAATCACGCGTGGCTTGGCTCCCGTTAAATTCAACGGCGCAGGTTCGCCCAAAGTAGCGATCAACTCATCGTTAACGATCTTGATCACCTGCTGACCCGGGTTCAACGCGCGCGATACTTCTGCGCCAATCGCGCGCTCGCGCACCCGCGCAATAAAAGTCTTCACCACACTAAAATGCACATCCGCTTCAAGTAAAGCCAAACGCACTTCACGCATGGCAATATCCACGTCGGCTTCAGAAAGCTTGCCGCGTTTGCGTAGTTGGTCAAAGATTTGGTTTAATCGTCCAGTAAGAGTTTCGAACATAGAATCGCTTTCATCGTTATATTAGTAAGTCACCTTACTTCCTGCGCTATGTCTTTGCGAGCCACCGTTTTTGGTTTTTGGTGGCGAAGCAGTCTCAGCATTCATGATTAGATTGCTTCAGGCTTTAGACGCGTGATTTTTGGTAAAACTGCGTAAGGTGAAGTAAGGTGCTGCTCATAAAGTTACAAATGGTGGTTGAGAAGGGCGCTCTTGATCTTTGCCCATATCGAAACCACCAAACTCAAGCGCAGATTTTACTATATTCCCGCATTGCTTAGAATCGTCAGCATCTCAGAGAGCGTCATCGTTAAAGTCGGATGCTGCTCTTGAAAATCCTCAATAGAATCTTGCAGTCGTTTCATTAAAGATTCATCCGCACTAGCCTCCGAGCGTTCCAGCAACTCGCGAATATCTGCATCCAATGCGCGCAATTGACTTACGCCCTTTTCATCAATGCTCTTGGTCTTATCCAACTCCCTGCTTAAATCTTCCAATAGTTTACGAAGTTTTGTGTCAGTCATGTTTGTATCCTCCACTTCTATTTTACAACCATTTCAAAGGCAGTATACTTAATAAATGAATAAACTACTCATCCTCTCAAGCCGCGCCGCAGAATATAGAACGATGATTGAAAAAGCGCACCTGCCGAATCTGACTCTTGAACATTCCCTCACCTCAAACATTAACATCCTCTTTGGTGAACCCGCCCTCATCAAAGGCGCGCTCGCCTCTCTCCCCGCCTTAGGCTGGGCTCAGTCCATTTGGGCTGGAGTGGAGCCTTTGCTAGGTGCCGACAATCGCCGCGATTATATTTTGACCAATGCGCGCGGTGTCTTCGGCACATCCATGACAGAATATGTTTTTGGACATTTACTGGCGCACGAAATAAAAATAAAACGCCACGCCCAGGCACAACTCCACAAACATTGGGATAACTCCTACACCGGCACCCTGCGTGGAAAAACCATCGCGCTCTTAGGCGTCGGCTCTATTGGCGCAGAAGTTGCGCGCGCCGCCAAGTTCTTCAACATGACAGTTTACGGATACACAAGAGAAAGCGAAGCCTGTAAATACGTAGACAAGTATTTTCATCCATCCACAACTCTGGAGTCCTTCAGCTTGCTGAAGGAAAACTTCGCCAAAGACGCAGACTATCTCGTTTCAGTTCTGCCCAACACCATCGAAACCCGCAAACTTATCAACGCCGACCTGCTTTCTGCACTACCGCATCACGCTATCTTCATCAACGTTGGGCGCGGCTCTGCCGTAGACGAATCAGCTTTGATCAATGCCCTTGAGCAAAACAAACTCGCCGCCGCAGTCCTCGATGTATTTGAGCAAGAACCTCTGCCCACCACTCACCCATTCTGGACAACCAAAAATCTGCATATGACCTATCACACCTCTGCGCCAAGTTTGCCAGAAGATATTATTAATGTGTTTATCGAAAACTACCTGCTCTTTAACGAAGGCAAGCCGTTGAAGCATCAAGTTGATTTTGAAAGAGGATATTGATTGGCGAGACTGGATATTCGATATTCGGGAATTGGCTAGCCCCTAATCACCTGATCTCTAATCACCTACTTTCCACTTTCTAAGGAGCACCAATGATAACCATCCAAGACATTCAGCAAGCCGCACAACGCATTAAGCCCTACGCGCATCACACACCTGTATTAACCAATGAAAGCCTCAATCAAATTGTCGGCGCGGATGTATTTCTTAAATGTGAAAATTTGCAAAAGGTAGGCGCGTTTAAATTTCGTGGCGCATGTAATGCAGTGTATTCGCTCACAGATGCAGAAGCCGCAAAAGGAGTATGCACACACTCCTCGGGTAATCACGCGCAGGCGTTGGCTTTGGCGGCGCGTATACGCGGAATCCCTGCGTATATTGTGATGCCCAACAATGCGCCTTCAGTGAAGAAGAACGCTGTGGCGGGCTATGGCGGGCAGATCACGTTTTGCGAGCCGACGCTTGAGGCGAGGGAAAGCTCACTGGAGAGAATCAGGTTGAAGACGGGCGCGAACGTTGTTCATCCTTATAATGATGAAAGAGTAATGGCGGGTCAGGGTACTGCGGCATTGGAATTACTGGCACAGATTCCAGATTTGGATGTGATCATTACGCCCGTGGGCGGCGGCGGATTATTAAGCGGCACAGCCATTGCGGCAAAAGAAACAAAAAAGGCAATCCGCGTAATTGGCGCAGAACCCGAAATGGCAGACGATGCTTTTCGTTCGATGCAAGCAGGCAAAATTATTCCGTCCGAAAATCCAAAGACGATCGCCGATGGTCTGTTAACTTCACTTGGAACATTAACCTTTCCTGTTATTCAAGAGCGCGTAGAACAAATTGTGACGGTCAGCGAAGCAGGCATCGTTGCCTCTATGAAGTTTATTTGGGAAAGAGCCAAGATCATTATTGAGCCTTCGTCTGCGGTGGCGGTTGGTGTTTTATGGGAAAAGAAAATTGATCTAAGCGGATTAAAGATCGGCGTGATCCTAAGCGGCGGCAATGTAGATCTGGAAAAGCTTCCGTTTTAATTTTTTGAACCGCCAAGGCGCGAAGGAACGCCAAGTTTTTTTGGCGCATGTTAAAGCCACCGCCCCGAAGGTTTCCTTGAAAAACCTTGTTAAGTGATTAAACCTTCGGGGCGTTCTGCATAAGGTGAAATAATATGAACCCTATTGAAACTATTTTAAAACAACACCCTGCCATTATCATAGACGGCGCATTGGCGACGGAACTGGAACGGCGCGGCTGTGATCTTAATGACCCGCTTTGGTCTGCAAAAGTTTTAGTGGAACAGCCAGAATTAATTCGACAGGTGCATTTGGATTATTTTCACGCGGGCGCAGATGTTGCGATTACAGCCAGCTACCAAGCCAGTATTGCAGGCTTTGCACAGCGCGGATTAAATAAAGAGCAGGCAATTGCCTTGATGCAAACCTCCGTTGAGCTTGCTCAAAGTGCGCGCGAAGAATTTTGGACAAACGAAAACAATCGCAAGAATAGGGCATATCCATTAATTGCTGGTTCTGTTGGTCCGTATGGCGCGTTCCTTGCAGATGGTTCTGAATATCGCGGAGATTACAAACTTAACAAAACGGAGCTGATGGATTTTCACCGCCCGCGCTTGCAAGCCTTAATCGCCTCAGGCGTAGACCTGTTAGCCTGCGAGACCATCCCATGCTTGATCGAAGCCCAAGCCTTGATTCAGCTGCTAGCAGAATTCCCGCAGACTTACGCGTGGTTTTCTTTTAGCGCGAAGGATAATGAGCATATTTGCAATGGCGAAAAAATTGCCGACTGCGCGGCTTTCCTGAATCAATTTCCACAAGTTGCCGCCATTGGCATTAATTGCA
The DNA here is from genome assembly GCA_009885945.1 of Anaerolineaceae bacterium. Classification (GTDB taxonomy): domain Bacteria; phylum Chloroflexota; class Anaerolineae; order Anaerolineales; family Villigracilaceae; genus VFJR01. Next base: position 14,674 of record VFJR01000164.1, read on the forward strand.
CCTCCCCACTCTACATCCCGTCTCTGATAAAAGAAATAAAAAAGAACTCAAACAAGCCCATCATTGTGTACCCAAACTCTGGTGAAATATATGACCCCAATACAAACTCATGGCACGGCGAAACATCCAGCCATGAGTTTGGGCATCAAGCCCAAGAATGGCAAGCCTGCGGGGCGGGGCTGATTGGCGGGTGTTGCAGGACTACACCGGAGCATATTCGCGAAGTAAGAGGTTTGGCAGCGCGATAAAAAGCATAGCCTGTTAAATAGATTTACTTGCCTTTGAAGGATTTGAGTCTAATCCCTAATATTGGAATACCTATAGCCCTAGAATTATGTTCCTAATTTCGGAGAAAAATAAAATGAATGTAACGGGATTGTTTATTTCATGTGCTCTTTTCTTAATGTGTCTTTATTATGCAAATGAAATTTGGTTTCATCCAGAAAAATACATAAAAAAGTTGCGTAGAAACCAAAAAAAATCTCGTTTTCTGTTTTGGGGCAAAGGGAGAATTGATATTTCGTCTGCATGAATAATAATTATAGTTATGCTCTTATTATCTTTCGTCGGAATTATTTTTTCGATTACTGGACCAATACATCTTTGAGGATTATAGATGTATTTGATATACAATAATTCTTCCTGACTGACTATTTCGAATTATACTAAATCCAGAAACAATAAATACCTGATGTTGAAAAGAATAACACCAGAAATTCAGAGAATAAATCTAAGAACAGTATGAGTAACAAGCCTGTTCGCTTACATTCTTCATATACAACCAAGTTATAATATCTAGCGTATATAGCAATATCCTTTTACACGGGTAAAAGAGAACGGCGCAGAGAATTGTGCCGAAAAATATTATTTTGGAGGAACAATGAATATAGGAAGTGTATTTCAAGGAATGGCTACCCTCGCATGGCTGGGCTTTTTTGGCTTAATTGCCGCGTCGGTTATGCGCGTCAGCCGCAACCAGCCTGCATCTGGGTTTAGGGTAGGCATCATTCTCACTTTAATCGCAGGGATTGTGCTTTCATCGGTTGGCTCCGGCTTGGTCTTTTTACAAGCGAATCAATATGGCATCGTCATCACCCCCTTACAGCCAAAAGGATATAGAGAGCAAGCGTTGGGACCTGGGTTGCACTGGGTTATTCCGTTTATCGAAACCGTGCAGCCTTATTCAATTGCCCGTGCCACCTACACCATGTCTCAGGTTGCCACTGAAGGGCAAGTGGGCGGCGATGACTCTATTGAAGCGCGCACAAAAGATGGACAACAAGTGTATATTGACGCTTCAGTCATCTATGCTGTTAATCCCGTCAACTTAATTGATTTGCATATCACTTGGCAAGGTCGTTACGAAGATAATGTCGTGCGCCCTGTTTCACGCTCTGCCATTCGAGACGCGGTCTCACAATTCGGCGTGGAAGAAATTGTCAGCACCAAACGCTCAGAACTTGAAAAAATGATCAGTGATTCTATTGATGCTGGACTTGCCAGCAACAATTTAACCATGACAGATTTCTTGCTGCGTAATATTCGCTTTAGCCCAGAATATGCCGCCGCCGTAGAACAAAAGCAAGTTGCCGAACAACAAGCGCAACAAGCCAAGTTTGTAGTTGAATCAAAGAAGCAAGAGGCAGAACAAGCCCGTCAGATCGCTCAAGGTTCGGCAGATGCCGCAGTCATCGCCGCCAAAGGCGCCGCTGAAGCTCGTCTTATCCAGGCAGAAGCAGATGCAAAAGCGAATCAGCTGTTATCACAATCGTTGACCGCCGAATTAATTCAATATCAATACATCCTAAAGCTTGCGCCCGGTGTGCAAACCATATTTATACCAAGCGGCAATCAATTCATCTTGCCATTGCCGGCTGCTCAGTAGCATAATAAAGGATCGTCCCGCAGGTTTGAACAAATCAATAAAATTATTGAGGCAAACCTGCGGGACGTTTTTACAAAATATGCCCATTCCTAGAAATGGACGCGAAATCCGCCTGACGAGTTTATCGAAATGCGCGGGCTGAGCGTCAAAAATAAGCGCTGAAGCGCTGACGCAGGTTCTGCGTCCTATACAAAACACCTTTAACTCCGCTTCCTATCCTGACCTGTTGGTTGGTCTCAACAGCCGACGATGCAGCTGTTTGGCGTTTAAGTGATGACAATGCGCTGGTCGTCACCACAGACTTCTTCACCCCCATCGTGGATGACCCATATGACTACGGGGCGATTGCTGCCGCCA
>VFJR01000020.1 GCA_009885945.1 Anaerolineaceae bacterium
CTAAACAGGCAAAATCCTCCTGTTGGCTTGTTTCTGATCCCGCCACACTGACAGGGACTCAAAAGATCATCGCCACGCTATATCGCTTAAACGATTTCAAGATCATTGACACAACCACAGCCTCCAGCGAAGAGCGCATTGCTGGCTTATGGCGACTGATCTTAATTGTTATTGGATTATTCTTATTAGGAGCAGTCGTTACAGGCGCTTTGTTCTTTAGCATGTCTTGGACAGGTCAGCATGTTCTGCGCGAATTGAAATTGGATCTTTTTAATCACTTACACGATCTCTCGCTCAGTTATTACGCCGAACACGAAGCAGGTGATTTGATGAGCCGCATCACCAACGATACCTCCGCCATCGAACAAGCCTTCTCATTCGCATTGGTTCAGGTATTCAGCGGTATCCTCATGCTCGGCTGGACGGCTTATAACATGCTTACGAAGAGCGTCCCTTTTGCTTTACTCTCCCTGGCAATAGCGCCTATTATGTTGTGGGTAACCTCTTATTTCTCTGCGCAGGCACGCAAAGCCTTCCGCGTGGCTCGTGAAGAAATCGGTTCGGTCAACTCAGAATTGCAAGAGTCTATCTCTGCTGTTCGTGAAGTACAGGCTTTCAACCGTGCAGAGGAAAATATTGAGAACTTCAAAGAAGTGAATGCCGCCAATCGTGACGCAAATGTCCGTGCTGTTTCATTCACATCCGCACTTGCTCCTGCGCTGGAAGCTCTATCTTATGCCGCATTAGGAATTGTTGTTGGTGTGGGCGGTTGGGTCTTGCTCAAAGGCGGCGAATTTATGGGGACTGCTGTCACGCTTGGCTTGGTTATCACCTTCCTAGCTTATGTTCAGCGTTTCAATCAACCTATTCAGCAGATCGCCGTATTATGGACGAATATTCAGAATGCAGTTGCAGGCGGCGAACGCATTTTCACCATTCTCGATGAAAAACCAGCCGTAAGCGATAAAGTTAATGCAAAAGTAATGACTGAGATCAAAGGCTTGGTTGAATTTGATAATGTTGCCCATGAATATGAAGACGGCGTGCCCGTATTGAGAAATGTCTCTTTCACAGCACAACCTGGTCAGACTTTCGCTATCGTTGGTCCCACAGGTGCGGGTAAGACAACCATTATTAATCTACTGCCTCGTTTCTACGATGTCACTCAAGGTTCGGTAAAGATTGACGGCGTGGATGTACGTGATGTCACCGCTGAGTCTATTCGTAAGCAGGTTGGTATTGTGCTTCAGGATACCTTCCTCTTCAGCACCACCGTGATGGAAAATGTCCGCTTTGGCAAGCCTGATGCAACCGATGAAGAAATAATGGCAGCTATCAAACTTGCCAATGCCGATACATTTATTGAACGACTGCCCGAGAAATATCAAACCGTTTTGGGCGAACGCGGCTCAGGTCTTTCACAAGGACAGCGCCAGTTACTGTCCATTGCACGCGCGGCTCTCGCAGACCCGAGAATTCTCATTTTGGACGAAGCAACCTCCAGCGTAGATACAAGAACCGAGCGTCTCATCCAAAAAGCATTTGACCAATTATTAAGTGGACGCACCTCATTCGTTATCGCGCATCGTTTATCCACCATCAGAAATGCCGATCAGATTCTCGTCTTGAAAGCGGGCGAGATCATCGAACGCGGCAAGCATAATGAACTTCTTGAAAAGAAAGGCTTCTATTATGAACTTTATATGAGCCAATTCAAAAAACAGGAAGAGATCGAAGCAGCGAATAAGTAGAAAGTAAAACTCCCCGAAAATATTTTCGGGGAGTTTTTTATTTGGACTATATTTTCTTCACAACGATGGTATTGCAAACGCTAGTAAAGTCAACACAAGTGCAGCGAGGAACGCCTTTATAATTACACGCCCAGCTTGCTTGCGTACTTGTACAAGTTCTGTTGTATCTTCAATATCTTCCATTTTTTCATTTAGTTGTCGCGCACCGCGCGACGCAAGCGCTACTCAGGTTTTATCGCGGGCTTGAAAATAGCCCACTGCTGCCGCCCAAAAAATAAGCAGAAGCGGGAGTCGCCATAAACGATCTGCGCCAAATATAATTAAGGCAATTAACACTAGAACGCCGATTGCAAGTTGGATAACGCCAAACTGCATGCGTTTTTTTCGCTCCAGCGGGCTAATGTTGGCGATACAAGCATCTACATTTTCATCATCTTCCTGTGAAAAACTGGAGTGTTTAGAATCAAGGCTTGTTAAATAAGCTACGTGGTTGGTTATCATCGGATCCTTTATTCAATAATAATTGCCGCTTTTTCTACATAGGCGGGCTCGTGTGCCTGTTTTTGAAATTTATTCACATCAATGCGATACAGCATAAACGCGGCTATAAACAGCATCAAGGCTTCAATGCTAAATACGACGAGGTATCCGCTCAAAGCATTACCTGTGATCTTGGTGGCAAGGTCAGCGATGACGCCTGCCATTAGCAAGCCGATCAAACGAGAGAGTCCGTTCGAGAAACCCCATGCGCCGATGTATAACCCTACTTTTTCTGGCACTGTCAAATCAAACATTAAGGAGAGATTGGCAATCGTGGAAATACCTGTGCCAAAACCCAACAATGTGATTCCAATATAGAAGGCTGTACGGCTGGCGATGAGTCCGCTAATGACAATAATGATAAAGCCGATCAACGCGCCAAGATTGCCAGACTGGGCTATATATTTCTTTTTCACACGCCCATCCAAAAAGCCTGCGACGATGAAGGCGATCAACGTGAAGGTGCTGCTGATGGATATGATGCGTGAGGTCTGTTCGAGGGTCATGCCAAAGGCTTGCGCACCGAAGGGTTCCAGCAAAACATCCTGACTCAAAATGGCGGCGAGTAATAAAAACAAGTAGACAAAAAATATTTTTGCTACTGGGTTCTCTGTAATGGCAGATATCATTTGTTTGACGGTGTACACATCAGCGCGAGAGCTTGATGAAGAAACGTCGAAGCGATGTTCAAGTTTGAAGAGGCCGATCAAACCCAAGCCTAGGGCTGATGCGGCGACAATAATAAAAGCACGCGAAAGAGCGGCGGGGTCATAGGTTGGCACCATGCGGCTTAAGGAAATCCCCGTCGCGATCAAACCGATGACCATGATGGTGAACATAGTCGCAATGGTTTTGCCGCGTTCTTTTTCGCCAGAAAGTTCAGACGCAAGTGAAAGATATGAAACTGCGGAGAGGTTGTAGCCCATGCCCCACATGCCAAAGGCAAAAACCCCAACGATGATACCAAGTGTATAGTTTTGACTCATCAGCACAGCTATTTGCGGTGAGACCGCAACGCCAAGCACGCAAAGAATTAATCCTGCGAAGATGTAGGGTGTGCGACGATACCCAAAAATGGGATGCTTATCAGAGAAGGAGCCGATGGCAACTTGAATTGGCGAAAGCAGATATGGAAAGATGGCAAGCAACGTGAAAACAGTTTTGGAGATGCCGAGGTCAAAGATCATGACGCGGTTAAGTGTGCTATTGATAGGCACAAGCGTCATGGCTACGGCAGTGTGAATTAGTGCAAGTTTGAGACGTTTGAAGAACATTTTTCACCATTGAAAATAAATTTTGTTTGCAAAGATTGCCTCAAAGTAAAAAATGGATTTTTTTACTTTGAGCAGAGTGTTGGAAAGTATGTACTTTTTTGATGATAGCCATATCAAGACAAAGCCTTGATTAAAACCAATCTCGTTTATAAAAAATGTAGGTAGCAATGGTGGTCAGCCCAACCGATAACCCGATCACTGTTAGAAACGCCAAAGGGTCATCTTCGCCGGGTAATTTGACGTTCATGCCATAAAAAGCGGCGACAAGGGATGGCAGGTTAATAATAATCGTAAGCGCGGCAAGGACTTTCATGACTGCATTTAAGTTATTGGAGATGATAGAAGCGAAGGCATCCATCATGCCAGAAAGAATCTCGGTGGCAATGCTGGTCATTTGAATGGCTTGTTGGTTTTCAGTAATGACATCTTCCAGCAGATCAGCATCCTCTTCGTAATAATTAAAGAGCTGTACTCGCTGAATGCGTTCCATCATCACTTCATTAGAGCGCAGGGCAGTTGCAAAATAAGTAAGGCTCTTTTGATATTTAAGCAATTCCAAAACCTCGCGGTTGCGGGTGGATTTTTGTAATTGATCTTCCACCAACTCAGTGGATTTATTAATATCGCGTAAACAATTGAGATAACGAGCCGCTGTTTCCAAAAAGACATATAAAACCAAACGATAGCGTTTGCTGGTTCTAAGCAAACGATACTTGCCATTAATCAAAACTTTTAAGATGTCGGTTTCAAATTTGCAAATGGTGACGATCTTATTGCCGAGAATCATAATGCCCAGCGGCATTGTAATGTAGGGAATGTCACTTTCAGGCTGGTGAATCGGAATACGTAATAAAATAAAGGTGTATTCATCATCGCGTTCCATGCGCGGCATTTCATCCGCATCCAACGAATAGTTGATGTAATCGGCATCTACACCCCAATTATTGAGCTTTTCAATTTCTTCTGCTGTGGGGTCTATTACATTGACCCATGCGCCATTGGCGATGGTATCCAGCTTTTCCAACCCTTGTTCTGTTGACCTGTAAATTTGAAGCATGTCAGCCTCCTCATGTGAGATAACATCACACTTGAGACTGACGCCTATTTATGTGATGCGATGGATATTAAAATGAAACCTACGCCAACCCGCTGTACTGGGAGGTTGAGATTCAGATGAACTTAATTCTTCTGTACTGGTGTAATTCATATACTCCTGCCTAATGGCTTGGTTATTTTACGCCTGATATTCGAATTGGGCAACTGGTTTAACCAAAACTGCTTTATTGTTATTAAAAATAATGACAAAAAAACAGGTCACGATTTCTCTCGAAATCGTGACCTGCAAGACAACAAAAATAAAAATTTACAATTCGCAATAGCGATCAACGCGTTTTGCGATTACAGCAATACTATCTGCCCAGAATTTTTTGGTGCGGATGTTGACCCCAAAACGATCAGCCAACTCTGCGGCACGATCCTCACCCGTTGTGGCAAGCAAGTCTTTGTAATCGGGCACAAAATCTGAGCCTCGTTTTTGATAGACAGCGTATAACCCTGTGGCGAAGAGCAAGCCAAAAGCGTAAGGGTAATTATAGAAAGAAAAACCGCTGCTATAGTAATGAGGCTTCCAGGTCCACATAAATTTTTGTAAGAATTGTTCATCTAACCCGTCACCATAAGTAGCTTTTTGCGCACGTTCCATGATGTCATTCAAATCATCTGAAGAAAGCTCGGATTGGGCGCGGCGCTCAAAGACTTCTTTCTCAAAGAGATAGCGGGAATAAATATCAACGATCACACCTGTGGCATTATTCATCTGCGCTTCGAGCACAGCTAACTCTTCCTGCGGACTTTTTACAGATTTGAGAACTGCCTCTGTAATAATGGTTTCGCACATAATGGAGGCTGTCTCTGCCAAAGTCATGGGCGTTGATTTTTGTAACGGGGTCTTGCCTGCCTGATAGGCACATTCATTATGGAAGGCGTGACCGAGTTCATGCGCCAAAGTGCTAACTTGATCAAATGAGCCGTCAAAGTTTGCGAGAATGCGGCTTTCTTTTACGCGGTCAACGCCCATGCAAAATGCGCCGCCGCGCTTCCCTTCTCGTTGTTCGGCGTCGATCCAGTTATTATCAAACGCGCGTTTGGCAAATGCGCCGAGATCGGGAGAGAATTTATTAAAATTCTCAACGATAAAATCACGCGCTTCATCAAAGGAATACACTTTGTCGGTTTTGCCCATCGGCGCAGAAATATCCCACCAGGCAAGTTTTTCCTTGCCGATCAATTTTGCCTTGTGTTTGAAATACTTGCGGAAAGTAGGGAACGAATCATGCATGGCACTGAGCATGGCTTCGAGGGTCTTACGATCCATGCGCGCTGAATCAATAGAGGCGTGCAGGTTATCTTCGCGTCCGCGTTTTTTATCGAGAATCAGCGTTTCGCCTTTGACCCCATTCATACAGGCAGCTAAGGTTTCTTTCACAGACTCCCAAGCAACGTTCTCTGCCTCATAGCCACGGCGACGGGTAGGTTCATCTGGATGGGAGCGCAAGTTGATCAGCGCAGGCATAGGCATCTTTTTCTTTTCGCCGTCTAACTCAAAATCAACTGTCATTTGAGAGGTAAGCGTGCCTTGTAATTTACCAAAGGCATTGCCGCCGCTAAGGGTGAGTTCTGCAGCAATAATTTCTTCGGCTTCGCTCATCATATATTTGGCTTGTTCCACTGTTTCGTTGAGTGAGAACTCATGTGCTTTGGCGGCTTCGTTTGTCTTGGCGGCTTTCTTGACTGCGGCTTTGCCCAGTTTGCCGATCCATGCCTGAAACTTGGTATTTAAGATACTTTCTTGAACAGACATTTGTTCAAGTTCTGAGAGTACGCGCATGGCGTCTTTATTGCGCGAGTCGGTGGTGACATAAGAGTAGATAAAAGGTCCAATGGTGCCGGACAGGCTAAAGATGGCGTTGAAGCGTTCGACAGATTCGCCTAATAATTTGCCGAGTTTTTTCGATTCAGTTTTTGAATCTGCTTTGCTGGCTTTTTTATAGAAGGCTTCCATTTCATCCAGCAGGGATTTATATTTCTTAATGGCAGATTTAAACTCTTTTGATTCAAGAGAGGGATAGACATTGGTCAAGTCCCAGCGGGTACGGTTCGACATGCGGTTACTCCTAGATATAAAATAAAATTATAGTGAAAGTATACCAAACGAAGACGTGTTAGAAATCCCTCGCTGGAAGTGTTTATTCATTTGCAATGTTCTCTATGGGATCGGGGTTGCGACCACAGGCAAAGAGGCGGGGTCGCCTGCCGAGAAGCTAACCAGCGTTGAGTAAACCCAGGCTTTTTGAGCAGGCTGCCCGGGCAATTCGATCAGAATCCATTCGCCGTTTGAATTTTTGCCAAGCACAGAGGCAGATTGACCCGGTTCCAAGACGCCAACAACCTCTGAGGTAAGAGATGCCGCCGAGCGCAAATTAAGCGGGCTCAAGCCGGTGTTGGTGACTGTGGCAACCACTGAGAACGGCACGGCGGGAGTAGGAGTTTCGGCGATTGCTTCTGCTTGTAATGTTGCGCTAGGGAGCGCAGAAACTACGGTGGGATTGGCAGTGGGAGGCGGTGTAATGGTCAAACCCAATAAGCGAGCTACTTCAAGAAAATATGCATTATGTGCCTGACGGGATTTTTGAACGCCCTCATTAAGAATATCTGCGCTTAAATTAGATTGAAAGGCGATCAGGGTTTGAATTGCAAATCCTGTGTATATAAGACTAATTTTTTTTAGGTCAATTAAACAGGCAGGCACAGAGACATCTTCTAGTGTGCGCCGAATCTCTTGCATGGGCGCAATAACTTGCACAAGTTTTGCCTGCGGCGTATTGGAGCCCAACACGGCATAATCATCAAAGACGCGCATTGGGTTATTGATCAGCTTGATGGTCTCTTGCATGTTTTGAGCAGAACACGAGTCCAGCGTTGCTGTAACCGTTGCTACAGCAGGAACATTGGTTGCATCTAAAGGCTGCCAGCAAGCGCTTAGAAAAACAAAAGACACGAGAATTAATCGAGTAAGTGTGTTTTTGTTCACTCTGCTGATTTGAAGAAAATAAGGTTTCAATTTAAATCATGCTCCCAATTGTTTTTTCAACTTCTGTTAATATTTCGCCTGATTTTACCAGCGCCATCATTTTATTATGGTCATTATACAAAGGACGATCCACTTCAAGATGATCTACATGTTTGCGGATTGTCTCACGCGCTTTTTGAGTCCCTTTGCCAGGCGTGAACTTGCGGAAGTCTAATGCTTGCGCCGCCGCCATTAATTCAATGCCTAAAATGCCATAGGCGTTCTCAAGGATTTGCCCATTCTTAATGGCAGTGTTCATGCCCATCGAGACAAAATCCTCCTGATCTGCGGCGGCAGGGATAGATTGAATAGAAGCGGGCGCGGATAAAATCCTTTGCTCCACAATTAAATGATCGGCTGTGTATTGAGAAAGCATCAAGCCAGAATAAAAGCCGGGTTCATGCGCCAGAAAATCAGGCAAGCCTTGAGAAAGCGCGGGATTGGTCAAACGATTTAATCGGCGTTCGGATAAAACACAAACCATCGTAATCGCCGCGCCTGCCATATCCATAGGCAGGGCTACAGGCGAACCTTGAAAGTTTGCGCCGGTCAGAGTCAGATTCAATTCTGGTATAAAAATGGGATTATCGCCGACGCCGTTTAATTCAATTTCAACTTGAGTGCGCGCATACCCAATTGCATCTCGCGCAGTGCCGATCACTTGCGGAGTAGAACGCATGGAGTATGCATCCTGCACTTTTGTTTTCAATTTACCAGTAGTCAGGTCTGAGTCTTCCATCATCTTGGCAATATTTTTCGCAGAGGCAATCGCGCCTTTGAATCCGCGCAGTTCATGCAGTTTTGCATTATAGGGTTTTGTATTACCCATCAACGCTTCGATTGACATTGCCGCGGCGATCTCTGCCTGCTTGAGGAATCTTTCCATATCATAAATATGAATCCCAGACATAGCAGTAAGAAGATTTGAGCCGTTGATCGCGGCGAGACCATCGCGCGCCTGCAAGCCGGGGACTGGGATTCCAGCGCGGCGCATCGCTTCTTGACCTGGGAGTCGTTCGCCGCCAAAGTAAGCCTCTCCCTCGCCAAGAAGTAAAAGCGCGGCTTGCGCCATAGGCGCAAGATCACCGCTTGCGCCCACCGAACCTTTTTGACAAACCACCGGCGTAAGCCCTTTATTGAGCATCTCTACAAAGGTCAGCGTGATCTCGGGTCGGCAACCCGAATTGCCATGCGCATGTACGTTGATTCTGCCAGCCAGCGCAGCGCGCACATATTCGATTGGCGCGGGTTCGCCAATGCCTGCGGCGTGATTGTATATTAAATATTTTTGAAATTCCTTGACTTGATCATCGGTCAATATTTTTTCCGAAAATTCCCCAATGCCGGTGTTGGTGCCATACATGATCTCTTTCTTGGCAAGTTTATCCTCCAGCATGGCGCGGCATACTTTGATGCGCTCCAGGGCTTCGGGTGCGAGTTCCACTTTTTCGTTATGACGCGCAATGGCAACCAGTTTTTCAACCGTGAGCGACGAGCCGTCTAGTGTGATGGTCATGTGCTTCTCCTACATCATGTAGATTTTTTTGATATTGATTGAATTGTAATACGCTTTGTTTTTAAAACAAAACCCGCCCTCAAATAAATCGAGGACAGGTTTTGCTATCAGCGTGGAAAATGATTGGGGTTACGAACCAGCTATCACTTCCATGGGAGAAGCGGGAGGGATTATTTGAGGAGCGCGGGAGCGGAACCAGGTCATCATCGAGGCGCCGATTGCCATTAATCCGAGTAGCGCTACTATGATGCCGCCAAAGCAGGGGATCATGCCTAAAAATCCACTAACGAGCACGAGCATAAATGTGCCAAAGCTGGTAGTAAGCACTGGCGCCCAGGTTTTATTAATGGCGCGGGTAAAACGCTCGCCCACTTCTTGACCCATAGCAATTGTGCCGAAGAGCCAAGCCAAGATCAGTATAAATACGCCAATGATCGCAATCGGGATTAATAAGATCGTGATCACAAGTAACACAATCGCAAATGGCGCAATAAAGACCGTCAGCAAACCAAAGCCGCCTGCCACCAATGGCTGGCTTGCAACCGTTTGGCTGACACGATCAATTTGCGGCTGGAGGAAAACCGAGACCAGCATAGCAAGCGCACCAATGGCAAGTGCGCGCAAAATCACATTCAAAGCGTTGAAGAGCGGATTGCCGCCAAAATCTACCACCGATGGAACAGAAGGAGCAGTTGAAACAGAGGGAATGCCCGGTATGGCAGGAATAGCAGGGATGGCGGGCACAGCAGGCGCATCTACATTTGTAAAAGTCTCCCCTTTCATTTGTGCTTTGGGGTCGGCATCTAAATTGCCGCCATACAGCACTACATCACCATTAACAATTGCCGTTTCTCCCAATTGAATATTGCCGCCAAATGCAACAACTTCTTGAGAAATGGAGCCATTGGCATTAATGTTGCCGCCAAAGACCACCACGCTTCCGTTTACTGTAGCGCCATCTTCGATGGTGACGTTGCCGCCAAAGACAACCAGATCGCCATCCAGCACTTCGCCTTCTTTCAACGTGTAGTTATCGCCAAAGATCAGCTTGCCGTCTTCCAAAATTCCTTTGGCTTGCACACTTTGCAAAGGCAACACGACCAGTGTCAGTAACAAAAGTAGAGATAAGATTTTTATTTTCATGCAGTAACTCCTTGAGCGCGGCTGGTAAACCGCCAGATTGAAATTGTCCATAATAAACTAACACCGCCCATGGCAGAGATAATCACCATCCATGCAAACGGAGGGATAAAGCGGGGTAAGACACTCAACAACACATATCCCATTTCAAAAAACACTTGTGCTGAAGTAACAATGTAAAGCAGATAGCTGATTCCCGCAGTCAACCACTCGGCAGGGGAATTAACCATGCTCAAAAGAGTGGAACCTCCTGCAAAAGTGATTAACCCTGCGGCGGCAAGTACAAAGACAAATAAACCGATCAGCCTGCGGCGGCGTTCCAGCACACGTTGTGCCGCGAGGCGTTGTTCAAAGCGCGCCGCAAAACCTGGCACAGGCGCAACAACTTTTGCAGAGCGCAAAACCAGTCCCGTCTCAGCCAGCGTAGAGCAAGTAGCACATTCACGCAGATGCGAGTCCAGTTCACGCTTTTGCATAACACTCAGAACTTCATCATTCAATAACCAATCTTCAAAAGGCAGGTGATTCATAAGCGCTCCTTTCGGCTTTTGCAGGCATGCTTCCTTCATTCCACATACCAGCCAGTTCTTTGCGGGCACGGTGCAGCCGGCTTTTGACCGCGCTCACCGTCAGACGCAAAGAGTCTGCAATTTCAACTTCAGAATAGTCGTACCAATAACGCATAATGATCGCGGCGCGGTCGGTTTCATCCAAATCTTTGAGCAGAATCTGTAAACGGTCTTTTAACTCACGCTTTACTAATTCCGCTTCAGGATTTGGGGAGGCTGGATCTGCCAACTCAAACGTGTTGCCATCTTCATCTTCTTCGTCCATCGAAAACATAGAGAACTTGCGGCGACGCAAACGGTCAATGCAATAATGCGCGGCAATTGACAACAACCAGGTTGCAAACGGTCTCTTCTGGTCATAGCGATTGAGATGCTGAAACGCGCGCAAAAATGTTTCCTGCGCAGCATCTTCTGCCAAGTCTGGTTCACCTAACATGCGATAACACAGGTTATACACAGGGGTTTGGTAGCTTTCGACAAGTTTGGTAAACGCCTCGTCACTGCCTTGTTGCGCCTGGAGCACCCAGGTCAAATCATCTTTCACTCGCGCTCCTTTAGTAGACTATCTACTCTATCTTACGCAGGTTTGTAAAAAAGGTTGCAGAACATATGCCATCGCGAGGGTGGTGGTTGAGTAGCCGCGTTCTTGCTTTTCGCGGCGTATCGAAACCACGCCAGAAGCAATCTCCTTGGAACAGAAGGTTGCTTCAGGCAAAGACCAAGATCGCATCGCAATGACATTACAGCCTCTATTGTATAATAACCCCCATGGGCACACTGTATCTCGTCGCAACACCCATCGGCAACTTGGAAGACATCAGCGCACGCGCGTTAAGGATTTTGCGCGAATCAACATTGATCGCCGCCGAAGATACCCGCCATACCGAAAAATTACTTTCGCATTATGGCATCCACACCCAAACCGTCAGCTACTTTGAACATAATAAACTCTCACGCCTCAGCCTGATCTTACAGAAATTAAATGAAGGAGATGTAGCATTAGTCTCAGATGCGGGCACGCCGGCGATTAACGACCCCGGCTACGAGCTAGTGCAAGCCGCCCTCGCTTCTCATTTTAAAGTGATACCTGTTCCTGGCGCCTCAGCCCCTATCTCCGCCTTGAGCATCTCCGGATTGCCCACCGATTCATTTCTTTACCTTGGCTATTTGCCCCATAAGAAAAACGAACGTCGCACAAAATTAAGCGAGGTTGCCGCACAACCTTATACTCTCATCTTTTTTGAATCGCCTCACCGCATTATAGAATCACTTGAAGACATCCTCGCCACCCTCGGTGACCGCCAAATTTGTGTAGCGCGTGAAATGACCAAAATGTTCGAAGAGTATTGGCGCGGACAAACCAGCGCCGCCTTGGAATATTTCAGCTCCCAACCCGTGCGCGGAGAATTCACCTTAATCATCAACGGCAATAAAAATGAAGTCGTCACGCGCTGGGATGAAAAAGAACTTCTCAAAGCCATTAAGCAGGAACAAAAAAAAGGGAAATCATCCAAAGATATTTCCGCCGAACTTTCCCTCGTCTCTGGCTGGAGCAAGCGCGAAATCTACAACCTAATCACCCAATCCCCCTAGCCCCTAATTATCCAATCCCCAACCACCTATGACTCTAACCCTTCAACCCGCTAGCTCATTCCCCGTTAAAGATATTGCAAGCTGGCTCACACGCAGTTTTGAAGCCTATTTTGTGCCCATTGAAATTACAGAAACTGTTCTGCTCACTATGATCCGCCGCGACAGCATTGACCTTACAGAAAGCCGCGTAATTCTTAAGGATGATATTGCATGCGGTGTGGCGCTAATCGCGCGGCGCGGCTGGACGAGTCGCATCGGCGCTATGGGTATTATGCTGGAGGCGCGTCATAGCGGCATTGCAAGCTGGGCAATGCCAATACTCATAGAAGAAGCGCGTGCTCGCGGTGACAGAGAAATGGTTTTGGAAGTGATTACAAAAAACGAATCGGCTGTAAAGTTGTATCAAAAAAATGGCTTTGGAATGATACGAACATTGGTGGGCTACAAACATTCTGCGTTGGAAGCGGGCAAAGAAAAACCACAGGATTTTAGCATCCGCGAATTGGGCAGGCTGGTTACCTTACACGGATTGCGCGATCTCCCTTGGCAGCTTTCTGGCGAAACAGTTGCAAGCCATGTGCCGCCGGCGTGCGCCTTTAAACTTGGAGATGCCTACGCATTGATCAGCAATCCTACAGTGGAACACATTTCGATCCTGTCAGTGTTGGTAACGCCGGGGGCTCGCTCGGCGGGCCAAAGCTTAAGAATGATGCGTGCTTTGGCGGCTCAGTTCCCTGATAAGACATGGCATGTCCCAGCCTTGTATCCGCAAGAGATGGGAATCATCTTCGAAAAGGCGGGGTTTATGAAGGAAGAGTTGGAGCAATATCAGATGTCTTTGACGCTTTAAAGCGTGAGTTTGCTTCCTTAAGAAGAGAAAAATCCGCCTTATAACGACATTTATTAACTGTTTTGTCATTAAGGAAAACACATCCTGACGTATAATCAGGTTAAGATGTCTTCTAAAAATCAAGCCCTTCGCAAGACAATTGGCGTATTCGCGGCGAACTTATCGCGCTCGCAGAATGCTAATTTTATGGCGGGAGTCATGGATGCGGCTGAAGAAAATAATATAAGTGTTGCCGCTTTGGTGGGTGGAAAGCCCACCGCATTGCCAGGTCAGGCGCAAAATAGTTCCTATGGAATTTACGATCTAATTAAGCCCGCTCAATTTGACGGGCTTTTGTTGCTTTCTGATACTGCGCATGGTTTAAGTGAACAAGAAGTTCAGGATTTTTGCGATGCCTACGCGCCGATGCCTGTCGTGGCTCATGCAGTGCAGGCGAAAAACGTGACGCGATTAATGACCGAGAATGCAGATGGAATGCGCTTGATGGTGCGGCACTTGGTCAAAGAACACGGCTACAAACGCATCGCCTTTATCCGCGGGCTGAATGGACAGCTTGAATCTGAGCTGCGTTTTGAGGCGTATCAAGAAGAATTAAAAGCGCAGGGCATTCGCTTAGATAAGAAGTTGATTGTAGACGGGGGTTTTACAGCCGAGGGCGGACGCAATGCCATTCGTGAATTGGTAGATGAACGCAAGGTTCGTTTTCAGGCAGTGATGGCAGTTAATGACCGCGTGGCAATCGGCGCTATTGAAGGATTACAGGAACGCGAAATGCCGGTACCTAATTCTGTTGCCGTAACCGGCTTTGATGATGTGCAAGACGCTCAATCAGTGGGCGTTCCATTGACCACAGTTGCTCAGCCTTTTTATGAAATGGGACGACAAACGTTTGATCTATTATTGATGCGCATGAACGGGCAAAAAACGCCAGCCGAATCCACACTGCCTGTTGGATTAAAAATACGCTGGTCCTGCGGATGTTTACCAGAGAGTATTCGTCAGGCAGAAGTATTGCCCAAAGAAGTTGCACTAACCAGTAAATTAGACAACAAAAAAGATGCCGCTGTAAAGGCATTATTTGCAGTAGCAAATATTAGCCAAAAAGAAAGCGGCGCCAAGAAACTGCAGGAAATTTTTTC
>VFJR01000067.1 GCA_009885945.1 Anaerolineaceae bacterium
CCGCCCCCTCCTCCGCCTCCAACTGGAACTGATATTTGGTACCGCGTCACATCCACAGCCTTAAACGTACGCGAAGGACCTGCGGTCAGCTACCCGTCCAAAACAACACTAATTTTTGACGATGTTGTCCGCGCTACAGAAAAATCAACAGTTGACCCAAACTGGGTAAAAATTGAGCGCGTCGATGGATTAAACGGCTGGTGCAACATTGGCTATTTGGCAAACCTTGGAAATGCTCAACCGAAATCAATACGTCAAAGAATATTCAAAAGCACGACATATTTCCGTAAAGAGTTAAGTTCACCTAGAAAATATGTAGTACATGTGCTTGCCATAGACCTACGTGTAGGAGAATTGCACTTCCTTGTCACGCCGCCCAGCCGCACAGATGGCATCATGTGTACCAGCACTGTGACAAACTTCCTTGAGAAAACAGGCTTGCACCTTGCCATCAACGGTGATGGATGGAGCTATATTACACCTGACCCGCTCAACCCAGTTCAATATTGCACAGACGGAGACCCTGTAAGAACGAATGGATTTGCTGCCTCACGCGGAAAGATTTACTCTAACCGCCCAGGTCCTACATTACATATTAGTAACGCAAACGAATTCACTATTAATAAATATACAAGAGTTTTCAATGCAGTATCTGGCGACCGTTTTATATTACAAAATGGAAAAGCCATGCCTAACCTGCCAGAGAATATTCCCAACCCCCGCACAGCAGTTGGCATCACCCAAAACGGACGCGGATTAATCCTCATGGTGGTGGACGGCAGACAACCCGGCTACAGCGAAGGGGTAAATTTTCCAGAATTAGTAAATCTGCTTATTTCGTTTGGCGCTTATAACGGCATTAACATGGACGGAGGCGGTTCTTCCACTATGGCGATACGCGGCATAGATGGCAAGCCGCGCGTACTAAATATTCCAGTAGATGATAATGTCCCGGGGCAATTACGCAAGGTTGCAAATCACTTAGGAATGTTTATCAAAGCATAAGTCCGTAAACAAAAAACTCCACATTTAAAATGTGGAGTTTTTTGTTTTTATAAAAATGTAACTTACGGCTCGCAAGTAAAGTAGCCAATATAGGCGCTAGGTTGACCCTCACGAAAAGCGCAAAGTTGTTGAGAATTCATCCCTTTGCCATATAAAAACTCAAAACCTGTTTCTGAGCCATTGATCGCAAGGATTACCTCACCGCGTTCAGAAAATGTCCCATTTGCACGCCAGCCTTTTCCCCAACTCACTTCACCTTTAAACGACTCGTATATGTTGTCATTTCCACTATAAAGATCGCCAGTAACTTGAGCTCCGACCTGTTTTAATATCATATAGCTATTTGGCAGAAAAACATTTTTTGAAGGAACAAGCCATTTTCCGCTAAAGCCGCAACCGGAAGGCAGTTCGTCTGTCACACTGGTTCGAATGCCGCAAAAAGCCAAGTCGGGAGATTTCGACTTAAATGCATCACCCACCAAGATCAGGGTAAATTCTCCAAACCACTCAGTGCTGAATACAGCTTCACCGTTCTCGTTTATTATGCCTGCAAATGTTTGATTGACGCCTCCACCATAGCCATGAATCGCCCCAATAATTTCAGTTCCATTTTGAGTGAAACTCAATTTGCCGACATTGGTTGTCCATGTATCTGCAAATGGATTATTGACAACAGGCGCGCAGCCTACAATTAAACTCGCAGTTAGTAGTAAAAAAAATATCACAGTATTAGAACGCTTCATGTTATTTTAATCTCCTTATTTTTGTTGGCGTATTAACCTAGCTGAATTCCCAAGTATACCTAAATCTGGAATTGATTGGAGCGCTGCCGCAAGCATAGGCGACAGAAAGCCAAATGCGGCAAGCGCAAGCCCAATAATATTATATACAGCCGTAAAGCCAAGATTCCCTTTGACAACACGCATCGTTCGCCGAGCAGTCTCAATTATTTGCGGGATCAACGACCAATCTTCACGCAGTAGAACAATGTGCGCGGCTTCCATAGCAATATCTGTACCCCTAGCGCCCATCGCAATGCCAATATTTGCCTGTGCCAAAGCTGGCGCATCATTAACTCCATCCCCCACCATCGCAACAATGTATCCTTGCGTTTGATATTCTTTCACGATACGTATTTTATCTTCAGGCATCAACTGTGCGCGATAGGATATCCCCAAAGAATTTCCAACAGAAGCAACAACTCTCTCATTGTCACCAGAAAGTAATTCGATTTTTTTAATTCCAAGTTTTTGTGCCTTTTGAATTGCATCTGGGACTTCACTTCGCAATATGTCCGAAGCGGCGATGATGCCCGCCAAAGAATCATCTAGGGTTATAAACAAGACTGTCTTTCCCTGCATCTCTAAAATTTTCGCTTGCTCGAAAACAGAATTATTTTTTACAGAAAAGTATTTTCCTACTGTTACCACGGCTCCGTTTATGTTTGCGCGCACACCCGTCCCAATAATAGATTCAAAATCTTTAGCTTCTTTCAATTGCAAACCGCGCTCATGCGCGGAGTGGCGTAATGCGTCAGCGAGGGGATGTTCGGAGTAACGGTCAGCAGATGCGGCGTAAGAAAGAAGCGTGTTTTCATCCATCTCATTAAACGAGATGATATCTGTCACATTTGGTTTGCCGAGAGTCAAGGTGCCAGTTTTATCAATCAATAACACATCGGCTCGCGCAAGGGCTTCTAAATATTTTCCGCCTTTGATCAGCACACCACGTTTTGCATTTGCGCCAATGGTTGCAAGCATAGCAATTGGTGTTGCCAACGCAATCGTACACGAGCAAGCCACCAATAAAACTGCCGCCGTCGCCAGCGGGTTACGACTCACAAAAAAAGTAAGTGCGGCAATACTCATTACAATCGGAAGATAAAACGCGCTAAATTTATCTGCGAATTGCTGTGCATCCGCACGGTGAGATTCTGCATCTTCCACCATTTTGATCACACGCCCAAACATAGATTGCGAACCGACCGCTTCTGTGCGAATTTTTAACATCCCTTGAGTAAGAATAGAAGCGGCGCTCACACGAAAGCCCAAGCCTGCTTCAACGGGCATTAGCTCTCCTGTCACTGACGATTGATCCACTGCCCCGTGCCCTGCAATTACTTCGCCATCCACTGGGATTTTTTCACCTGGGCGAACCACAACCAGATCATTAACGTGAACATCAGAAATTGGAGTTTCTTTTTCCGCGCCATCATGCTCAACACGCGCGATCTGTGGAGCCATTGCGGTTAAATCTTTTACGGCACGGCGCGCACCCTCGGCTGTTAATCTTTCGGTGTAATTGCCAATGTGCATGAAAAAAACCACAACCAGTGCGGTTGTCCATTCGCCTACCAGTAAAGCCGCCAAGACACCAAAAGACATGAGTGTATGCGCGATAATTTGTTTCCTCAATGTAGCGCGAATTACGTTTAAAAATATTGGCGACCCGCCTATTAACACAAGCCATATGCCTGCCTGGAATGAAATAATTTTGGTTAAACCATCCAGCCACCCAAGCCATTCCCCTGCAACTACAAGCAATGTAATTCCGCCAAAGGCAAGCCCCAGTCCTGTGAACAAACGCCGCGAGTATTTATTTAGCACAGTGCTTGATGGTTCATCGCCGCCCTGCTGTTTAGGAACAGAGTATCCTGCGCCAGAAACAGCGTTTCGAATATCCATCATCTTTACAAGCAACGGGTCAAGTTGAACAATCGCTTTCTCAGAACTAAGGAATACATCTACCTTTTGAACGCCATTAAGTTTTGAAATAGCACGCTGAACGGTTTGAGTGCATTCTGCACAATCCATGCCAGCGATTGGAATTTCGATCGTTTGAATTTGATTCATAATGGTTTCTCCAGTATATACTCATCTTGCACGTCCAAACTAATTTTCTCCCGAAGGACATCGGGACGATGTGAGCGGAGCGAAGAGTCTCTGAAATAGTCGTAGAGATTCTTCGTTCCGCTCAGAATGAGCAAGAGAGATTTACATTTTATGGTTGTGTAGGATAGCCCGCATTGAGCCATGCTTCAAAGCCGCCTAGGATGGGAGTTACGTTTTGAAAACCATTTTCAAGCAGAATAGACGCCGCACGGGCGCTTGAATGTTCATCTTGTCAGGTACAGTAGGTGATGATCCATTGCTGAGGGTCAAGTTCAGAGATGCGCGATTCAAGTTCTGCGAGGGGAATATTAATTGCGCCTGTAATATGTTCACTTTGGAATGCTTCGGCAGTGCGCACATCTAAAAAGAGTGCAGAGCCTGAATCCAAAGCGACTTTTGAGTCAACAAGTGATACACGCGGAACTAAGGCATCGGCTTCTTCTTCAGAGAGAGTCGCAGAAGTTGATGCAGTGAAAGCATTTGGAAATGCCAACATAATTCCAAATGCTATTAATAATAATCCGCATCCAATTAGGAAAAGCATAGGTACTCTAGAATTTTGTTTTAGATTTTTCAAGGTTATTCCTTTACTTTAACTTTCTTTGTATGCTAATAATCTCAAAGCGTTCGCAACTACAACCAAAGTACTGCCTTCGTGGAAAATCACAGCAACACCAATACTGACTATACCTGTAAGCGAGGTAATAACCAGAACTGCAATTATACCGAGTGCAATAAGCAGGTTTTGCGTGATGATATTGCGAGTGGCACGCCCCAAGCTAACTGCAAATATAAGTTTAGAAAGATCATCGCCCATCAAAGCAACATCGGCAGTTTCAAGTGCAACGTCTGTACCCGCACCGCCCATTGCGATCCCTACGGTAGCGTTTGCTAAAGCGGGCGCATCGTTCACGCCGTCACCAACCATCGCAACGTATCCATGCTCTTTTACCAACTCGCGAATGATGGTTAATTTATTTTCAGGCATTAGGTCTGCGCGAAAATCTGTGAGACCTATTTGCGCAGCAATTGCAGATGCCGAACGTGAATTATCGCCTGTCAGCATAATCGTATGTTCCACGCCCATTTTCTTCAAGGCATTCATTGTCTCTGCTGCTTCTTTACGCAATGTATCGGCAAGCGCAATCAAGCCTATTGCAGTTTTATCTTCAGCAATCCACATCAAGGTCTTACCAGATTGTTGTAACAATTCTGCTTTTTGAATTGCATCAGTTGATAGCGTTACACCTGCTTCATCCATTAGTTTTTTGTTCCCAATCCAAATTGTCTTGCCATTTGTAATAGCCCGTAAACCGCGTCCCGTCAGCGACTCGACTTCGTCCATAACAGAAACAGATAAACCCTGAGTCTGAGCGGCGCGCACAACTGCTTGAGCAAGCGGATGTGCAGATCGCGATTCTGCTCCTGCCGCGATGGATAAAACATCCGCTTCTTTCTTACCCGATTCTTGAAACGCCACGATATCCGTTACCTCAGGTTTACCGTGAGTAACCGTGCCCGTTTTGTCGAATGCAATGGCTTTGAGGCGACCGAGATTTTCAAGATGCGCGCCGCCTTTTACCAAAACACCGTTACGAGCGGCTTGCGCCACACCTGCAAGAATCGAAGCGGGTGTACCGAGCGCAAGGGCGCAAGGCGATGCGGCAACCAGTAGAGTCATCGCACGCAGAAAAGATTCGCTGAAAGGGTAGCCAAACAACGGGGGCAGAATAATAATTGATGCTGTGAGAATCAACACGGCAGGTATAAAGATTCGCTCAAACTTTTCAACTGTTTGTTGAGTAGGTGATTTTTGCGCCTGCGCTTCTTCAACCATTTTCATCACGCGTGATAGTGTTGAATCTTTTGCAAGGCGTGTTACTTTTACTTCGAGCGCACCTTCGCCGTTGATCGTGCTTGCAAAGACTTGATCGCCAGGCTCTTTATCAACAGGAAGGGATTCGCCTGTGACGGATGATTGATCCACGCCAGAGTTTCCATCTAAGATAATTCCATCTACAGGGATACGCACACCAGGACGCACGATGACAAGGTCATCAAGTTCAAGTGAGTCAACAGGTAATTCTCGCTCTTTTCCGTCTCGTCTTACAAGCGCGACCTTAGGCGTTAGGTCTGCAAGGGCGCGAACAGCGCTTCGGGCGCGGTCAAGAGCGCGTTTTTCCAGGGCGTGCCCAAGGCTGAAAAGGAAGAGCAACAAGGCACCCTCTGCAAATTCTCCAAGGAATGCCGCGCCGACGGCGGCGAGAATCATCAAACCATCGGTATCAAAATGTTTTTCTTTTAATGCGTGCCAGGCATTACGCGAGACATCCCAACCGCTAATAAAATAGGTGACAATATAAAAAAAGATGCTAAGAAGACCTGGGAAGCCGAGAAATAATCCGCCCAGCCAACCAATCAACAAGAGCAAGCCTGATGATAGGCTAAGCAACAATTCACGATTTTCCTGCAAGCGAGCCTGCAAACCTGTCAAAGGGATTTGATATCCTAATGCGCGGACACGTTTTTCAATGGCGGCACGGGTTATTTTTTGATTATCATATTCGATCCACATTTTTCCAGCGGGATAGTTAACGTTGACAGACAGCACACCATCCATCCGCCCAAGGCTGTGCTCAATTACAAGACTGCAATCAGAGCAATCCATGTTCGCAATGATAATTAAATCGTGACGAAAGCGGTTGGTGATTTCTGCACCAGCGCGTTCTGCGAGGTGTTTCACATCTAAAAGAGATAATTGGTTTGGATCGTACTGCAGACGCAAACCCATAGGAGATTTGTCACGCTCGAGATGCACGCGAAGGATACCTTTATAGTTTTGAAGAGATGTTTCCAAGCGGACGAGGCACTCATCATTATCGTTTTCAATACCTGGCAAAAGCAGTGGGATTTCAAAATCAATTGTTTGTTCCATAAGGTGGTTCCATTTCAGTTGATAAATAAAAGTTACTCAAAACCCAAAATAAAGGGGGACGCCAAATGAAGCCGATCTATCAGCCATGCAAAACATGATCAAGACCGCGTTGAAAAAGATCAATGACATGTTTATCATCAAGCGTGTAAAAGACTTGCCTGCCAGATTTTCTTGCGCGCACCAACCGCATTTGACGAAGTCCGCGCAGTTGATGAGACACAGCAGACTCGGTCATTTTGAGTTCTTCTGCTAACGCGCTGACGCTCATCTCGCCTTCGATTAAAATAGAAATAATTCGCACACGGCTGGTATCGCTAAGGGCGCTGAATAATTCGGCAAGTTGGATGGCTTTGAGTTCGGTGAGCTTCATATATGTGAATAGTTGAGCAAGTATTCATATATTATCTACTAAAAAAATACCCTGTCAAGGGTTGAGTTGAAATAAGACATTTGGAATTGCACGCCGACGTCAGACTGCGGTCTGCCGTCGGCTTGCAGGAACTAGCGATTAACCACAACCAGTTCCCCGATCATGCCCGCTTCAATATGCCCTGCCATGCCGCAAACAACTTGATACACGCCAGGTTCATTAGGCGCTGTAAAAGTGACCATTTGAGTTTCGCCAGGCTGTATGGTGATTTGCCAATACACATTGGGCAGGTCTTCTTTATCAAAATGCGCACCAACATTTGTATTAAGCTTCATCACAATAAAGTCATGCGCAACCAGACCTTCGTGCGCAACCTTTAATGTAACTTGTTCGCCTGCTTTGATCGTATATTGATTTGGCGTAAACGAAAAATCTGTTATTTCAACATTGAATTTGTCAGTTCCGTTTTGTGTACATGCGCTTAAGCAAAGCGCAATAAAAATTATGAGTGTTATTTTTTTCATGTTGCGTAAATCCCACCTACTTAATAAAAATTCCTGTGACCCATAAGAGCAGCATACCCGTCAACACCCCGCTAAAAATTGGGGCGGGCATGGGTTCGCGTTTATTATCTCTTTGAATCATTTTCCAAATTTCTACAGCTACCTGAAAAATTGCGCCTGTGCCAATGGCGAGAAATAGAACCGAAAGAAATGGCGAGGGAGTATATCCGCCGATCCAGGCACCGAAGATGGCGGGTGCGCCACCAACCAAACCGAGCAATGCAAGCTGCCCGAACGTTGGGCGGTCGCGCACAATAGGCGCAATAATGCCCAAGCCTTCGGTAATATTTTGAATAATAAAACCAACTACTAGGAAAGTGCCGAGCGCAATTTCGCCAACATTATATGCCGCTCCAATTGCCAGCCCTTCACCAAGGTTATGAATGCCGATGCCCAGTGCAATTCTCCAAGCAATGGAAAGGCGCAGCGCGGCTTCACTTCGATTTGTAGAATCTGGATTATCGATCATTTCTAGAAGTAAATAGGTTGCTACTGCGCCGATACCGATCAAACCAATACCCTGATACGTTGCAGGCAAATTTGCGGCTTGTTCGAGGGCTTCATTCAAAGTGTCTAAACCAAGATAGATCAGCAAGCCAGTTGTAATTGCCATTAAAAAGGTCATCCATTTTTTGCCAAGTGTACGCAAGGCGGGCAGCCAAAAAATGCCGAGGAAAATAGGAATTACGCCGACGTACAAACCAATCAAGGTAAAGCTCCAAAATGTTTTGGCTTCGGGCTGCGGTGTGACAAATGCAACGGGAATTGCCAGATCAAATGGAATGGCATTGCTGGTAAAGACGCGCACATTGTAGGCTTCGCCGGTTGTCCACGCATAATCAACTTTAATCACCGCTTTGCCAAGGCGCGCAATCTCTGCGCTGGGTGAAACCTCAAACGGCATAACTGCATCACTGATAATGACAGATGCCACTGTCAATGTTGTGGGTCCTGTGTTTTGAACATTTAATTTGATCAGACCGCGCTCAAGTTGATAACGCTCAATGGTGAGGGTTTCAAGCGGAGCTGGTGATTCGAGGTTCAAGCCGCCGCCCGTTTGCAGGAAAAGAGAAATCACTCCAACTAGGAGAATGATTGGAATCAGGAGCAGGATAAAGGTGCGGAGCGTGAAGCGGTTCTTTATCTCAGAGGAAGTTGGTTCTGTCATGGTTATATAATCCTTTCTTTATGGCAAGACTTCGAACATGCCGTTCCAGCCAAGTTCTGCAAACTCGGTTACGTGCGCGTGGAACATATACATGCCGGGGAATTTATAAGTGAACTCGAGAATGCCGCGCTGCGCCTGTCCTTGAATGATGGTATCGGTAAATTCACTTGGAGTGAGACTTGTGCCCGTGGGGTAATAATTAAAAAAGGTAGCGTGCAAATGAAATGAATTGACAAAATCAAATTCGAGAATATTTACAAGATAAATGCGAATTTTTTCGCCGACTTTAATTTGAATAGGATGGTTTTGATAATAAAATGGAATACCATTGACCGCATAAAAATCATTGACATCATCAAAATCAATATCAATGCCGTGCATGACCATTACCATTTCTTGATCCACAGGCGGGCGGCCTTCTTTGGGGTCAATGATCAAGGTGCCATACAATCCTTTTGCAATATGACGCGCCAATGGAAAAACATGGCAATGATAAAGATGCAGACCAAAAGGTTCGGCATCAAATTCATAAACAAATTCTTGCCCGGGTTCCACCATGCCGCCCGGACCCGTGCCGGGTACGCCATCCATCTCGGCGGGATGAAAGCCGTGAAAGTGCATGGAGTGCGGATGGTTACTACCGTTTTTCATAGTGATGCGAATACGGTCGCCTTCGGTGGCACGCAGGGTTGGGCCGGGAATGCGTCCGTTATACGTCCAGGCGGGGAACTCAATGCCTGGCACAACTTCTATATTTTTATTGATGACCACAATTTCATATTCACGCAGGGTTTGCCCGCTGGGCAATGTGGAGACTTTGCCGTAATCAAAGTCATATAATATCTCAGTGGGATCAAAACCGTTTTTTTTGATATCCACTTCGCCCACGCCGGGCAAGCCATCGCCGCCGTGATCCATTTGCTGATGCGGCTGAATGAAATGTTTTTTCGCTCCGCCCTCTGTGCTCGCATTGGCTTGCGTTAATACCGCTGTGGCGCCTGCGGCAGTTACCAGCCCTGCCCCGCCCAGTTTGAGAAAATCTCTTCTTGAAAATTTGTTGGTCATGATGTCTCCATTTTGTTTATAAAGTTAAATCCGTAAAATACTTTATTCGTTATTGACAGCTATCAATTGCGAATATCAAAATATCTATTTTAACTTTGGTAAAAATCTGCCCGTGTGTTTCATATATTCGCGATATTCATCACCAAATTTCTCAATGAGATTGGCTTCTTCTTTCGGCGTGCGAATCGCCATGCCGATGAATGCCATAACACCTAGAGCGGCAATCAACCAATTATCTGCCATCATGCCAAATGCAATAAACATGGATGAACCAAATGTATAAAGCGGATGCCGAATATAGCGATAAATTCCATGCGTAACCAGTTTGTGTTCTTTGCGTGTTGCACTGGTAGGTGTAATGCCGCTGCCGATACTGCGGAAGAGCCAGTAAATTCCTATTATTGATATAAACCCGATCCCCACGCCCATCCAGCGGATTCCGTCCATCAGTCCCATCTTCGCCCAAGCCATCCAAGCAGGGTTGATTAAATATACAAATGGACTAAGCCAAAGCACAAGCCCCAGCACTTTGATGAGGGTCATCATCAGGTTTCCATCTACCTTACGCGGGATCGCCCCTCCTGATTCGTTATCTGCTTTGCGGCGAAAGTAAATTGAGATGGTCATGCTCGTTATCAAAATGACTCCAGCGAAAAAGCGGAAAATATTTTCGTTCACTTTATTTCTCCTACTGTTGTATTCTTTGCAAATTAGTTTGAGCGCTCATTTTTCAACCTCAACAAAAATCTTGGTTGTGATATTCAAGCCGAGCACAAATGATTTTTTTTCGACCTTGATCGTCAAGTTATTATCAAGCGGAGAATACCCTGTAACCATCAACCTAATGCCGGGAATGAGTCCTAACTCGTCGAGATGGCGAAGCAGGTTCGGGTCTTCGTTGACGCGTAAGATGGTCGCTGATTGTCCCGATCGCAAAGAAGATAGCGAAGCGGAATCATCCTGCGGCATTTTCAAATCTGGTGTAGGGATAAGCTCCCCATGCGGATCGCGAGTTGGGTTGCCTAACGCCGCAGCAATTCTGCGTTCAAAATCTTCTGAAATGACATGCTCTAATTTTTCAGCTTCTTCATGTACCTCAGCCCATGAATAGCCGAGTGTTTGCACAAGCCAGGTTTCTAAAAGGCGGTGATGACGAAGCACTTCGAGCGCGGCTTTTTTGCCCACGGGAGTTAAGGTTGCGCCTTGATGCTTTTGATATTCCACCAAGGCGGGTTTTTCATTGGCAAGTTTTTGTACCATGCCTGTCACAGAAGCAGGTTTCACCTTTAATACACGCGCAAGGTCATTTGTACTGGCGGGTTCTCCGCCTTCTGACAATTCGTAAATATGTTTCAGGTAATCCTGAGTTGATGTTGATTTTTTCATAGCAGCCCGTAGGTCAAAATTTAGGTAAGACTAAATTATTTTATAACTTAACCTAAATTTTGTCAAGATAGCAGTGTTAAGGGATTTCGTTTTGCCCAGCATCAATTTCCACGCCATAAGTATTGGTAAGAGCTACTCTCCTTTTTGCGTTCAGATGGGCGATCAGTACCAGTTAGCGATGAACTATGGATTTTTTACCTCCCGAGGTATATAATTTTCATTATGAACGCGGCGCGCCTGTAAAAATTGGGTAGTGGGTCGAAGTAAATGTTTAATAAGAAGCCACGACCAAATGTGCAGTGTAAATCGGAATTAATTCCGACTTACATCATTTACCGAAACCAACTACCAAAATTGGATATGTATCTTAAGGAGAAAACAATGAAGATGCTTCTCAAGCGAGTGTATGTCTTATTGATTTTGATATTTTTGCTGGGGTGTACTCTTCCTTCGCCCACCCCTCCTGGTACCCCCTCCTGCCCAATTGATCAATTAACCAGTCCCGCATTGAGTTCGCCAGCCATGTGGGCAATTGTTCCCACGTTCAACCCGACTCTCTCGTGGGCAGCCAATGACCCAAGCATTCCCTATCCATATGATATCTGCGAACCTGATGGTTATCGTGTTCGCTTACGGCAAGGACCGTATTTTTCAACTGACTTGGACACGGTAAGCTCCAGCCCTTTCATCGGTCCTTCCATCAGAAACTGGACTCCTTTCACGCCCTTGCTTCCCGGACATGCATATGAATGGAGCGTCGCGGCACACACAAGCGGCACGAATGGCCCGTTTGCAGACAGCCGCTATTTTTTTACAGGTCCTGTTTGTGATACCGGCGCGCTGAGAGACCCAAGGTTACTCCAGCCGGCGAACGGCGCAATGGTCAATACTCTTGAACCGTTATTGGTTTGGGAATACAAAGACCCGTGCATCCCACAAGGTTATCGTATTGATCTTTCCACAGATCCTTCATTTGCCGATACAAGCTTAAGCGGCGGAACGGGCAACCCATCCACTCGCTGGTTCCCGGGCGTCGACCTGACAGATTGCACATGGTATTACTGGCGCGTGGCTCCCATCAACGACACCACTCTTGGACCGTTCTCTGGAACTCGATCGTTCATGGTGAATGTTTCCGGTTCGTGTGCATACCCACTTCCGGGTCTCGCACCGACACTGGTTACCTTCCCAACCGTACCGCCCGGCTTGCCTCGTTTTACGCTCGACCAAAACGCCAATTGCCGCATCGGGCCTGGCGTCGTCTTTGAAGCAAGGCGTTCGTACCTAAAAGGCGAGATACTTGAAGTGGCAGGCATCAACGATCTAGGCACCTGGCTTTATGTAAAGATGCCGAAGGAAGGCGAAAACTTCTGTTGGGTTTCATTGATCACCGGCGCTTTGGATATAGACCCAAATCTGATACCGACAAAAGAATCACCGCCCACGCCTATGCCCACCGTTGTTCCGCAAAATAACAATAATCCCCCGCAATACAACAGTTGCCAGGATTATCCGTCACAGGATATTTGCAAAATGGATCCAAATCATTTTGGCAGTTGTTATTGGAGTCAAAATAATTCATGCGTCAGCGGCAAACCATAAACGAGCAGTGAATTAACAAAAACAACGCGCTCCCGGTGATCAAATGGGGGCGCGTTGTTTTATATTCAAATAGATGTTCTACCGACACCCAACCAATCGATAGACGTATGAGCCAGGTTTTTCATACAGAAGTTTGTACCACTCCGGCTGGCTCGAAATCTGTTCAACAGGGAAACGAGCCGCAGTACCCCCGGCGTAGATGTGAGTCACTCCTTCGGCGCATAACTCTTCTAGGATTACCAGGGCGTTGAACGGAGTTTTATTCGAGCGCATGATCGTTTTGTATCCTGTAATGGATGTGATCCACGCGCCGCCATCCACGCCAAAGGTACGGGTTGGAGTGTGATTGCCGGCAATCAAAATGGCGGCAGAGTCAGATAGATTGTTTTCTATCCAGTCAAAGGCGGCAATATCATCCGCGCCTGCGAGTTGACAGCATGAAGATTGGGAAAGTTCAAAATATAACAGTGAATAATACAAGCCCAGGGCGGCAATTAAAGGAAAAGCCCACTTGAAGAGGGTATGAAAGGGTTTCGGTTTTATCATCTCGCTGAGACCAGCAAAACCGATTCCTCCAAGAATTGCAAGTGGCAGGAAAAGCATCGTCTGTGTAAAGGGGCGATCAAGCAAAAATTGGTAGCCAAATCGATCAAAGGCGGAAGGCAAGGGCGTACCCGCGCTCACTAGAACGAAAAGGAGAAATAACAGCGCCCAAAGCACGGGGCGTGGATATGTTTTGAATCCAAAAGGGAATAGAAGCAAAATCAGAAGCGCCGGGATGTACCCATCACGCACGTAGGGGGCAAAGATAAATGACATACTGTTTTCTGAAAAAAATTTACTGGCAATATAAATGGTCAGCGAAATCAACAAGGCAATGATTATATACTTCCATAGTCGTCTGGCATGGATAATTTTGCCTGAAAGCCACCAACATCCCATGGCGGTAACAAGTAATACCAACCCACGCGTATGAGCGAGGGTTGTAGAAAGACCTCCTGCTAACGAGAGAATGAATAAATATTTCCGTATGCGTGAATTTTCAGGTTGAGAAGCAAACCATAAGAAACTCGGCAACAATGGAAGTATGGCAAGGCTTGTCAACGCAGGGTACTTTCCCCAATTGCTTGCAAAACCCGGCATTCTCCAGCATAGCCCTGCTAGCAAAACTGTGGTTAAACCTGCGATGTTGCTTTTTGTGATGGCTTTGAGTGGAAGAAACAACGACAATGGAATTAGGGCTTGCAGGATCTGACCAAGTACGAGCATGACCTGTTCAATCGAGGAGCCTGTCAACGCGACCAGCGCGGCGGTGAAAGCATGAAAGCCCATGTGATAATACCGAGACTCGAAGCGCGCAAGTTTATATAATGCAAGCTGAGGAAGTTGCGGGTGGGATAGGTCACGGATAATCTGATAGTGTTCTACAGAATCAGAATAAGGCGGAAAGATAAGCCCATGAATAAAGGGCAGGCGCATTATCAAAAAGGTAAGTAATAACCCTGCAAGGAAAACCAGCGACCTTGTTGATCCCGACGCGCCTTGCCGGTTGCGGAAGCTCAACACGAATGTTGTGACAATTGAAAAGATCAACATACCCCAAAAAATGAAACTGTAGTTCAATGGGCGATTAATCCATTCCGCAAGCACAAATATCAGGAGCGAAAAGAGGATCGCCGTCATCATTCCCGTCATAGGAATGAGCGAGAACAGACTGGCTGGGTCGAGGTTTTTTTTGAGGAGGGGAATGATCCAGACGCCGCTAAAATATATTATGGCGAGGCAGGTAAGAGCAAGAAAGATGCGCGGATCTGCATCCCGTGAATCGGAGATGAATGGTATCCAAAATTCAAACAACAAATTCAAATTGTCATCTAGCATCATCTTTAATCATAAAGCATTTTGAAGTGCCGCGGCATAATTTACATGATTGATTTTTGCACAGGCGGATTATTTTTTTGGTTTTTTATCTTCATCGCCATGTGCCATCATGTCAATCGCAACTGCTACTGCCAAAATAAGTATTTCATTTTGACCCGCATCAATTTCCACACCATAGGTATCTGTCAGGCGGAACCACTTCTTGGAAATTTCAGCAACTTTATTGCGCCCCTCTTTAATTGTATATTCATGGTCAAGGATATTGCCCTGCACATCAAGGTCGGCGCCATCTTTGACCTTGACATTCCAACGGTCACGCAAAGGGGCGATCAACGCCTTTTTGATGACCGCCATCTGTCGACCATCTGGACCTTCCACCGTCATCGTATCTCTGATGGTGAGTAGGCGTTCTTTAATTTGACAAAGTTTATTGCCTTGCATATCTTCGAAGACCAAAGTCTTGCGGATGCGAAATACTTTGCCGTCTACCTTAAAGACTCGCTGTCCATCTTGGTTTTCGATCCAAAAATCGTCCCCAATGGAAATTAGTTTTTGATGTATTTTATAACGAGTTGACATGTGGTTTTCCTTTTATTATGAGTATTTCTGTTTCAAAACAGTATAATTCATCTACGTGAACATCATCAGCAAGTTGCAAAGCATATTCAACCCTAAACCCTTGTGAGGACATCAATGGATTCTCTTTTAGAACGCCGCAAGGCGCTTCTTTTTCTTGCAATTACCGCCATACTTTGGAGCACCAGCGGAGTATTTATCAAGATGATACACTGGCAGCCGCTCGCCATTTTGGCTGGACGCAGCCTGTTTGCCGCGCTCATCTTTCTGGCATACATGCGCCGCATCCCCACCCGCTTCAATCGCTGGCAACTGCTCGCCGCGGGCGCTTCGGTTCTAACCCAGTTCCTGTTCATTACATCCACAAAATTGACCACCGCCGCGAATGCGATCTTCCTGCAATACACCGCGCCGATCTACGTCGTTTTACTTGGATATTGGTTTCTGCGTGAAAAACCTTCGCGCACAGACTATATCTCCATGTTCATTATCTTTTTGGGATTATTCTTTTTCTTCGGAGATAAATTAAGCACGGGCGGTTTATACGGCAACCTGCTGGCAATCTTAAGCGGCATGACCTCGGCGGTGATGATGGTTTCCTTCCGAGCACAAAAGGATGGCGCACCTGAGGAAAGCTTTCTCATTGCAAGCCTTGCCACCGCCATTCTGGGATTTCCCTTCGTATTGAAAGAAGCATGGAGCATAAACACCTGGCTGATCATCGCCTTCCTTGGCATCTTTCAGATCGGATTGGCTTTCGTATTCTTCACAAAGGCAATCAAACACATCCCTGCATTAGAAGCGAACCTCGTCGCCACACTGGAGCCTGTCTTCAATCCCGTTTGGGTGTTCCTCTTGCTCGGCGAAAGCATGGGACTCTTCGCCCTGATCGGCGGACTGATCGTGCTCGGAGGCGTGACTCTCAGCGCCGTTGGCAGCGCGCGGGTGGCGAAGGAAGGTATAGCGACAAGCCTCTGATTGGAAACGGTATAATTTGCAGATGGAAATCACCAAAACACTTTATCTAACCAATCCAAAAGATTGGCGCAAGTGGCTGAAAGAAAATTACAAAACCCAAAAAGAGATTTGGCTGGTCTATCCTAAAAAAGCGACGGGCAAGCCACGCATCGAATACAACGACGCAGTCGAGGAAGCCTTATGCTTCGGCTGGATTGACAGCATCATCAAAACTTTAGATGAAGAACAAACTGTGCAAAGGTTTTCGCCGCGAAAGCCAAAATCAAGTTTTTCGCAAGCCAATATTGAACGGTTGCGGAATTTAGTGGCGAAGAAAAAAGTTGTCAAAGAAGTAGCTGAGACTCTTAGGGATATTTTAGAAAAAGAGTTTATATTCCCACCTGACATTTTGAAAGCCATCCGAGCCAATCAAGAAGCATGGAAGAATTACCAGAAGTTTTCAGATCCCTATAAACGAATCCGCATTGCTTTTATTGATGGAGTCAGAAAACGCCCCGACGAATTCAAGAAGCGATTGAGATATTTTATTGGGATGACAGAGAAGAATAAGCTGATTGGGTTTGGTGGGATTGAAAAGCATTATTGAAACGAGACATCCGAAGTCGTTGAGACTTCGGATGTCTGATGCAGCACACCGAGACGGTCGTTGAAATTCAGAATATTCTCAAGACTGGGGTAGATGTCAAATTGATTGAAGTTGAGATTGTGACAGATTAATATCCTATAACAGTTATAATTAACTAAATACGCCCTACCAAACACTTTAAGGGAGCATAGTATGCATATATCAACCACAACTTTTACCATTGTCGATTACTGCAATGCGATTAACCGTAAAGAAATCGTAGTTAATCGTGATTATCAACGTAGCGAAAAGGTTTGGCCAACTTCGGCTCGGTCTTTCTTGATTGAAACAATTCTATTAGGATATCCTATCCCAAAGCTTTATCTGTATCAGGTTACAGATTTAAAAAGCCGAAAAACTATTAAACACATTGTAGATGGACAACAAAGAAGTTATACAATTCTAGAATTTTATGAAAACAAGTTTCCGCTTTCTAGAACAAGCGAACTAGATGAATTAAGAGGAAAAAGGTTTGACGAACTGCCAGATGAATTCAAACAAAAATTCGTCGATTATGCCCTTTCTGTTGATTTGTTTGTATCTGCCACAGATGATGAAATCAGAGAGGTTTTTCGACGCATCAACTCTTACACAGTCCCCTTAAACCCAGAAGAAAAAAGACATTCGCAATGGCAAGGTGACTTCAAGTGGTTTATTTATAAACTGTCAAAAAAATACGACCAAACATTGATTAAGTTAGGCATCTTCAAAGACAGGCAACTAATTAGGATGTCTGATGCAAAGATGTTTTCCGAAATTACGTTCGCGTTTTTACATGGCATAAAAACAACCACGTCACCGAGTTTAGACGGTCTTTACCGAGATTTCGACGAAGATTTCCCACGAGCAAAGAAAATCGAGAGCCGAATTACCGACTCAATAAATACAATTCTTGGATGGACTGAAATTCACAATACCGCTCTAATGAAGCCACATATTTTTTACGCTTTGGTTTTAGCTATCACGCACACAAAAAATCCAGTTGAAGAACTTTTAGGAAAATACAAACCCTTTTCAGGAATTAACAAGAACGCCATTGTTAATCTCTCAATGCTTGCAGATGCTCTTGAAAGCGAGGAAAACGCGCCTAAAAAATTCAGCGATTTTGTTACTGCAAGTAGCAGAACAACAAACGATATCAAACGACGTACAATTATTTTCCAATGGATGTGCAAGGCTCTTGAACTTGAGAAGATTTAATGCGCCCTACGAAAGACTTCAATGTTCTTTACAGAACTGCGACAAACAGAATAAATAAACTTCGTTTATTGGCACAAACTTCAAGCTTAAGACCTGCGAATGAATTTACTAATTCAAATCGAGAAATATCATATGTGGTAATTGAGCTACATACGGCATATTCTAATTTTGCACGCGCATATTTTCTCTCATGCATTCTAAAGCCAACGACAATATCTGGTGTAAAGATTGTGTGCAATCCTACAATAGGAAACTTCATTGATGCCATAGACGCCTCAATGAAAGCCTGTAGAAATAGAACATGGGTTAGCGCTCGCGGAAACAAGAATTGGACGCAGAGAGATGAGCCTTCATGGCACCAGCCAAGCATATTAATTAATAGTTCTCAAGAAATTGACTGCTCAAATCAAACCGATATTTCATCAGCATTTTCAGTACCGACAAGCGCATTTGAGGATCTAACAAAATTTCGCAACTTCTTTGCTCATCGAAATAAAAACACGATGAAAATAGCTTTAGGCGTAGCAAGTCAGTACGGAATTTCAACTACACCAAACCACCCAGTAAAAATACTTTGTAGCCCATCTTTGGGAAGAAGCCAAGCTTTAATCCTTGACTGGTTTGATGACATAAATCTAGTGATAGAACTTCTTTGTCAATAAAACATAAGACCTCCGAGACAACCTCGGAGGTCTTATCATCTACTCATTTGCCTTTCCCTACCCCCGTCGGCATCCAGAAATCCCTCGCCCTACTCACGCCCCATACGGAACCCAAATATTCGTCACCTGCGTTTCATGTCTCAAGAGCTCATCGTCGCTAACGGATGGGTTCCAACAAGTAATTGGTAGCAAGCAATTGACCTTCAGCAGACCAACCCACCTGACCATTTTCCATGCGAACTAGCCACCACAAATGCGCTTTTGTTTCTCCGTTTGACGTAGTCTGAGGCGTGCATGTGGGTCCGCCGATCACTTCAAGTTTTACACTTGGGTTGTTAGTCAAAATGATCTGCCAAGACAAGCCTGGACCTGTTCGCAAATTAAGACGATGTAAAATGTTAACCACATCCCCTACTTGAATACGGCTTGCGGCGGATGGGCAATTACTCGGACCCGCAGTAACAATACCAACGGCTTGCGTTGGAACTGGTGTTTCAGTTGGAACAAGCGTTGGTATTAAAGGTATTGTTGGTGTAACTGTGGAAGTTTGCGTAAGAGTAGACGTGGGTTCAATCGTTAATGTAAATGTAGCAGGCAATAAAGTTTTCGTAACAGGAGAAGTTTCTGTTACGACAGGTTGAGTTGCTGTAATCACAATCACCACATTTTGAGATTGACGATTTCTCAGAAGCAAAATAATTAAGAGAATCGTCAACAATATTGCCGTGATTAATTTAAATAAATCATATCCCGGGGCATATCTTGACGAAGTGTTGCTCGTCACGAGGTTTGCTCAACTTTCTTTTTATAAGCCAACTCACCTGCATGACGAATGATGGCGCGTTCATTAATGAAGCGTTGTAATAAATCGCCCAATGCTTCTTCAAATTCATCCAAAGTTAATTCACTTAATTGTTCAAATGTATAAATGCCAGATTTATTTAATCGCTTTGCAATCACAGGTCCTACGCCTTTGATGATAGTCAAATCATCTGCATAAGCAGGTTTGGTTTTGTAGCGAACTCGCTCAGTCACAACAGGCAATGCGGCAGATTTCCCAGCATCGGTTGCTCTGGGTTGCCGCCAATAAAACCAGTCAATTACCCATTCAATGAGCCAGCCAATTAAAATTCCTAACACAAGAGCAATTGCAATATTCATAATGATTCCTTTTCAATAAAATTATCCTGGCGATTCAAAACAAGCTAAATGGGCTGATTGTTACGCCCCGTACGGAACCCAAATATTCTTCACCTGCGTTGCGTGTCTCAACAACTCGTCCATTTCAGGCAAATCACCATTTGCATTCATTACCCAAGTCTGCTTCATATTTCCAGCGGAGGCGGCTTGCACAAATTTTCTGCCCTCTTTTGAACCAGCATACCAAATCGCATCGACATCATCGTGTTCGGATAATGTTTTCGCCAATTCATCACGAACCCCTGTGACGATGTTAAATGTCCCAGCAGGCACATCAGAAGTTTCGAGGACTTGGTAGAAATCTGTTGCACTCAAAGGATACAAAGGCGAAGGAACAATTACCAAAGCATTTCCCATCGCTAATGCTGACCCTGCCAGCTGACACAAAGCCAGCAAAGGTTTGTCA
>VFJR01000151.1 GCA_009885945.1 Anaerolineaceae bacterium
CGCGTCTTGCTCAAAGCCTGCCAACAAAGCGTGCAGCCGACGTGTGGGATTCTGCGCGGTTTACAAGCATTTTTCTGGCTTCGAGTTTTTCCTACTCCCAAGCAAAGTCCACGCCCGCCCACTTGCGAGTAACTCAAACCGTTAGCCGCCACTCTCCATAACCAAAATCAAAGAAAGCGTTTTATGAAAATATTCAAAAATGGATTATCAACAGGATTATTACTGCAATTTGCAATTGGTCCTGTATTTTTCTTTATAGCAAATCTCACTATACAAAGAACAATTCTTGATGGTCTTGTTGCGGTATTAGCAGTAACAATAGTTGATTACATCTACATAACACTTGCGATATTGGGTGTTGGCAAGTTGCTTGAGAATAAAAAAGTTAAGAAAGCCTTTGGTGTTATTAGTTCAATAGTCCTTGTCATATTTGGATGGATAATTATTAAAGGCATAATTGGAGGTGATATAGTCACAAGCGTAAATGCAACCTCGTCAAATCTTTTTACAAGTTTTACATCTGTCTTTATTCTCACGATTTCCAGTCCATTAACGATTGTCTTTTTTACTAGCCTGTTTGCTACAAAAGCAGTTGAACTCAATTACACAAAACGAGATTTATTAATCTTTGGGCTATCAACTGGTTCGGCGACATTCCTATTTTTGGGAACATCGGTCTTCCTGTTTTCAATAATCGGTGGTGTAATTCCTGTAATGCTCATAAAATTATTAAATATACTTGTAGGGCTTGTGTTAATTGGATATGGAACGATACGACTAGTCACAATAACAAAAAACACCGAGTCGCATGAAAATAAAGGCGGCTAACAAAGCGTGCAGCAACTGTCTTGAAAGTCAAGAGCAAAAACCACCATTAAAAGGAAAAGCAGTCCGTCTCAGGCTGTCACCATCTGCCTGAATGGAACCTTGTCTCGCATCATTGCATTCAAGATCGTTAGAAACTTTCGCATACAGGCAGTCAAAGCCACCTTCTTCACCTTTCCCCTCTTCAACAACTGCTGATACTGTGCCTTGATTAACGGGTTATATCTTGTCGCCACTAAGGTCGACATATAAAGCACGTTGCGCACTTCCATCCGTCCGCCCTTCGTCTTGCGATAGCCGCGCTTCTTGCCACTATCCGCGTTCATCGGAGCCAACCCCACCAAGGCGGCAATCTTCTTTCGGTCTAGCTTTCCCAGTTCAGGCAGTTCTGCCAATAGGGTCGCTGCAGTGATCCGCCCGACTCCCTTGGCACTCTTCAGAATCTCTTCCTGTTCCTGCCAGTCTTCGTTCTCTTTTATGAACTTGTCCAACTCTTTTTCGAGTTGTTTGATTTCTTCTTTCAAAACCTCAATAATCCGCTCCACCGAGTTGCGCATGGCAGCTGGGACTGTCCGCAGGCGGCTTTTTTCGGCTTTTAGCATCTCTTCCAGTTGTCTGCGTCTCACCAACAGGGCTGAGACATACCTTTCCGCCTCGCTTTTTGCCTCGAACCGCCTCGGTTTCATCTGCTTTCCGAACTCTGCCAGGTTGAAGGCATCCAGCTTGTCCGTCTTGGCCAGTAGCCCACTCGCCCGAGCATATTGCCGCACCCGCACTGGGTTGACCACAGCCACTGGCAGCCCTGCTTCGTACAGTCCCAAGACCACCGCTCGCTGATATCCGCCTGTGGCTTCGACGACGATCATGTCGGGTTTCAAGGTTTTCATTTTCTTGACCAAGCTGGTTATTCCTTTTTCGTTATTCCCCACTTGGCTTTCCTTCTTCTCCCCCAATATCGCAATATCTAACTTATCCTTGGCAACATCGATCCCTACGAACTTTCCTCTACTAGTTGTCATTCCTGCCTCCGCTTTGTATAATAGGAGTTGATCCCACGCTAGTATACGGTCTTCAAGACCTTGCAACTGTTCGGGATCACTTGACGAACGGACACGGCGATCTTGCTGCACGACGGTCTGCTACGACCTACCTGACATCGATCTGCCGTGTCCTATTCATGATACTACCTGACGTGTGGGATTCTGCGGCATTTTCAGGCATTTTTCTGGCTTCGGCTTTTCCTGCTCCCAAGCAGAGTCCACGCCCTGTGCTGGCTACTTGGTTCATCCGCCCAGATTTAAAAGGGCTGTCGGCTGAAATTTTCTTCAGCCGACAGCCCTTTTTTATAGTGAGTGAGCTTCGTTCATTTTATAAATACACACTGGGATTGTTTGTAAGATTGTTTTTAGGCAGAAGGTCTTACACACCCGTCGGTTACTGCTCCCAAGCAAAGTCTACGACTTGTACTGATATTCGAAGCGCCCATCTTCTAGTTTCTAAGCAACCAAAAATTATTGGCAGGGAAAATCAGCAAGGTTAGGATCACGCGCCTGATTCCATATTTTTTCGTATTCCTGCAAATACAGCGCCGCAATTTCTGGGTTATCCAGAATAATCACATTTTCTTCATTTGCATCATCCCCGCTAGATGAATAATTTAAAGAACCAGTCACTACGATCGAATTATCAATAACAATAATCTTATCGTGCAAAAAGCTGGAGTTTCCGTCTTGCCGCACTGGCACTTGCGCACATAGAAATGTTTTTAGTTCTGCGTTTTTACTACTGCTTCCAAATGTTTCGTACACCCCTTGCACACTAACCCCTGCCGCCGCGCGATCGATCATCGCCTGAGCAAGAGGATAATCCGTAAAACTAAATGCCAAAAAGCGAATACTGGTTTGTGCATCATTAACCAGCGCAATTAAATTGTTGATCGCTTTATCTTCAGAAGAGAAT
Organism: Anaerolineaceae bacterium; assembly: GCA_009885945.1. Classification (GTDB taxonomy): domain Bacteria; phylum Chloroflexota; class Anaerolineae; order Anaerolineales; family Villigracilaceae; genus VFJR01. The sequence continues at coordinate 2,785 of VFJR01000151.1, forward strand.
AGAACCTGAATAGCAGTCCCTTCCAGTACTGCCCATTGGGTATTCAACGTAGAAGGCGCCCGCGGGCCTAACTGCCCTGCCCACAACTCTTCCCATTCCCGCTCATAAATATATGCAATATCACTTGCGTGGATAACAATTACATTATTATTTTGTTTATAAATTCCGCTTGCCGTGATATTTGTAGAACCAGTCCACACCGTTTGACGGTCGAATATCCAAAATTTATTATGCATTAGGGCAGAACGCCCCGCGTCATCCTTGACCTGAATGCCGCTTGCCATCAAGCGCATGAACTGCCCCCTATCTGGCTCCACATCAACAGCCAATCCATATTCATTATCTGTCACCCAACGAACGTCTACTCCGCGCGCATGTGCGGCGATCAAGGCGTCTGCTACTCTAGGCAAGTTAAATTCAAAAGATGCAATATGAATGCTAGATTTCGCGTTATTAATAAAAAAAATAAGCTTTTCTTCAATAGAACCAGTCATATTATTAGAATCCCCAAACTGTAAGGGGTCAGTAAAATATACATCCCACCACTTTGGCGGACCTATTACAACTGGATTTGAATTATCCTCTTGCGAAAACGGGGTATCAGTAAGTGGAATAATGAAAGGCACTGGTGTGTCAGTTACCGGAATAATAAATGGCGGAGGAGTTTCAGATGCAAAAAAAGGGATTTGAGTGTAAGGCAATGCTAACGGTGTAACAGCCCCTTCTTCACAAGCAAGCGATGCCAAGATTAAGAAAAGAACAGGGATGTATACACGCCTTTGCATTAATTACTCCAGAGCCAAAAAGTCTTGCGCAGCACCTAACGGGAAAGTAGTAACCCCTGTGGCTATGCGCTTAATTACCCCGCCCAATACTGTACCAGTGCCTACCTCAACAAATGTATTTATTTCCTTAGAAACCATATACCTAATCGATTCTGTCCACCGCACACGTGATTGCATTTGAGCAATCACATCTACACGAGCAGATGTTTCATTTGTCAATGGAATTGCATGAACATTCCCAACTACAATAGATTGCAGAGGTAAAAACGTAGTGGCTTCTACTGTTTCATTCCATTCATCTTGAATCGATGCCATCAAAGGTGAATGTGCCGCAATCGAGACAGCTAAAGGCAACGCGCGTTTTGCACCAGCGGCTTTAGCCGCAACCATTGCGCGCTCTACCGCGGCTTTTGCGCCTGAAATAACCACTTGCCCCGGGCAATTATCATTTGCCACTTGAACAATTTCATTTTCTGTGCTGGCTTCTTCACAAATTTTATCAAGCGTAGAAATATCCGCGCCGAGGATAGCCGCCATACTACCTGGGGCAATTTCACCGGCGCGCTTCATTAATTCGCCTCGTTTACGCACCAAGCGAAGTCCGTCTTCAAATGAGAAAGCTCCAGCGGCGGCGAGAGCAGATAACTCGCCAAGAGAATGCCCGGCGACTGAAGCGGGCTTCAGCGTGAAAAGATGCGCGCAGGTTATAAAAGATGCCATAGAGTGAACGAACAACGCTGGCTGGGTATTTATCGTGTCATTTAAATCTGCTTCTGGTCCATCCCACATTAACTTGGAAAGTGAGAATCCAAGAATAGAATCAGCTTCTTCAAAAGTTTGGCGCGCAACAGGGTATTGCGCAGCAAGGTCTTTACCCATGCCAACAGTTTGCGAGCCTTGCCCCGGGAAAACAAATGCAGTATTTTTATCGATTAGTTTCATGATTACCTCTGTAAAATTTCGATGGCATTTTTTAATCGTTGCAAAACCTTTTCACGTCCAATGATTTCCATACTTTCAAAAAGCGGCGGACTAACTTTTTGACCCGTGACTGCTGCCCGCAAAATACCAAAAACTTGATTGGCGCTTAAAGCGCTTTGCTCTACATAAGCACGCATGGGCGGCTCTGCAACAATATGGTTTATTTCAGACAAGGCAGAAAGTATTTCGTAAGATTTAATGGCTATCTCTGCAGATTGTTTTGAATCAAGTCCTTTTGCAATTAAATCTTCAGGCAATGGTGTAACATTTTCTTTAAAGAAGAAAGAGCCAAAGGCGAGGCAATCATCCAGCGTAACGAGTCTTTCACGAATTAGCGGAATCATCTTAAGCAATATAGCATCGTCTACTTTTAGATTTTCGCGTTCAAAATAAGGCTTGATGCGTGAAGCCAGATCATCTGCATTCATCAGGCGAATATGAGTTGAGTTGAAATGATCCAGTCGCTGAAAATTAATCGCCGCAGGGGATGGCGTAAGTCCGTCTACGCTGAAGCGCTCAATCATTTCTTCCATGCTCATCACATCATCTTCTGCAACGCCCCAGCCCATTAACGCCATCCAATTTAAGGAACCTTCAGGAGTAAAACCAAGCGCAGGCATATCTTTAATAAAAATCGAGTAACCATCTTTCATCGCATCAGCGGCTTCACGTTTACTCATTTTGCCTTTGCCAGTTGGCTTTAAGAAAACAGATAAATGCACCCAAATAGGCTCGTGCCACCCAAAGGCGCGCACAATATTTACATGCAACGGAAAAGTACCCAGCCATTCAGAGCCGCGTAACACATGCGTAATTCCCATTTCATGATCATCCACCATAGCGGCAAGATGATACGTTGGCAAGCCATCGGTCTTTAATAAAACTTGGTCATTAAATTGTTTATTTTCAGTAGAAATATCACCGCGCAAATGATCATGGGCAACAGTAACACCCTCTTGCGGCATTTTGAAGCGCACGATATACGCTTCACCATTTGCAATTTTGCGAGCGGCTTCATCAGGTGAAAGGACGCGGCAGGTTCCATCGTAATGTGGATTTTCCTTGCGCTTCATCTGTTCCTGTTTTGTTTTTTCAAGAGTATCTGGTGTACAAAAACATGGATATGCATGCCCTTTTTCAACCAAGACTTTAGCGTGCTGCGCATAGATCTCACGCCGTTCGGTTTGACGATAGGGTCCAAATTTTCCGCCTACATCAGGACCTTCATCATAATTTAACCCCAGCCAACGCAATCCATCCATAATTTCCTGCTCAGCTCCAGGCACAGTGCGCTTAAGGTCAGTATCTTCAATACGCAAAATAAATTGCCCGCCCGTCTTTTTTGCGAGCAAATAATCATATAATGCGGTACGTGCTGTACCAAGATGCATATGCCCGGTTGGAGATGGGGCAATACGCGTACGAGCTGGCTTTATCGTCAAAGTAACTTCTCCTTAAAATTCCATTTGCTTATGGCGCATGGCAACTGATTCTACAAGCCCAATACCAAGCATGAGAGATGTGAGACCACTGCCGCCGTAACTGATAAAAGGAAGCGGCAAACCTGATACAGGCACAATATTAAGATTAACGCCAATGTTAACTGCGCCTTGAAAGAAAATTAAAACTGCAACACCAAAGGCAATCATAGAGCCAGAAAGGTCACGCGCTTTTTGCGCGGCGCGAATACAACGCCAAACCACTAATGCCAAAACCAAAATAATTAGCACCCCACCCAGTAAACCAAATTCTTCTGCTGTGGCAGAAAAAATAAAATCGGTATGCCGAACTTTTAAAAACCGTAATTGAGTCTGACTGCCGTGCCCGTACCCCTGACCAAAATAACCACCGGAGCCGATGGCGATCAGCGCTTGTTGCACGTTATACACAGCGCCAAATGTTGCATTAGGATCGGGTAAAACAAAATTTGCAATTCTTTGCTGTTGGTATTCCTGCAAAAACGGAATACGGATTCCTGCTACAGTTAATGAAACCACAAGAGCTAAAGCTACTGCGCCAATGCCCCCGAACAAAAAGATGTGCTTTATCTGCAAACCGTTGATCCACAACATCGCCCCAAAAATTACCATAATTACAACCACATTGCTCAAATTTGGTTGAAGAAGTATCCAAACCATTAATCCAAAGGTCCAAATAAAACCTTTAAGCACCCACTTCAAATCGCGGGGCTGATATTGAGTCGCCTCAAAATATTTGGCAAGGATCAGAATAACCACAATCTTTGCAAACTCTGTAGGCTGTAAGAACAAGACACCCACTTGAAACCAGCGCTGTGCCCCAAATGCCACCTGCCCCAAACTAGAAAGTGATATAAGGAACATCATGATGCCGAAATATAAAAAAAGGTATATCGACAGCCAATAACGATAATCTATTGCGGCAAATAAAAAGATCACCACCAACCCCAGCAATGCAAAATAAATCTGACGATTAATAAGCGGCAGTAAAACTTCGTTCTCAGCAATCGCAGAACGAATCATGGCTGTGCCAAAAGCGCTGGCAAGCACGATTGCGCCTAATAATAGAAAATCAAAATTTCGCCAAGGGGTAGTACGTGTCATAGGATATTAAACTTTATCCGTGCGCAAAAGAGTTAACCAGCTTTACGGCGGGCAGAACTCTTTAAAGGAATATCCGCAACCAAACGCTGAGCGCGCCCATCACGTTCTAAGCCAATCTGAACAGCCTCAGGGTCGATGTCAATATAACGAGAGATTGTTTTTAATAACTCATCTTTTAACGACTCTAACTCTGCCGGGGTAAGATCAGTCCTATCATGCACAAGCACAAGCTGTAAACGCTCCTTTGCACTTGTTGCAGCGCTTTTTTTACGAGAAAAGAAATTCATTTTATTTCCTTCCTGTAATCTTTTGAATGCGATTCCACAATCCAGTTCCTTTATCTAAATCCATAAAAGGCACATCTTGTCCTTGCAAACGCTTAGCGATATTACGAAAAGCCTGCCCAGCGCGACTCTTGGGATCCAGCACAACGGGTGTGCCCCGATTACTGCCTACGATCACATTTTCATCTTCCGGCACAATACCGATTAATTGAATCGCAAGTAAATCTAATACATCTTCGGCAGACAGCATATCGTGCTGCTTTACCATTACTGGATTTAAACGATTAAGGATCAAAGCAGGATTGCCTTTTTCTTCTGCCTCTAAAATCCCTATTACACGATCAGCATCACGTACCGCGCTAACCTCTGGATTGGTTACCACCAAAACACGGTCTGCGGCTGCAATCGAATTACGGAAGCCGCGCTCAATACCTGCTGGCGAATCAATTACAACAAAGTCATAATCAGCCCGCAGGTCATTACAAATGCGGATCATGTCAGATGGAGAAACCGCATTCTTATCCCGTGTCTGGGCGGCAGGAATCAAATATAACTCAGGATGATGTTTATCCCGAATCATTGCCTGTCTTAATTTGCAACGCCCCTCGATCACATCCACAATATCATACACAATGCGATTTTCAAGACCCATCACAACATCAAGGTTTCGCAGCCCAATATCGCCATCAATACAAACAACCTTTCTGCCATCTGCGGCAAGCGCAGTAGCAAGGTTTGCAACAGCGGTCGTTTTACCAACGCCGCCTTTTCCAGATGTAACAGTAATTACTTGTGCGGTCATATTTTTTCCTTAATCAATATTCCAAACTTCAGATTGTAATTTTCCTTCATTGTTCAAGCTTGCAACTTCGGGTCGCGGAGTTTTTTGCGGCTTCAAACTAGCCGAGACCTCGTCCGCAATTCTTAACTGGCTTGCTGAAAGATCCAGTGCGCAAATTTTCGCAGACGCATCACCCTGTGCGCCAGCATGTACCATGCCGCGCACCCGTCCCCATACAATTACACTTCCGCCCGCAACTACTTCAGCGCCGGGGTTTACATCACCAAGGATGACGATCGTTCCAGTATATTCAACACGTGTTCCAGAACGCAAAGTCTTACTGATAAACAAAGCAGTTTCATCACTACTATTTTCAACTGCAGGTGTTCGAGTTTCTTCTGGCCGTGGTTTTGAAATGCGAGTGGCAAGCCCTAGTAACTGTGCTGTTTTTTCAGTCTTCGGCGATTCGCTGATCACAGCCCACAAAGCTACCCCGCGATCTGAAAGCCTGTCGCGCATCCCAACCAATTCATTCACGCCTAATGCCTGCGTGCCAACATCCACAGCCAGGCGCGCACCTTGAAAAAAAGATTGGCGCGCATCAATTTGCGACACCAAGCTGGCTTGCAATAGCTCCCACTCTGCTTGCGCAAAAGTGGCTAGCAAACCATCGCGAATTCCTTTGATTTGAATAAGAGAAGTTTCTTCTTGTGGATTCATAAATTTGATAACTATACTGAATTATAGCATGACAAATTCCAGCGCATCTTTCTTGCCCGATGCCTGATTCAGCTTCGTTGGCCAATTCGTATCCTAGAGCTATCTTCCCTGCGCCTGATCGATTGCCTTTAATTCAAAGTAAGCCTCAAGCACGCGCGCCACAATAGGACCAGCAACACTTGCGCCTTCACCGCCGTTATAAGCAAACGCCACTACTATGATCTCAGGGTCTTCGTAAGGAGCATAGGCTAATGTCCATGAATGCGTGGGCCATAGACCAAATTTACATCGATCTGCTTTTATAGCAACATCATCGCAATACTCTGCTGTGCCTGTTTTGCCTGCAATGGCGATTGGCAAAGGATAATCTTCGGTGAAAAGACGATGCAAGGTTCCATCACGTGTAGCAGTAACAGCAAGACGTGTACCCTCGCGTACCGCTTCAATAGATGAAGGTTTTATAATTGTAAATGTACCCGTCTTATCACAATATCCCTGCTCGCAACTATACCCTTCTATCATAGGAGTTGTGGTTACGTCCCATTTTAAGTTGGGCGTAAACGGAGAAACCTGATAAGACCCCTCTGTAGCTATAGGCGAGAATGTAAATTCATCAGGATTAAACCAGGTCGGAATGACGCGCCCATCACTGTCTGTTATTTCCCGGATAATCGTTGGCTGCATCAACTTTCCATAATTGGCAATTGTTGCGCCAGAAATAAGCACTTGTAATGGCGTTGCTAATACATAACCCTGCCCTACACTGGCAATATATGTATCGCCAGTAGACCAGTTTTCCCCTTGATTGATGCGCTTCCAGGTTGGGTCTGGAATTAATCCATTTTCTTCGCCGCGCAGTTGAATGCCTGATGGGCGGTTATATCCTAACGCTTGGGCATATTGTTGTAAACGAGAAATTCCCAAGCCTTCTTTTATTTCATCTTCAAAGCCGCCCCCTAATTTATAAAAACAAACATTACTGGAAAAAGCAATACACTGAGCAAAGCGCACAATACCAAAACCATCAGGGCGTGTTTCAAAAATATAATCAACATATTCTTGAACTCGGCGAGGCGGGCAAGTATCTGTGGGTGAAAATTTTTGGCAAATCACCAATTTGCCCGGC
>VFJR01000190.1 GCA_009885945.1 Anaerolineaceae bacterium
CACAGGTTTGCCGGTTTTAAATGTACTCGCGCGTAAAATTTCGCGCGACCCAGTTATATATTTTTGACCTTTTTGCAGCCGTTCCAAAAGGGTTTTTCGTTCCAATAAAACCAGGTCAGAAAACGTTGCGCCACGACGTTCATAGGCACGCACCATTATAATGAGTCCATTTTTATAACGAACCGCTTCGATCACGCCGTCAATCTTTTTTGTCATGGGAATTCCTTTGTGATAATTTTAGCACATAAGAGATAAGCCACAGAGCCACAAAGAATAACTCTGTGAATCTATGGCTTAATGGTCGGGGCGAGAGGATTCGAACCTCCGACCTCTTGCTCCCAAAGCAAGCGCGCTAGCCGGACTGCGCCACGCCCCGATTGATAAATGAACTGCACGAGTATAATGCTAAGGATGAATACCCGTCAAGCAATAAATGGACTAATATTACTTTCGCTTCTCACGACGCTCGTGGCTTGCACCTTCACCATTGAGCCGACAGCCACCCCCAGCGTGATTCCGCCAACCTTCACGTCGATCCCTTCTTCTACACCAATACCTTCTCCTACCATTATTCCAACTGCTACTCCTCTAGGTTGCCTGACCCAGCCCGGCACAATAGTGGATGCGGCGATTGATATAACCAAACCGCCCCAGCAATTTATAGTTTATTTGCCGCCATGTTACGATCAGCAAACCGATCTTCGCTACCCGGTGCTATACCTACTGCATGGGCAAACTTATATTTACGATCAATGGACCCGCCTTGGCGCAGTAGATATCGCAAATCAGCTTATTATTTCCGGTGAAGCACAGCCTTTCATCATGGTCTTTCCAGATGATCGCTATTGGAACCTGCCCCCCGGTCCCGGCTTTGGTGTGCGCTTTATAGATTTTGTGATTCCATATATAGATCAAAATTATCGCACGCTCGCAGACCGTGAACATCGTGCGCTTGGCGGTCTTTCACGCGGCGGCGGCTGGACCATTCGGCTTGGATTAAGCAACTGGCAAATGTTCGGTATGTTAGGGTTACATTCCCCGGTCGTTTTTGCCGAGGATGGACCCTTTATCCAAAGAATCATTGAGGCTGTGCCAGCAGAGTCTTTCCCTCGTTTGTGGGTCGATATTGGAGACCAAGATGCTGAATTAGCAATTACACGCAATTTTCAATCTTTGCTCGTTAAAAGAAATGTAGCGCACGAATTTCACTTTTATTCCGGTAATCATACCGAAACATATTGGAGCAAACATGTGGAAGAGTACATTAGATGGTATGTTGATGGCTGGAAATAATCTGCATCAAATGATAGGAGCGTTATGAAAATTTTAGTAACAGGCGGCGCGGGGTATATTGGTTCGGCAACTGCAGAAGCTTTATTGAATGCGGGTCACGCTGTAACTGTATATGATTCGCTTGTGACGGGACATCGTCAGGCGGTGCCTACAGGTGCGCATTTTATTCAAGCAAACCTAGAAGATTCTCACGCTCTTGCCGAAACATTAACTTTGGAGCGTTACGATGCGGTCATGCACTTTGCGGCTTTCATTGAAGCAGGCGAGAGCATGAAAGAACCCGCCCGTTTCTTTCGCAATAATTTTACAAATTCGCTTAATTTAATTGAAATGGCTGTAAAAACAGGCGTCCAACGATTTGTTTTCTCATCTACTGCGGCAGTGTATCAATCTAGCGAATCCCCTCTCAACGAAGATTCCCCCCTCGGTCCTACCAATGTGTACGGCGAAACTAAGCTGATGACCGAGCAAGCGCTTCGTTGGTTTCACCAGATTCATGGCATGCATTATGCTGTATTACGTTATTTCAATGCTTGCGGTGCTTTGCCCGGACGTGGTGAGGCACATCAGCCTGAGTCACATTTAATTCCGCGTGTGTTGCAAATTGCACAAGGGCAGGCGAAAGAAGCATCAATCTTCGGCACAGATTATCCAACTCCGGATGGAACTTGTATTCGCGATTATATTCATATCGGAGATTTGGTTTCTGCGCATTTGTTGGCGTTGGATGCCTTAAAGGAACAGGATAAATTAATCTATAATGTCGGTAGTGGAAGTGGTTATTCGGTACGGGAAGTGATTGATACTGCTAGAAAAATTACCGGCAAGCCTATTCCAGTTGTGGAATTTCCACGTCGTGATGGTGACTCGGCTCGATTGGTGGCATCTCCTGAAAAAATTAAAAAAGAACTAGGCTGGGCGCCCCAACACAGCAGTTTGGATGATATCCTTTCCAGCGCTTGGGATTGGCACACATCACACCCTAAAGGTTATGAATAGAGAAAAAGAGGCTATTATGTTTAACTATAAAAAACGCACACTCGATTTTCTAGAAATTGAATGGGGAACATATGTAGAAAGATTCAACCGTTGGCCCAAAGAAGATGGCATAAAGCGTGTGAACGACCAAGGCTATCAGCAGCTTAGAGATATGTTGGCGCATGTTTTGGCATGGTGGGATGAAGGTATGGAAATTATCCTTGCAATCGCAGAGAAGCGCGAATACGCCCGCAAAAAATATGATTTTGACGCTTTCAATGCAAATGCCATTGCAAAATATAGAACATGGGATGAGCAGGAATTTTTTGCTCACTTTGAGAAAATGCGTCAGAAAACTGTAGCAAGCCTCAGTTCGATGAATGAAGCGGCTTGGGAAGATGTGCGTGCTCAAAGGTGGATTCACGCCGTCTTCATTGATCATGCCCGCGAGCACTTGGTTGCTTTAAGCCGTTTCTTGGCGTTGGATACTTTGCAAAATGAATGGGCAACGTATATTGAAAAATTTAATCAAATTGAAGATAAAGACGGTTTTGTAAAAAAACAAGGCGTGGAAACTTTTCATGATTTATTGGCGCATGTGATCGGCTGGTGGGAGGAATGCGCGCGTATGGTCAATGGGATTTTGTATCAGCCTGGCTTTACCTGGGATGACCATCAAACAGATTTGTTCAATGTTGAGCTTACTAAAAAATATAGTTCATGGTCTTTTGATGATCTATTGAAGCATTATGAAACCACGCGCCTCGCCATGATAGAGTTGGTGCAGAAACTGCCAGAGCATGCCTTTGTGAATAATGATGTTGAAAGTTGGCTGGCGGCAGATCTGGTGGGGCATTACGACGGGCACCCATTGTAGAGGATGTATGGAACATATTATTTATCTTGGGTTGGGCAGTAATCTTGAAAATCGTCTTGTCAACCTAAAGGCGGCAGTCAATAACTTGACACCGCAAATGACTTTGGTCAAACAATCGCATGTGTACGAGACCCCACCCTGGGGTTATAAAGATCAGGCGCCTTTTTTAAATCAGGTTGTAAAAGTTAAATCTTATGAAACTCCTGAAAAACTGGTCGAGCATTTATTAAGGCTTGAAATAGTGCTGGGCAGAAAGCCGTCTTTTAAAAATGGACCGCGATTAATTGACATTGACATTTTGTTTTATGACGACTTGACCGTATTTAAAGATGGGCTTGTTATTCCTCATCCACGTATGCATGAGCGCGCGTTTGTACTTGTGCCATTAAATGAAATTGCGCCAGATTTTGTACACCCCACTTTGAATAAAAGCATTCAAGAATTATTGCAAACTTGTGATGTAAGCGGTATAAAAAAGTTCAGTAAATAACATATAATCAAATCATTCTTTGGAGGTACTCATGACAGAATCAAAACCACTTAATTTCACACCTGCGCCCGGAATTGGGTATAGCGTTGTGCGCCGCGAAGATGGCGGTATGAATTTAACATTTACAGATTTTTCAGATACCACGTTCAGCCATTGGCATGCTTTTGCGATGGAGCATTTGCTGGGCTCTGATCGGCGCACGCGTAATTTATACGATATGCGCGCGGTACCTGAACTTAGCGAAAAGGCGATTCGTTTTGCGGTAGACGCAAACAGCGATCCTTCTGCGCGAAACATTCGTGTGGCGGTTGTGGTTGCCAGCGATAAAGTGGCGCAGGCAATTCGTGATGTAGCCGCGCGCGCACAAACCGAGTCTGCTTCTGCGCTGAAATTATTCACAGATATCAACGAAGCCGAAGCATGGCTGGCGCGGCCCTTGGATCAAATTCCTTAATTGATTTGACCGTAAACCGCCGACGATAGAACAGCGAGGCGGTTTACGGTCAATATTATTTTTCATGAAGTCATCCGCTTTACAAATTGGGAAGCATACTTTTCATTGGGGCAAACGTACTTATATTATGGGGATTCTTAACGTCACGCCTGATAGTTTTTCTGGCGATGGAATTATTTCCAAAGGGGATGTGATAGAAGCAGCGCTTCAACAGGCGCGTGATTTCATTGATTCTGGCGCCGATATAATAGATGTGGGCGGAGAATCCACCCGCCCCGGTTCACAAGCGCTTCATGCCGACGAAGAGGCTGGGCGCGTCGTCCCGGTCATTCGCCAACTCTCAAAGCATTTTCCTGATACATTAATTTCGATAGATACTTACAAAGCGAACGTGGCTGAAGAAGCAATTCATGCGGGCGCACATATTATCAATGATGTCTGGGGCTTACGCGCTGATCCTCAATTGGCTGGCGTTGCCGCAAAATATAAAACCCCTGTGATCCTCATGCACAATAGGAGCAACCCTGCCAGCGTAGAAGTGCGCGCGCAATTGGGCAACGCTTATATTGGCGCAGAGTACGAAAATTTAATAGAAGATGTGAAGCGTGAATTGCTGCTCAGTGTGGGCTTGGCAGAAAAAGCTGGGGTTGAGCAAACGCATATTGTATTGGATCCAGGTATCGGCTTTGGCAAGACGCGTGAACATAACTTGGAATTAATTAACAGCCTTGATCAAATCCGCGAGATGGGCTATCCCGTTTTGCTGGGAACTTCCCGCAAATCTTTTATTGGCTTTACTTTAGACTTGCCCGCAGACCAGCGTGTGGAAGGCACAGCCGCAACGATTGCAGTGGGCATAGCGCGCGGCGCTGATATTGTACGTGTGCATGATGTTAGGGAAATGGTGCGTGTTGTAAAAATGACAGATGCAATTACCAGAAGGGCTTGAGTATGTTTGAAGAATTTTCTAAAAGTCTTTTACGAAGCGGCATTATCGAAGCCAAAGATGGTAATAAAGATTCTGCGCGTCGTTATCTTGACCGCGCATTGACCAATACAACTTCTCCTGACTTAATGTGCGAAGCTTGGTATTGGATGGGCATGGTCACAGATGAGCACGTTGAAAAACGTAAAGCCTTTGAAAATTGTCTAGCTTATGATTTACATCACGCGCGCGCTAGGCGTGAATTGGCAATTTTAGATGGTAAATTAAAACGCGAAGATATTGTTGATCCTAATCAATTGCCGCCCGCGTCTGATGAAATTCGCAAGGCAAGTGCGGATCGTTTTATGTGCCCAAAGTGCGGCGGGCGTATGATTTTTGCGCCGGATGGTCAAACATTGATCTGCGAATATTGCGCGCGCACTCAAGGATTGGAATCTGTTAATCAGGAAGCGGAAGAGAAAGATTTTATTATCAATGCCGCTACTGTGCGTGGACATTCCAAACCCCAGCGTCAGCAGATATTTCACTGTAATGGATGCGGCGCGGAATATATATTGCCGCCTACGAAACTTTCCAAAACCTGTTCTTATTGCGGTTCGGCGCATGTTATCAAATTGGATAATGAACGTGAATTACTCGCGCCCGCTGGAATAGTGCCTTTTACTATCAATCAAAAACAAGCGGCGCAATTTTTAATTCAATGGGTGGCTGAGAACAAAGTGAAGCCTGAGAAAAAAGTGAACATGCCGCGCGGGCTATATCTGCCTATTTGGACATTTGATATTGGCGGCGAAGTGGATTATGTCGGTGAGCGGGTTGATCACGAAGATGTTGATAACCTTTTTAAGAATTATCGTGAAAAAAAGGTTGTGCGGGTTAACGACCGCTACCCTGTTTTGGTCAATGATATGCCCATCCCTGCCAGCCGCAAGATCGCTGAGCGCATGACGCGACTGCTTTCCACTTATCAATTGAATGAGATCAAACCTTATGACCCGCGTTACCTTTCAAATTGGCCCGCAGAAGTCTATGATATTCCCATGGCAAATGCATCTTTAGATGCGCGCGGGCAGGTGTTTAAAACGATGAAACGCGAACTGCCAGATAAAGTATTTCCAGTGAAATTAATCAGTTCATCCTCAGCCAGTATGCTGGTGGAATCTTTTAAATTGGTTTTATTGCCTGTTTGGCTTACAAAGATATTTGTGAATGACAGTGAAAATATTTTGCTGATCAATGGTCAAAATGGAGCGGCGCAAGGGGAAATAAATAAACCTGAGGAAAAAAACTCCACAGGTTTATTGGGCTGGCTCGACGATATCTTGGGCGATTAGGAATTTATTTTTCTTTTCCGATCATTCCTAAATGAGTATGCTGAAACGCATCGGGGTATTTCAAACCATAGCCGAACAGGCGGTCAAAGCTGGAGTGCCCGAATAATAACAGCCCAGTGAATTGCAGCATTGGATTAAGCAGCAGAATCCCCAGCACATATAAACTTATCCCTGTTGCTTTGTGATGAACGAAATTATAGGTCCATGAACCAATACGTGGATTAAAAAAATATCCCACCATGCTCATGTCCGGGGCAAGAAACAGAACTGCGTACAGCCACCATGAGTATTCCAATTTTGAAAATAGAAACATGGATAATCCCAGCATAAACAACTCTTCGAGTATTAAAGTGATGCGCATTTTATCTCCTATTGACAATGATCTGTAGTATCGCAAAGCGCCTGCATTTGCTCGGGTGTAATTTCAAATAATAAATAACTTGTACCAATGGTGTCAAATGGCTCAAAATTTTCGCGAAGCCATTCGTAGGTAGGTGGTGATGATGTAACCCCTACGAGACGATTAATTGACATAAAATATATTTGGCTCCTTTTGATAGGTGCTGGAAGTTCAGGTGCTTCGACAACATAGATGTGTTCAAGAAGATATTGATCAAGCGCATAACGATCTTGCCACCAATCAAGATTGGAATCTGCCAGATATCGATATGCCATTTTGCGATCCCAAACGATCTCGTTAAAATAACCAAGGTAATGAGGGTAATAGGATAATACAGATATTAATAAATACATACCTGCTGCGAGTGCGCCAATCCATTGAGTCCGCGATAACTCTTTAAATAAACTCCCAGCAAAAATATAGAGTAAGGGAAAAACGACTAGATAATATCGAATGCCAATTTGCGCGTTATAAAAAAAGTTAAAATAAATGCTATAGAACAAAACCAAGCATAATAAAAACCACTCATTTCTCCAAAACGAACCGCGTTTTTTTGTAAAATAATTAATTAACGCCAGCCATACAACAGCCTGTGTGGCTAGCGGCACTTTAAATAAAGATGCGATAATGTAATATCCCTTAAACCCTTGATCTTTGCGGATTTCTCCCAAAAGATAAATATTGCCAAATGAAGTCCCGTTGCGCTCATTGAAATTTATCCGATCAAACCCTTGTAAAAAAGGATAGGGTGTCGGTACTAGAAAATCTACTTTGTGTTGAAGTTTTTGGAATAAATCAGATAAAAAAGAATATTCGCTAAACCGTGTGAAGGAGCGATTGAATAAAAAACCAATATTGATAATGATAAGACTCGTAGCCGCAATAACAAGAAAAAACGCAATTAACTTCCCTGTTTCGTGCTTAATATTTAATCCGATCCCGTTTTCTGTTCCTGTTCTCCACTTTGAAACTTCGTGTACAAACCAAGTGATTGTCAGCAGAGGGTAAAGCGATACAGCTGTATATTTTGTTAGCTGGGCTGCACCTAAAAGTATTGCAAATATTAATCCATCCTGCCAGCGGCGTGTGGATGCAAACTTCCAAAGCCAGTAGCAGCAAAACACGATCATGCCTGTAATGTAAATATCTGTGGTTACAAGCTGTGAGTGAGCCAAAATGTTTGGGTCAAGAATATATAAGATCAAAGAGGCAAAGGCAGGGACAGCGCCATATAGCTTTCGTGACCAGAAGAATACCATCCAGGCAACAAGCATAGAGAAAAAAATGGTCATCCACCTTGCACGCATAGGGTTTTCAATGGAAGCTCTCGGCTCACCTTCTGGTAGAAAGGATGCAATTTTTGCAGGCAGGGCATTCCATGCCGAAATGGGCATTTTGCTATCATCAAAGCGCTCAGAATTGCCATTCAAAATATTTGTGCCATATTTCAAATGCATATCCTCATCGGCTGTCCAAGATTTGCCCTCGATGCTTAGGACGGCAAGAATGCCAAAGCAAATAATCAAAAAAAGAGCACTTAGGTTTTGGCTGCGATTTGAGCCAACAAGTAAAGAAGGAAGACTGTTTTGCTTCATATTTAAGCTCGGCAATTTCTATGCCTGTTGATAACTCCTCATTTTCTGTGGATAACCCTGTTGAAACTGTGTATAAAACTCATCGATTCCAGTGGAAAACGAGGGGATAACTTTGCCTAAATCGGTGGATAACTTGTGAATAGATAGGGATAAATTATTAGAGCGGCGCGCCGTCAGGCTGGAAGAAAGCACAGATTTTGGCGAAATCTCGCTTTCCTTTAGGTTGAACTTGCGCGCCACCTCCACGCCAAATTGATACTTGCTCATGGTTTGCTCGCCAACCACATTGTAAAGCCCCGTTAGTTTTTTCTTTAACATTTTGAGCAATAACCTGCCGGTGTGGTTCACAAAAGTAGGGCAGAACAACACATCGGTGAAGCCGCTCATGCTTTTGTTATTCGATAAATTATTAAAAAAGAACTCAGCCAGACTGCGCCTGCCGCTTAGACTCCAACCATAAAAGTTGACACGAGCTACTAACGCCTCTTTATTCGCCCTGAGAACTGCCCGCTCACCATCAAGCTTGGTCCTAGCGTACACGTTGATCGGGCTTGGCTCATCTTCCTCGGTGTAAAACCCGCCTTTGTTGCCATCAAAGACCGCGTCTGTAGAGATATGCACAAAGCGGATATTTTTTTCTGCGCAGGCGAGCGCAAATTTTTCGGGCATATCTGTATTTAATTGTTTAGCAAGCTCGGGATGGTCTTCGCAAGTATCAATATCTGCCATTGCCGCGCAGTTGATCACCCAATCGGGCTTGGTTTTTTTGAGGATCTGATCTGCAGAATCAGCATCTAGTAAACTGATTTTGAGGTTAGCGAACGGCGGCTTGATCAGTTTGCCGCGATCTATGCCCGTTACTTCGTGGGCAGACATTGCATCCAATGCGAGATTCAAACCGAGCAATCCACTTGAGCCGAGAATAAGTATTTTCATAAGGGTAAGTATAAGGGAAACAAGTAGACATGTAAACTAGGTATTCTATAAAAGATAAGTGAACACTCTGCAAATAAGATGCTAAGAAAAGCTTGTTTTAAATATAAACAAAGAGAGATAAAATAGAAGTTGTTATTACTCGCTGTGACCTTACTCAAAATGCTATGTCGTTGCGAGGACGCTCTTGTTCTTCGTCCGAAGCAATCTGTTCTTGCGGGTCCGAGATTGCTTACTCTAAAGAGTACGATGTCGCCGCCAAAACCCAGAGCGAGGTTCGCAACGACATCCACTTTTTAGTAAAACTGCGTAAGGCGAATTACCAATACTTATACCAAAAGGAGAATCACATGAAATACATCACCATTCAAAGGCTCGCCTGGTTTTATGCCATTATGTTCTTTGTGCTTGGTTCGCTGGCTCATTTTCCGTTTATCAATGATGAAAACGGGGTAACGCTGGGAATCTTTAAATTGGAAATTCACGATGACCTGCTCCATTACGCTTCTGGTCTATGGGCGGCGATTGCGGCTTGGCAATCTTTCAAGTCGTCCACTTTCTACTTCAAGTTGTTTGGCATTATCTATGGCTTGGATGGGGTGATGGGCTTCTTCCTTGGGCAGGGCTACTTGGATGGCGGCATCTTCTTTAAAGGATATACACAACTGGATTGGGGCTTTAAATTCTTCGCAAACATTCCACACATTGCGATTGGCAGTATTGCAGTCTTTATTGGATTTGTATTAAGCAAAAGGTTGATGGAAAATGAAAAGCAATCGTAACGAAAGACACTCAAGCGCAATCCCTACAATTTTGACATTGTCACTATTTCTTGTGGCAATCGGACCTTCCATTGTAGGGCTATCGCGCGCGCTGACGGCTTGTCAGGTGTGGGCAACGGCGCAGGAAACAGAATCAGCTCTTCCCGATGAAATGACGCGTGAATTGATTCAAGATATTCCTACATATGCGCGCGCTGAAAGTAATACGTATCTGACACTGCCTGAGTGGTATATCGTCTATAGCACCGATGAGTACGCGGCTTTCATCGCGAACAATCCGCCGAGTCAGTTTCCTTATTTTAAATCGGTGGGGCAATATTGGGATAGCTATGTAAATGTTTGTACTGTCATCAAAGGCAAGTACGCCTCCAATAGTGATTATCATGCCACGCTGGGCATCATTGGTTTTAGTTTCACTGCCGAGAATATGATCAAGGGTATGTATGAAATGACGATTGGGCGATTGGCGGAGGCAACCAGCAATGGCGAAGCAACTCAGGAGGAAATATACGCGCGTGTTGTAGCAAAAGAATACGGCGAATTTTTGCATGTGACGCCTTGGTATCTATTCCCGTTCAAAGAAAAATTACAAGGCTTGTGGAATGAAACCGACAATTCGGGACCAAACTTGATTCGCAAATGGGAACGTAAAATTGCGCTGACGCTTGAATATGGAAGCAAGATGTTGTATGGCGGCTTACTCAACTACGCCGCTAATGCAACCTACGGCGGACCTGATACTTCTAAGATTTATGCTGTGACCGAAGGTGTGACAAGCGACTTGGCAAGCGCAGATCTTGAGATCATCAAAGATAATGGTCAGCGTCAACTGATTTACATTACGCGCTTTGAAGCCTTTACCAAAAATGTGCCAGGGCTTACTGAACGCGGTTTGCGCTTTGTAGAAATTGCAGGTAATGATGAATTGCTATTTACTTTGATCGGACCTGCAGATTTAGACTATAGCTTTCAGAACGGGAAGTATCTTTTCAAACTCCCGATTCTGACTCAGCCCGGGCTTGCGCGGCTCGCGATTCAAGTTCGTGTGGCTGATGTGCATTTGTTCCTCGAGGAATTGAAGAGCAGAAGCGACGTGCAGTTTGAGCATATTTATGATTATTAAAATATTAGGACTTACGCAA
>VFJR01000061.1 GCA_009885945.1 Anaerolineaceae bacterium
ATGTTAAAAGGCGGCGTCATCATGGATGTGGTGAACGCTGAGCAAGCCAAGATCGCAGAAGAAGCCGGCGCGTGCGCCGTTATGGCGCTGGAACGCGTGCCTGCCGATATTCGCGCAGATGGCGGTGTAGCACGCATGTCTGACCCCGATATGATTCTCAAGATTATGGACGCGGTCAGTATCCCCGTCATGGCAAAATGCCGCATTGGACATTTTGTTGAAGCGCAAATCCTGGAATCTATTGGCGTGGATTACATTGACGAATCCGAAGTGCTCACGCCTGCAGATGAAGAACATCACATCTTGAAGCACAACTTCAAAGTCCCTTTTGTATGCGGATGCCGCAACATTGGCGAAGCCATGCGCAGAATCGGCGAAGGCGCAGCGATGATGCGTACGAAAGGTGAAGCAGGCACAGGCGACGTAGTCGAAGCGGTTCGTCACGCACGTTCTGTCTTGGGAGCTATTCGTCAATTACAAACGATGGGCGATGAAGAATTAATGGCATTCGCAAAAAACAACGGCGCGCCATATGAAGTTCTTGTAGAAACAAAAAAACTTGGACGCATGCCCGTGGTTAATTTTGCCGCTGGTGGTGTCGCAACTCCTGCAGACGCCGCATTAATGATGCAACTCGGCGTAGATGGTGTCTTCGTTGGCTCAGGCATCTTCAAATCTGGTGACCCTGCCAAACGCGCCGCCGCAATTGTCAAATCGGTCACGCATTATCAGGATGCATCCATTCTCGCAGAAGTGAGCAAAAATCTCGGCGAAGCCATGGTTGGACGCAACGCCGCGCATATGCCTGAAGGCGAGAGACTAGCTGTGAGAGGTTGGTAATATTATTGTAGGGGCGGGGTAACCCCGCCCCTACGTTGAATGAATGCATATGAAAATCGGCGTACTTGCCTTACAAGGCGACTTTTCGGAACACATCAAAATGCTCAAGCAGTTGAATGTTGAAACTGCCGAGGTGCGTTTGCCTGAGCATCTCAAAACTCTCGATGGGCTGATCATCCCCGGCGGCGAGTCCACTACGATTGGCAAACTTGCGGTGGCATACAACTTGATCGAGCCGCTTCAGCAGTTTGGTCAGCGTCATGCCATTTGGGGCACATGCGCCGGCGCAATTTTTCTTTCAAAAGATATTAGCCGCGACCAGCCTTTGCTCAAATTGATGGATATCAAAGTACAGCGCAATGCCTTTGGTCGTCAAGTTGATTCATTTGAAACCGACCTCGACATCCCCGAACTGAAACAAGCCACCAACACCACAGCAGACTATCACGCAGTCTTTATCCGCGCGCCCATTATCGAATCGGTCAGCGGCGACGCAAAAATTTTGGCATCTGTGCCAGATGGCAGAATTGTCGCCGCGCAACAAGGTCATTTTCTAGCGACATCGTTTCATCCAGAATTAACGGATGACACGCGCTTTCACGAATATTTTTTATCACTTGTTGATTAACTTATGTTGCGAGAATCAAAATCTTTTTTACCGCCAAGGCGCAAAGAACACCAAGTTTTTTATATGATGCCAAAAAAACCCCTTGGCGATCTTAATAGATTTGGCGCCTTGGCGGTTAGCGCGTAAGGTGTGTGATTAATTGCCCATCCGCCCGCTTGACATCCTCGACCTACCCAATCTATATCGCCATCGCGGCGAAGTTCTTAGCCTCGATACTACGCGCGCGTTAACTCGCGGAAACCCATTAGGCGCGGCGAGTTTACTGGCATACATAAATCCTGCGCGGCATATATATTCTGCAATTGATGAAAACGGCGGCTTGACTGTGCTCGGGGGCATCATCCACACCAAAAGCGAATCCTTTGCCCGCTTGCTTTATCTCGCCCCCGCCGCGCATCTGACTCACCCCAACCTGCCTCTGCTCCTTGAACATTTAGCCGCTCAAGCCGGCTCTTGGGGCGCATTCCACGTCATTGCTGAAGTGGATGAAGATAGTGATTCTTTCGTGGCATTGCGCCAAACAGGCTTCGCCGTCTACGCTTGGCAAAAGATGTGGAAAATGCCCATCGAAGCAGAATCAACAGACAGCTTAATCTGGACGCGTATGCAGGATGAGAATCTGCCTGCGGTGCAGAGTCTATATTCTCAAATTGTGCCGCCGTTATTAAATCCAATAGAATCATTTCCCAAACGCGCAAATGGTTTTGTGTGTATTGATGATGCACGTTGTTATGTAAATGTTTCCAGCGGCATGAGGGGCGTAGTGCTGAGTCCATTAATTCATCCTGAAGCTGTGGATGTTGGAAAAAAATTATCAGCATTAACCCAGCGGTTTAATGGAAAACCTGTATACTTGTGCATGAGGTCATATCAAACATGGCTTGAGCCAGCTCTGGAAGATTTAGGCGCACAGCCTGCAAAACGGCAAGCGGTGATGGTAAAGCATTTGGCTCATTTAATAAAAAATGAAAAGGTTGTAAAAACAGCAAACCCGAGAGGGGTGACCGTACAACCTTCGCGCATCAATAGGATACAAGTGAAGAAAAAATGACAACATGGAAACCTTATAACAGCGGACAAACCATCGGCACTTTAGGCGCGCATGGTGACAAAATTCTGCGCGATGAAATTAAAGCAGTGATTGCGCGGATCACTATCAAACAAGCAGAACAATATATTTCCGTTTCATGCAGTATCCCTGGCTGGATCGAGCACACGCGCTTCTTCAAGGAAATATCTGATGCACAGCGCGAATATGACTTAATGAAAGACGAACTGGGAAAGATCGTGGCTGTGATCACATCTACGAATGATCAGCTTAAGGTTTGGGAACTGATTTCGATCTTTGTGCGACGTTTTGAGTAGCTTATGTACAATACACAAAAAGATAAATTTGCATTTGGCGAAAACTGGCAAAATTTTTTAAGTGTCTTAACCGATGAACATATTGATGAAGCAGAGAAAGCTTTACGAGAGTTCCTACATGAAAAAGACCTGCACGGAAAGAATTTTTTAGATATAGGGTCAGGCTCTGGGTTACACAGCCTTGCCGCCCGTAAGCTGGGAGCATTTGTATATTCATTTGATTATGATCTGCAGTCCGTTGCTTGCACCGATGAATTAAAGCGTCTTTATTTTCCAAATGACAAAAACTGGACCGTTGAAAGCGGCTCTGTTTTAGATGCAGAATTTATTAATTCGCTTGGCAAGTTTGACATTTGTTATTCTTGGGGCGTTTTACATCACACAGGTTTTTTGTGGCAGGCTTTGTATAACGCGCAATTGCCAGTGAAAGATACTGGTTTGCTTTTTCTGGCAATTTATAACGATCAGGGAATTATTTCTACTGTTTGGAAGATCATAAAACAGATGTATTGTTATAACTGGCTGGGTCGCATTAGCATGATTTCAATTTTCTATCCCATTTTTTTTCTTTCTGGGTTTTTACTTGATATTCTGCAATTTCGCAGTCCAGCCAAACGATATCAGGAACATAAAAAATATCGCGGCATGTCATTGATCCACGACTGGCGCGACTGGCTAGGCGGTTATCCATTTGAACCAGCGACGCCAGAGAGAATTATCAGTTTTTATAAAAATTTAGGCTTTGAGTTAATTCGCTTTCAGGCTACGGGGCATGGATTTGGAAATAATCAATTCTTGTTTCGTAGAACGAAGAAGGCATAGGAAATAAGCTATGTGCGGAATCTGCGGCATTGCATCATCTAGAGAGGGGGCGCCAATCTCTAAAGAAGTTTTGGAACGTATGAATCGTTCCATTGCGCACCGCGGACCAGACGAAGATGGTTTTTTTATCAACGATAAAGTGGGCTTGGCTTCACGGCGGCTTTCTATTATTGATCTTGCCAGCGGGCAACAACCTATTACAAATGAAGATCAAAGCATGTGGATTGTCTTTAATGGGGAAATTTATAACTATCGTGAACTAAAAAATTACCTTGAAAAACATGGGCATTCTTTTAAAACAAATTCAGATACTGAAGTGATCCTGCATCTATTTGAAGAATTTGGGACAGAGTGCGTTCAGCACTTAGACGGGATTTTTGCTTTTGCGATTTGGAATGAAAAGACTCAAGAGTTAATGCTGGCGCGGGATCGCATGGGCATTAAGCCCATGTATTACACTCACCTGCCAAATTGGCAATTTATTTTTGGGTCTGAGATGAAAGCTATATTAGCCAACCCGGCTGTAGAACGCAAAATTGATCTCATCTCGCTCAATGAATATTTATCTTATGAATATGTACCCACCCCGAGAACGATCATGCGCAACATCTGGAGGCTGGAGGCTGGGCATTATCTCATCTACAATCGCCGCGGCGTTGAGATAAAGGCATACAACAATTTAAGTTTTCGTCAGAGCGAAAGCCGCCCGCCCGTGGATTGGCGCGATTATTCAGCTGGACTATACGATACAGTACGCTCAGCCGTACAACGAGAATTGGTCAGCGATGTGCCCGTTGGCGTTTTACTAAGCGGAGGACTCGATTCGAGTGCGGTTGCGGCATTAATGGTGGATTTATATCCGGGCAAAGTAGAAAGTTTTACAATTGGTTTTGAAGAAGGTTCGTTTGACGAATCACAGTATGCGCGACAGGTTGCAAAATATTTAGGCACACAACATAATGAAATGACTCTAACCAGCAAGAAAGCGGTTGAATTGGTTAGTGATATTTCCAGTGTTTTAGACGAGCCCTTTGCTGATTCATCTATTATTCCAACTTATTTATTGTCGAAATTTGCACGTCAAAAAGTAAAAGTGGTATTAGGAGGCGATGGCGGCGATGAACTTTTTGCAGGCTACCCTACGGTACTATCTCATAAATTGATTGAATATTATGAACGATTAACCCCCTGGGCATTACGCGCCTATTTGGCGCCGCGCGTTCTTAATAGCTTAAAAGTTTCTTTTGATAACATCAGCCTTGATTTTCGCTTACGCCGATTTTTAGCAGGGCGGGGAGTGCCTTTACTAACCAGGCATCACCGCTGGCTAGGATCGTTCATTGACCAAGAGAAAGATTCGCTTTTGCAAGATTGGATCAAACCTGTTTTGCGGGATACGTATTATCAATCCTATCAATACGCGCACGAAGGCGATGCAAAAGAGGCGCTGAATCAGATCCTTTATAATGATCAGAAAACATATCTGGAAGGTGATATTCTATATAAAGTAGACCGCGCCAGCATGGCGGCATCTCTTGAAGTAAGAGTTCCACTCTTAAACCGTGAAGTGGTTAACTATGCCAATGACCTGCCTCTGGATTTAAAACTTCATAACCTGACGGGTAAATTCCTGCTCAAAAAGTCTATGCAAGGAAAATTGCCAAAGGAAATCATTAATCGCTCCAAAAAAGGATTCAATATGCCGGTAGCTTATTGGCTTTCAGGCGATTTAAAGGAATTAATGATGGATATGCTTTCTGAATCTTTTGTAAAACGCCAAAATCTTTTTAAGTACGACTATATCCAGAAATTAACAGACGATCATTTTCAGCATCGCAAAGACAATCGTAAATTACTTTGGACATTACTGATGTTCCAAATGTGGCATCACAACTATATGGAATAAAGGTAAATATGGCTACCGTTGAACAATCTAGCAAGTTAAATTTGGGGTCTGGTGAATTTTTAAAAGATGGCTTTGTAAATGTTGATTTTTACTCCATTTCCAACCCCGACATTTCTCATAATTTAAATGAGTTTCCTTATCCATTCCCAGACAATCATTTTGAATTAGTGGAAGCAGATCATGTATTAGAACATCTTTTGGATGCTTTTAAGGTGATGGGCGAACTTTATAGAATATGCGCCCCAAAAGCAATCATCCATATACGGGTGCCGCACTTTTCGCGCGGGTTTACACACGCAGATCACAAACGCGGCTTTGATGTAACTTTTCCTTATTATTTCAACCCAAGTTTTGGTCCAGGGTATCAAAAAATCCCTTTAAAGTTAGTTAAAATGCATCTACGCTGGTTTGCTCAGCCATATATGAAAAGAAGTGTAATGCCATTAACCTTGGTGATAATTGGACAAGCAATTGGGATAATAATAGATTTTTTTGCAAATTTATCTCCCTGGCTTTGTTCACGGTTATGGTGTTATTGGGTAGGCGGTTTTGAAGAAATAGAGTTTATATTTGAAGTAAGTAAAGGGTAATTTAATGAGTATAAAAAAAGATTGGGGTATTCTACTTGCGCTTGCTATTTTAACTATTTTAGTTCGGATACCCTCATTGGAGATTCCACTAGACCCAGACAGCGGGGCAAACTCCTTTCTAGCGCGCCAAATTATTAATGGTGATATTTTATATGGCACTTACCACACTGGTCACCATTTACCTGGTATTTACTATACATATGCATTCGCCTTCATGTTATTTGGAGATAACTCAATATCAGCCAAGCTGTTATTGTTTCCTTTTATTTTTGGCTCTGCCGTATTACTCTTTATGCTGGGCAAGCTATATTTCGATTATTTAACGGGGGTGCTGGCTTCTATTTTTTTTGTTTTCACATCCGCTGAATTTTGGTTAACAGGCACATCAGCGGATATGGGACATTTTGCAAATCTACCACTAACTGGATGCATGTTTATATGCATCCAGTTAGTGACTAGAAATTCTGCTAATTGGAAATTTATTTGGGTCGGTATTCTTGGCGCAATTTGCGTTTTATATAAAGTTGTATTTATAGCGCCATTAGTAGTTGCCGGCATATCTATTTTTGCGCTGGCAAAAATAGATATGCATAAATCTACCTCCATAAAAAAATTATTGGCTCGATTATCCTGGTTAGCAATTGGTTTGATAATTCCACTCGCTATCAGTGCTGGGTATTTTATATATCACGATTTAGGCTGGCGATTCTGGTTGGTTTTTAGCAGTGGCAGTTCATACGTATTAAAAGATAAAAGCCAGATGATCTTTTCCTCTTTACCTGCTCCATTTGGTTTTTCAATTGTATGGCTAAGCATAAATAATTTAATTTTATTAATATTAGGTCTGCTCGGCGTATATCGTTTCATTATTAAAGCGATTAAGACTCAAACGATTGAGCGCCTGCCAAAATTTGCTTTAGGTCTTTGGTTTCTGTTCTCTCTGGCATTCGCTGGCATACGTGGGGGGGGCTTGCCAAATTATTGCGTGCAATGCATTCCGCCGCTTGCATTGCTGGGTGCGGCTGAAATCAGCACAAGATATCAAGGGTGGAAAGTCAGTTCACCAGTAAAAGCAGTTGGAAATTCGTCTTTATTAATTACATTAGTATTTTTTTGTTTTCTTTGGTGGAATTATGCTCTATATAGCTCGTATATAAATTACAAACTTGAGCACATTTCATTTAAACAGTTTCTTTATAACCATACAATTTTTGCGGAACGTATGCTAGCTACACAAACTTTGGTGGATTATATTGATCTGCATACTACCTCAGATGATTTGGTTTACCTTTGGAGCATTGATGTTGAGTTCTATTATTATGCAGACCGTAAGCCCCCCGTTGATGTTCTATGGCCCTTCTATGTCTCAGCGTATGGTCCGCCAGAACGCATATTCAATCCAAAAACAAAATATATCATTCTGGATAAGCCAACAGCCATAGAACGCCCGCAATGGTTATTAGATGGCTTAGCCCAATATTACAACTTTGAAACAACGGTAGCTGGAAAAGAAATATACAGAAGACACTAGAAGATAAGTAGCCTTAGCTTGCACAAAAAAGTTTATAACGAACAAGGATTTTTAATGGCTAAGAAACAAGATTGGATTATTGTTTTATTCATTGCACTGCTAATCGTAATCGTTCGTCTGCCATCCTTTAATTATTTAATGGATAGAGATAGCGGCGCAGTTGCATATCATGCGCGTCAAATCAATCAGGGTCAGCCGCTTTATGGATCTCATCACCCTATTCATCATTTGCCTGGCATTTACTACACCTTTGCACTTGTTTTCAAAGTGCTGGGTGACAATCAAGATGCATTAAAAATATTCTTACTTCCTTGGATTTTTGGGTGCGCATTGTTATTATTTCTGATGGGGCGCCATTTTATTAACGCTCAAACAGGAATAGTAGCCGCGCTTTTTTATATATTACTATCATCCCAAAGTTCTTATAACGGTCATACAACCGAAATGGAGCAATTTGCCAACTTGCCGATTACAGGGGGTGTTTTTCTGGGCATTATTTTCATCCAAGAAAACAGAAAAAACTGGCTTTTTTTCTGGGTGGGTATTCTGGGCGCAATCTGCATACTTTATAAAGCTATTTTTGTTGCGCCTATACTGGTCACAGGGATTTTAATCATTATTGCAACACAATTTGAGCAAAATCAAAAAAAGGCGTGGGGTATAGCTGTGAGGCGGCTCGCATGGATGGGAATTGGATTAATTTCGCCATTGATCCTTGTCAGCTTATATTTTTCCAACTTGGGTCTATTGCAGCGGCTTCTAGTAGCCTTTGATCTTGGATATACACATACCTCATCATCTAACAATATACTATTCGGACAGCTTCCCTTATTCTCGTTCCCGTTTGTGTTACTAGGCTATTACAGCTCTCTTTTATTAATACTAGCTATGTTGGGTGCATATCGCTATCTACGCCAAAACTTTCCTGCCCAAGAGATTAATAATATACCCGGCATTGCCGTAGGACTCTGGTTTATGATCAGCTTTGCAGAAGCAGGCATAAGAGGAGGGGGTTTAATACATTACGTATTGCTGACGATTCCAGTGCTTGCCTTTATGGGTGCATACCAAATTAATGTGATCTGCGAAAGCATTTTTAATAATAAGAAAAATAAACAATATGCAAAAACGATTATGGGCATTTTGATTTTTCTTGTCATATTAAATTTCGACTTGCTCAACAATGATTCTTTCACAAGGTATGTTTTTTACAAAGCAGCTCCTGTATCGTACACTGAATTGACTGGCGACCACAAGATTTCTGATGTCCAGATAAGTTATTCTAAAATTGAAGCTGTGTCAAAATATATCCAGATTCACTCTCAACCCACCGATTTTATTTATGTTATTAGCGATAATGTTCAAGTATATTATTTATCAGAGCGCAAATCACCGATCGACTCTGTTTGGCCATTTTATTTTACACATTTTACGTCCTTGGAAGAAATTTTTAATCAGCAAACAAAATACATTGCTATAGATACTGTCTACACAAAAGATAACTCTGCCAATCTGCCAAATTTTTACAAACTACTTAAAGAAAATTATTTTCTTGATACAACAATTAACACTTGGGAACTTTACAAAAGGTTAAATACCCACTGATCAGCATTACTTTGAAATCGAGGTTAATATAATGAAATATGTTTTTCCAGCTACATCGAACAGTTTAGAATCTCCTGTTTGGACAGGTCACGGATTTAAAGTAGGAGATGAAATTCTGCCTATCCTTTCTTATGAAGCCAGCGCGTCCGGCTGGACAGACGACTTGACCACCTTTCATGAAGATATTGCCGGCAATAGACACTTTATTGACAATGCTTCACGCGCACATGCTCTTTCTCAAATAAAAAAGTATAGCTCAAACAAAAGTTCTGTAATTTTAGACATTGGTTGCTCATCAGGGTTTCTTATAGAAAAGGTAGAGCTGGAATTGCCAGATTCTTTTGTGATTGGCGCTGATGTTGTACTAGGTCCGCTAAGCAAGCTCGCCGCAAAAAAACCTGCAATCCCATTATTGCATTTTGACCTGACCCGCTGCCCGTTGCCCGATAATTCAATAGACGTAGTAGTCTTACTTAATGTTCTGGAACACATAGAAGATGATCGCCTTGCAGTTCAGCACATTTATCGTATTCTTAAACCTGGAGGAGTTGCAGTTATTGAAGTGCCAGCCAATCCAAAACTATACGGTGTTTACGATGAATTATTAATGCACTTTCGTAGATACCGTCTGCACGATCTGCGAAGACTATTTTCAAATGAAGGCTTTACTGTATTAAAGCAATCCTATCTTGGTTTTTTTATTTACCCTGGCTTCTATCTCGTTAAACAACTGCAAAAGTTGAAACAATCCAAGACGAAAAGGGATGATATACCAGCCATTGTGAGTCAAAATATTACATCTACCAGCGACAATTATCTTTTTAAATCTTTAATGAAGTTGGAACTCTGGCTCGGCTCAAAACTGTCCTATCCTTTTGGTATTCGATGCCTACTTACCTGTAAAAAATAATATACTTGTTTGGATAACTAATAATATGAAAGTAAAACTGGCACATGCTCAAGCCGCCGTCCTCGGCGGCGTTTTGCGAGTAACCTTGCGCCGAGGACGGCGCAAGGAGCAATTTTCACTTTTACTCGTATTTGTACGGTAGAGAGTTGGATAACTAACAATATGAAAGTAAAACTAGCTAGAATTTTAGAAACAGCAGCATCCATGGATATATTATGGA
This sequence comes from Anaerolineaceae bacterium, assembly GCA_009885945.1. Lineage (GTDB taxonomy): Bacteria > Chloroflexota > Anaerolineae > Anaerolineales > Villigracilaceae > VFJR01. The sequence goes on from VFJR01000061.1 coordinate 10,418, forward strand.
TTGCACTGCCCATTTTCATGAGTTTTTTCTTGCTTTGCCTAACACCGCTTAAAGAAGGCGATTTGTGGTGGCACATCAATTTTGGGAAAGAGATATTAAAAACGAATCATATTCCCACTTATGACATGCTGACTTTTACAGTAAGGGGACTACCTTATAATTTCGGACATAGCTGGCTAAGCGGGGTATTTTTTTATATAATATCTGAGCTAGGCGGATTAAGCGCGCTTGTTCTTTTGCAGGCGTTGACATCCGCTTTGGTGGTATGGATATTGATCCGCTTTAGCCTAAAGCGCGGCGGCAAACCCCAATCTATTGGAATCATTACTTTAATCGGGTGGTTAAGCTTATATCCATTTAGCAGTACCCGCCCGCAAATGTTTTCTTTTCTAATATTTGCTATTTTTAATATTACCCTGCTTGATTTTATAGATCAGCGTAAAGCCCGCCTTTGGCTTTTGCCTGCACTGATGATTGTATGGGTAAATTTGCACGGCGCCTGGACAATGGGGTTGATTTTGCTGGCAATTTATAATTTTATTTTTTTAATATTCACGCTTGGCGGTAAACGTCCTGTTTATGAGTTAAAACAAATCATTGGCTGGAGTTTCGTCACTTTGATTTGCACGCTGATTCAACCAGCAGGAATTAAAGCATATCAAGTTTTTGTAGCGCTTAATAACATCCCAGAATTAAATCTTATTATTGAGTGGAGCCCGATAACAATTACATCTATTTTTGCTAGACCTTTTTTCGTGATGCTATTAATATTCGTGATGGCGTTAGCCTATAGTAAAAAACGCCCAGAACTTTTAGACTTGCTGGTCTTCCTTGTTTTTGCAGGGTTAGCGATGCGTTATTTACGTATCCTTCCCTTTTTTACCGTTGCCGCTATACCTATCTTAATTAAATTAACAAGCAGTGGTTTCAATTTTGATATGCATGAATATCAAAATAAATTCGTCAGAAAATCTACACCTACAGTCTCAAATCAGCCGCGTCTCACAAATAGTATCTTCTTTGGAATATTATGCCTACTAACAGTATTGAGCATTCCTCAAATAAGACTCAAACTCACAGGACAATCTGAAACATCCTTAATCTCATCTTACTTTCCAATTGATGCTGTGCAAATTTTAGAAAAGGGAATTACAACAGAAAAGCATGTCTTAATTATGCCAGAATGGGCTGGGTATATTCTTTGGCGTTTGTATCCAACCATAACTGTTTTTCGTGATTCGCGCGGCGATTTGCCCCAATCTTTAATACTAGACTATGAAAAAATTAATACAGCAGATGCACAAGGTTTTTCCATACTAAAAGAATATCAAGTTGATTATTTATTGTTAAGTAAAAAAGCTCAGGGATTTTTTATCTCCCAAGCCGAACATTACGGCTGGCACTGTGCCTATGAAGACGATACGGCAGTCATCTTCACCACTTCTGCCAAAGATGAAATTGGAAATTATCCCTGTTCACTATCTACATCCAAGTAAAATGTTAAGAATTCTGTAACAAATTAGTGAAATGACACTGCTATAATTATTGAAACTTCATCACCTGTGACTTTCCACCCAAAACTTACATCATGAACCAACACAAAATCACCGACAACCTAGACACCTTATTAGACGTATTGCCCGCCAACATCCGTCACGCGGTAGAAAAGACGAACAATACCGATAACCTGCTAGAGATCATCATTGACCTTGGGAGGGTTCCCACTGCGCGCTTTATGGACGTGGAACAAGTGCTGGTTGAAAAAGAGATCACACGCTTCGAAATTGATCACGTCGTAGAACGCATTGGCACATTTGATACCGACAATCGCGCGGGCATGGAACGCACTCTGCATCGCATCTCTGCTATTCGCAACAGACGCGGCATTATTGTAGGGCTCACCTGCCGCGTAGGACGCGCCGTCTACGGCACTGTGGATATTATTCAAGACATTATTGAGTCTGGCAAATCTGTATTAATTCTTGGTCGTCCCGGCGTTGGCAAGACAACCTTATTGCGGGAAGCCGCGCGCATTCTTGCAGATATAAAGCGCGTGGTCATTGTAGATACGTCCAATGAAATTGGCGGTGATGGCGATGTGCCGCACCCTGCTGTTGGCAAAGCGCGCAGAATGCAAGTGAGCCAGCCTATGCTGCAACATGAAGTGATGATCGAAGCGGTTGAAAATCATAATCCTGAAGTGATCGTCATTGATGAAATTGGACGTGAGCTAGAAGCTGTTGCGGCGCGTACCATTGCCGAACGCGGTGTGCAATTGATTGGCACTGCGCACGGTCAAACGCTGGATAATCTTTTACTCAACCCAACCTTAAGCGATCTCGTCGGCGGAATCGAGGCGGTCACGCTATCAGATGAAGAAGCGCGAAGGCGGGGCACTCAAAAAACAGTCTTAGAAAGACGCGCACCTCCTACATTTGATGTGCTGATTGAAATTCAAACGCGCGATCGATTCACAGTTCATCTGGATGTGATGGGCTCCATTGATGCGTTGCTACGCGGATATCCTCTTCCGCCAGAAATTCGCACACGAGACGATAATGGAAATATTCAAATTGAAAAAGTAGCACCCGCGCCTGCCACCCGCGCTGGATTTAACGAACCGCCTGATATCAAAGAATCAAAATCACCTCGGCGATTAAGGACACCCGCCGATCCACCTCCGCCGAAAGTTGATTCTGCCTCCGAGGCGCCGATTGCCCCTCCACGCATAGAAGCGCCGCTTTTAACAAATGGTTCTCTGCGAACCATAAAAGTGTATCCGTATGGCGTAGCGCGCAACCGCTTGATGCAAGCCGCCAAAAGACTCGGCGTACCCGCGATTGTAGTGCGCGACATTGACGAAGCAAATGTATTGGTAACACTGCGCTCTTATTACCGTGACCGTCAGCAAACCGTAATGGAAGCAGAGAATCGCGGCATGCCTATTTACGTTCTGCGCGCAAACACTGTCAATCAAGTGGAACAATTTTTGGGCGACTTATATAACCTGACGCCCGATATTTCTGGCGACCGAGGTGAGGTAGACGAAGTGCGCGAGCAAACTCAACAAGCTATTGCCGCAGTACTCAATGGGGAACGTTGGGTAGATTTGCCGCCAGGTCCATCGTTAGTAAGACGTTTACAACACGACATGGCGCGCACTGCCGAACTGGTCAGTCATTCTTATGGCAAAGAACCCAGAAGGCACGTTAGGATTTTTAGGGAGTAATCTAAAAGCGTAGACAAGGAAACAAGTACACAACCCCTGTTTCCTTGTCTACCTGCATACTTGTATACTTATCCCATGTTCATTACCCTCGAAGGTCCCGAAGGCTCTGGCAAGACATCACACATCCCTTATCTTGTGGAATATTTACGCGAGAAAGGGCATGTGGTTTTCCCCACGCGTGAACCTGGTGGAACATCCATTGGCGAGCAGGTCCGCGATATTTTGCATGATCTCAAGAATGTAGAAATGCATCCCCACACCGAAACCTTGCTCTACCAAGCCGCGCGCGCACAAATTGTAGAGCAAGTCATCAAGCCGCGTTTATCGGCTGGAGAGATCGTTATCTCAGACCGTTATTTTGATTCGACGATTGCCTATCAAGGCTATGGACACAAACAGGATTTAGAACAAGTACGCGCTTTAGTAAAGTATGCAACTGGCGGTTTAATGCCCGATTTGACTATTCTATTAGATGTAGATGTGGAAGTTGGACTAAGACGCAAAAAACAAAACGGCGACGAGTGGAATCGCATGGATGCGCATGAGGTTGCCTTCTATCAAAGAGTACGCAACGGCTACCTTGAACTAGTCAAAGCCGAGCCGCCGCTAAGGTGGGTTGTTGTAGATTCAAGTCAAAAGTGGGACGATGTGCAAAGTGAATTGAGAAAAATAATCGAAGGAAAAATACCATGACCGAACAATGGACACCAAAATCCAAAACCGAATTACTCTCTTCTATTGAAACTGAATGGAACCTCTTAATCCAAGATGTAGAGAAATTATCTGACGCGCAAATAACCACGCCCGATTCTGGCGGCTGGTCGGCGAAGGATAACCTTGCTCATCTCGCTGAGTGGATCAACATCCTGATGGGCTATCACATGGACAAACGCCCCGCTCATGAAGTGATGGGCGTTACGCAGGAAGAATTAAAAGAATGGAATATAGACGTAATCAATCCCTTGCTGTTTGAGCGCAATCGTCAGCGTTCAAGAAAAGACGTGATGGATAATCTTCAAAACATCTACAAACAATTAATCATCAAGCTAGAAAGCGCTCCTTTTGAAGATTTGCTCAAGCCGCGCCATGCTGACGATCCAGAAAAACGACCTCTTATGCTTTGGGTTTTAGGCGATACCACTGAACACTTCAAAGAACACCGCGAGACCATTGAACGGGAAATGAAAGCAAAATAACATGACAGCCGACTCTGATAAAGACATTCAATATCTCAAAGCCATAGGCAAGATATGCGCCGAAGCATTACGCCTGATGATGGCTCATGCGCGCGCGGGCATGACGACTAAAGAACTTGATGATTACGGGCTTGCCTTTCTGAAAGCTGAGGGCGCGCGCTCTGCGCCGCAAGCGATGTATAAATTTCCCGGCGCCACTTGCATCAGCGTCTCGCCAGTGATCGCTCACGGCATTCCAAATGATCACGTTTTAAAAGCAGGCGAATTAATTCACATTGATGTTTCTGCCGAACTGGATGGATATTACGCCGATACCGGCGCGTCGATGGTTGTGGATAAACGCGATAAAAATTTCGATAAGCTAATCGAAGCCACCAAAGCAGTCTTGATGAAAGCGCTTCATAGCGCAAAAGCAGGAGCTCCATTAAATGGGATCGGCAAAACAGTTCAAGAGGAAGCCCGCGCCCGCGGCTACAATGTCATTTATGATCTGACTGGGCATGGCATCGGTAAAAAATTACATGAACCGCCCGGTGAGATATTTAATTTTCATCAACCAAAAGACCGCCGCATTCTGGAAGCAGGGCTGGTGCTTGCCATTGAGCCTTTTCTCACCAGCGGAGTTGGGCACGTCGTTGAAGAAAAAGACGGCTGGTCATTGCGCACAAAAGATAGAACCATTGCCGCTCAATTTGAACACACAATAATCGTCACAAAAAATGAGCCGATGATTTTGACGTTATAAAAAATACAACCCAAGGTTTTCGCTCTCACCAAAAACAACTTGCAGATTAATCTGCAAGTTGTTTTTGGTCAATTATGACCAAAAACAACTTAGTACATTGACGGTATCCCTGTAAAACACACAGCACTATACTTCTAAGAGGTTGCGATTGTGGTTCTTGCTCGATCCCGACGACAGCATGCTCGCAGAGTAGGCAATATCCAAACTTATAAGGAGAACATAGCATGGATCAACTTACAACAGTACTTGGCGTATTAGGTGCATATTTTGCCGTCATTCTTGTCTTAGCGGTCAGTGTGGAAACAATTCTTGAGCCTTTTACCTGGTTCAAAGGCTTGCAAAAAAGAGTCAGCCCTGATGATGTGTTAAACGATATCAAAGGCTGGTTACCTCCAGTTGCAGATATGGGCACAAGAGCCGCGGCAATTGCAAACCTTAGCGAAGAATATAAGCTCAACTTACAGGATATTGAAACCCGCCTTAATGTAATTTCTGTTATTGCAGACGAAACAGCCAAAGGGCTTGGCTTGCAAAAAGTAGTTAATGATGCAGAAAAGAGAATCGCTGTATACATGGCAGCATTGCGCACCAAATTTGCAGTGAATGAACGCAAACGCATTACTATTTTACGAATGATTTCGGGCACAATCGGTATACTCATTGCTATAATGCTCAAAATTGATACTTTTGACATCCTCGGTTCACTCTTTCCATTAGATGTGAAAGGTATTCTCACCGCTCCCGGCGGACAAATCGGCGGAATGGTCATCACGGGGCTTGCCGCCAGTGCGGGCAGCTCATTTTGGCATGATCAACTTGGCAAATTACGTGCTATTAAAGATGCATCTCGTGGAGCTGTGGGGTAAGAATACAGTCAAGGTCTAATGTCAAAGGTCTTTTTGTTTTCTCTGTGTTAAATAAAGACTCATTGTTTATATATAGATATATATTTAGTAATAGTAGTAGGGGCTGTGGATAGTGTGGATAGAAAAAATCGTGCCTAGTAATAGGGGGCACGATTTTTTTATTGCTCTATATAGTCATTTTTGAAAATGCAGCATGTGGAGAACTTTTGGATAAAAATGCCCGCTTTTAACTGGTCAAAAAGGCGATATCCCATATTTCGGTTTTGGTCATAAGTTACCCCCCATATATGGGGGGTAGGGCAAATCTCATAATTAGAACATTTAGCCTTATTGTCCACAGTAAGAGGCTTTTATCCACAGATTTACCCTAGTTATCCACAGAACAGGCGCTTCGACTCTAGCTGGAGGCTGGGTCTTGACCCCTAAATGTGGTTTACTCTGAAAGCTGTCTGAACAATTATGCCCAAAAAAGGCTTAAAATCCGCTTGAAGAAGTATCCAAGCCGTTGTCGGTAGCAAGCTGTTCAAGGCAAATATCTACGTCATCTAGGAACTGATCCAGCCCCTCTATTTTTCGAGAAAAATTCTCGGACTGTAACCCGAGAGAAGTTGTAGCGGCGTACCATGCTTGGGCGCCAGAATCAGGCAGCACCGTCGCGGCGAGCGTCCAGGTATTCATCAAAGGAAAAATGGCGGCTTGTGGATTATCGCTGTCTAACATGGCTTTGATAGCTTTTTCGTAGTAGTTTAGGCGAATGGGCGTGATGCGCACATCAACTTGAGAGCTTCCACAGGCGGCGAGGTAGGCAAATTTCCAATCCCCAAGCCATAGGCTGATAGCTTCGCGCCCAAAATCGAGCGCGCCCAATAGCCCCAGCACGCCCTGCGCCATGCCTGCGCGGTCTGCTTGTTCTGCGCGGGCGGGAAAATCTAATAGCAGGCGTCTTTCATAAAGCGGCGGACCGTTTAACTCGGCGATGGTGTTGATCGCGTAATATAAACAATTGAAATAATTTGTAATTTCAACAGGGCTGACTGTTTCACCGACATCGGAGAGTTCCATCCAAATCTGGCGGGCAGAGGTGAGCAGTTTTCTACAGCGTTGATAGGTTAGCGCGGGTGCGCCAAACTCAAAGCCTGCGCGCAAGCCGGCTTGCACAAAGTCGAAGAATTTTTCTCGTTCGTAAATTAATATTGGCGCGTACATTTCATAGCCAAGCCAAGGGTCATTGCGCAATTCTCGCGGAGATTTAAACTCGGCTTTGGAGCGGTGAAATATATCCACATGAAAGTCGGGTGTCAGCTTTACGAATTCACGTTGTTTGGTCGGTATGCTTGTATGAACGAACACTAGGTCAATATCGGCTGTGCCGCCCAGTAAAGGGTCAATGTCTGGGTTGATGATGGAGCCGGTAATATACGCGGCAATAATATCTTTGTCGTTGTAGGCTCGTTCTTGTGTGGTTTCTTTTGCTATTCGGGTCAGTGATTCACGGGTAACGCGCATATTTTTCCTTTGACAGAATCAGGATTGGGTGAAGGGTAATGCAGGTTGGAATGGGGGCAAACCCAATGTTTCGCGGATGCGGTTTTCGATCAACTTTAAATGTTCATGATTATGAATAATATCCAACTCATTGCTGTCAATTTTCAAGATGGGTGTGTGATCAAACGGCTTTGAGAAAAAATCTTCATAAGCGTGATTCAATTCATCGATATACGAGCGTTCCATTTGTCTTTCGTAGGAGCGGTCACGAAATGCAATGCGCTGCATTAAAGTATCTGTGCTGGCTTGTAAATAAACCAGCAGATCTGGTTTTGGAATTTTTTCGCCGAGCGCTTCGTGCACTTTATGATACATATCGAGTTCATCGCCTTTTAAGTTGATGCCTGCAAAGAGCGCGTCTTTTGCAAAGGTGTAATCTGAAATCAGGTTTTTTCCAGAGCTTAAAATATTGGGCACCATGCTGTTTTGCTGACGGTAGCGGCTGAGCAAAAAGAAGATTTGTGTTTGAAAAGCATAGCGCTCACGGTCGCCATAAAAGCCAGAGAGAAAGGGATTCTCTTCAAAAATTTCCAGCAATACTTCGGCATCAAATGCTTGTTGTAACATGCGGGCGAGGGTTGTTTTGCCAACACCAATCACCCCTTCAATGGCGACATACATTTTATATCTGCTCCGTAAATGAATTGAATTAAGCATACCATAAACTTAAAAAGTATAATGAAAGCATGACTCGTATCTGTATTGTGCCTCGCGTGGAAGGGCTGGCGGGCGTTGCTTCTTTCCGCATTAAATTTGAAGAGGGCTTACGCGCCCGCAATGTAGAAGTGACGCATGATCTATCCCTGCCCGCAGATGCCGTTCTCGTTCTGGCTGGAACCCGAAGCCTGATCCCGTTACTGCAAGCGCGTCAACGCGGACAAAGAATCGTACAGCGTCTTGATGGAATTAATTGGGTGCATAAAAAACGTAACACTGGTTTAAAGCATTACATGCGCGCGGAATATGGCAATTTTGTATTGTCTTTCATTCGGAAACACCTTGCAACAAAAATTATCTATCAGAGTCAATTTTCAAAAGAATGGTGGGAGTCTTGGTATGGCGCATCGAAAAAGTTATCCACAGTGATTCACAATGGCGTGGATCTGAAAACATATAACGCAGCGCCAGATACTGTCTCACACTACCCGCCCTATAAATTACTTTTAGTAGAAGGCAACCTCGGCGGCGGGTACGAAATGGGTTTGGATAATGCTATTAAATTAGCCGAGAATTTAAATGAAGTTCATCACTTGCCTGTAGAATTAAACGTTGTTGGAAAAATTAGTTCCGAACATCAAGCTAGAGTTCAGGCGCAAGCAAAAGTACCCATTCAATGGCTTGGTTCTGTACCGCGTGAAAGAATCCCCGAGTTGGATCGCTCTGCCCATTTATTTTTTTCATCTGATTTGCATCCCGCCTGCCCTAATTCAGTCATTGAAGCGCTGGCTTGCGGACTTCCTGTCATTGCTTTTGATACGGGTTCGTTGAAGGAATTGGTGATTGGCGATGCAGGCAGGGTTGTGCCTTATGGCAGTAATTCCTGGAATATTGAAGAGCCAGATATTTCAGCCTTGGGCATTGCCGCAAAAGAAATTCTGCAAAACCTGGCGCGTTTTCAAAAATCAGCGCGCGCTCACGCAGAATCCGCGCTAGGGTTGGATGCAATGACTGACAAATATTTGAAGTTCATTCTTGGAGATGTTTAATGGCTGACCTTACACATGAACCGCCAAGCAGCCATGACGCCAAGGGATATAAAGGTCGCAAAGTGTTCTTCTTGGCGTCTTATGAAAAACTTGGCGTTCTTTGCGCCTTGGCGGTTAAAAAGATTTTAATTCTGCGTAAGGTGAATTAATGAGTAAAAAAGAATCTTTCTCTTATGATCTGATGTGGTTAAGCTTCGTTTTGCTTTTTGTGCTGGGGATATTTTTTTATAAACCCATCCCCGCCAATGATTATTGGTGGTATTTGCGTGTAGGGCGGGATGTTTTGCAGACTGGGGCTGTCTCAAGTTTTGAGACGATCAGTTACAGCCGTGCGGGTGAAGCGATCATTAATCAGCAGTGGCTGGCAGGAATCCTTTTTTATCTTGTCGATCAATATGCAGGAGTAAATTTCACTTATTTACTGGGCGGAGCCTGCCTTGCTCTTACCTATGGCATGGTTTGGTGGCTGGCGCGGCGCGTATCCGGTCCCAAGCTGGCAACTATTCTTGTATACATTTTCGTATTAATAACCTCCAATAATTGGGTCATGAGACCTCAATTATTGGTATATCCGTTGTTTGCTATATGTGTTTGGATAGTATATGAATGGGATGCTGGTCAAAAAAAATACTTGTGGCTTCTGCCTCTCAGCGTGCTATTGTGGGTGAACTTACATGGCTCCTTCATTTTGCCATTCGTGTTGGCAGGTTCTGCGTTTGTTTTTGGAAAAGGTGATCGTAAACCCCTGTTTATTTACATTACCATCTCTTTGGTATGTATGTTATTAAACCCGTATGGTATTAAGGTTTGGTCATTTTTTTTTGATACTTCAAATTCGCAGTCCGTTCTTTTATATAGTGCAGAGTGGCACCCGCCAAGCATGGCAGATTGGCAGGATAAGCTGTTTTTTATGTGCTTGTTCATATTTGCACCAGTTGTTTCTTTTTTTTCACAACGGCTATCCAAACTGGATTGGATATGGTTCTTGGGCTTTGGCTGGCTGGCGCTTTCAGGCTCACGGTATGTTATTTGGTTTTTATTTCTGTTGACGATCCTTTATGCCAAAACTTTGGCGCATTGGGCAAATTCAAA
>VFJR01000062.1 GCA_009885945.1 Anaerolineaceae bacterium
ATCAAGAAATACGAAAAGATATTTGGTCATAATTTCATCAGCACGGGCGGGCTAGACAGCACCAAAGAATTTGTTACTATGCTCAACTTAAAACCAGAAATGCGCGTGTTGGATGTCGGCTCTGGCATTGGCGGTTCTGCTTTTTATATGGCTCAGGAATTCGGTGTGCATGTAGACGGGCTTGATCTTTCAATAAATATGCTTTCTTTGGCAAATGAAAGGTTACAGGAATTAAATTTAAAATCTGAAGTCACCTTTGAGTATGGTGACATTCTCGAAAGTAATGTTGATGCACTATATGATGTTGTCTATAGCCGCGACGCGTTTCTACACATCAACAATAAAGCAAAATTATTCGCAACTCTCAAGCGCGCGCTAAAACCAAACGGCTTATTATTTATTACAGATTATTGCTGGGGCGAAGGCACGCATAGTGACGAATTTATTACCTATGTTGCACAGCGCGAATATACTTTGCACACTGTTAAAGAATATGGTCAATTAATTGAGCAGGCAGGGTTTAGCGAAGTGCAAGCTTGGGATAAGACAAAACTATTTGGCGATTATCTGCACCTTGAACTCGACAAACTTCCAAAAGATGGTTCCATGCCTGAAATTCGCAAATCGTGGAACGAAAAAATTATCCGCAACCAACGCGGCGAGCAAGGTTGGGGTTGGTTTATGGCGCGCAATCGATAATGGATAAAAAAACATCCGATGCGTAATGCATCGGATGTTTTTTTATTTTAATTTCTCTTCAACTATTTTTACAACTTTACTCAAGGCATTACTAGTATTTCCTTCTGGAAAACTACCTTGCGCCAGATTTGGACGCCCGCCACCTTTACCACCAATTCCCATGATGATATCACCGGCCTTCAAACCTTTCTTGACGAGATCTTCGGTCACTACCGCGATGACGCTTGATCCTGTTACAAGAACAGCTACCCCCGCCTTTGGATATTTTTCGCGAAATTTATCGGTCAACATGCGTAAGGTATCCATGTTTGAATCAGGAATTTCGACAGCAAGCACACTCACATCTTTAACAAGTTGCAGGTTGGCAAGTTGCAGGTTGAAAGTTGAAAGCGCAGACTGTGCGCGGAAATTGGCGAGTTCCTTTTTAAGTTCAGAAATTTCATCTTGTAAAAATTCAACCTTTAGCGGGACTTCTTCAAGCGAAGATTTTAATGCGCCCGCAGTTTGCTTAAGCATTTTGAAGCGTTTATTAATTAATTCGTACGCGCCACGACCTGTGACCGCTTCTATACGGCGTACACCTGCTGCCGCAGAGCCCTCACTAACGATGAGAAACACACCAATATCCGAAGTACGCTCAAGGTGTGTTCCGCCGCATAGTTCGTAGGAATATTTATTTTCATTGTCATCAATAATACTAATTGTTCTAACGCTTTCGCCATATTTTTCACCGAAAAGCGCCATTGCGCCTTCTTTTTTTGCTTCTTCAAGAGACTTGGTGACTTTGAGCACAGACATATCTGCCGCAACCGCTTCGTTAACCATTTTTTCGACGCGCTCAATTTGATCGGGAGTCATTGCTTCGGGATGATTAAAGTCGAAGCGCAAGCGATCTGGCGCAACCAGCGAACCCGCCTGAACTGCGCTTTGGCTTAATATTTCATGCAAGGCTTTGTGAAGCAAATGCGTGGCAGTGTGATTGCGCATGATGTTATGGCGGCGAACTACGTCTACTTCAACGACAGCTTTATCGCCAACATTGGGGTGACCTAAGATCACTTCGCCAGCGTGAGTAATTACACCTGTGGCGGCGCGGCGAACGGATGTGATCTCAATTTCCCAGCCATCGCCTCGAATGTAACCTTGATCATTTACTTGACCGCCCGATTCAATATAGAAGCCTGTGGTAGGGACAATCACTTCAACGACATCATCTAATGAAGCGGAAGAAATCGATTCGCCATTAACGATTAATGCCAATATTTCGCCGTCATTGACCAGGCTGTTATATGGATCATATTCAACACCGTCTTTGCCTAATTTCTTTTTCGCTTGTAAATCTTTTAGAATATTTGCAAAGAATTCTGAATCTTCGCCGCCAAGTTTACCCATGGCTTTGCCGCCGCCTGATGCTTTACTGTGTTCATTCTTAGCTTCATTAAAACCTGCTTCGTCAATATCTAATCCACTTTCGCGGGCGATGTCACGTGATATTTCGTAAGGCAAGCCATAAGTTGAGTAAAGGTCAAAAGCGCGGTGTCCATCAAGGGTGGTTTGATTTTGGGAGCGAATTTCTGAGAGTAGATTCTCTAGATGGGCAGTACCAGCTTCAATGGTGCGGGCGAAGCGGATTTCTTCTCTCGTTAAATTATCTAAAATCGTTGCTTTATTTTTTTCAAGCTCGGGATAAAAATCGCCATAGTAATTGATTACAGATTCTGCAACTTTGGCGAGAAAGGGTTCATTGAGCCCAATTTTTGTGGCAAAGCGTGCCGCGCGGCGGATGATCATGCGCGCGATATAGTTTCTGCCGGCGTTACCCGGCACAACACCATCAGCGATGAGGAAGGCGGCGGAACGAACATGGTCGCAGACAACGCGATAAGGTGTGAAGTTGGCAAGCATTTCTTTTTCGGTATGACCTGCGAGTGTGCGCAAAACTTCCAGTGAACCGCTAAAGAGATCAGTTTTGTAATTTGAATCAACTCCTTGTAAAACAGAGACAATTCGCTCAAAGCCCATGCCGGTATCAACATGCTTTTGCGGAAGAGATTCAAGACGGCCATCTGAAAAAAGATTGTATTGAATAAATACGTTATTCCATAACTCGAGATAGCGTGTGCATTCACCATTCACACCGCAGACGTGGTCTGTACCGCGCAGGTTGTCGCGTTCTTCACCGAGATCAATATGGATTTCGGAACACGGTCCACACGGACCGAATTCTGCCATTTGCCAAAAATTTTCTTTGCGTCCATAAAATAAAACATGTTCAGGATTAAAGCCGGGTTGCGTCTTCCAAATATCGGCGGCTTCGTCATCTTGCGGAACATTGCCTTTGTCATCTTTGAAGCAAGTTGCGTACAGCTTATCTTTGGGCAAGCCCCATACATCGGTAAGCAGCTGCCACGACCATGCAATCGCATCTTTTTTATAATAATCGCCAAAAGACCAGTTACCGAGCATTTCAAAAAAAGTGTGATGGGTATCGTCACGCCCAACATCATCGAGGTCATTATGCTTACCTGCTACACGCATACATTTTTGCGAATCAACGGCGCGTTTGTAAGGGCGCGTATCGGTGCCAACGAAGACATCTTTGAACTGCACCATGCCTGAATTGGTAAAGAGAAGTGTGCCATCCCCGCCCGGAACAAGCGGCATGGAAGGAACAGCAGTGTGCCCTTGTTCAACGAAGAAATCTATAAAATCTTGACGGATCTGGTTGCCTGTTAGCTTTTTGCTCATAAGTGCTCCGAATAATGTAGTGGCGGAATTATACCAAGAGGCAGGCTTGTCTTGAGATTTTTTGAAGAATGGACAAGAGAAAATTCGCTGGCGAGCCTTGAAATAAAGGTTTGAATTGTAGGTTTATAATAACTAGATAATCAAAAAAAGGAATCAGTATTAAGGAGCATAAATCATGGTCATGAACAAAACGAGAGGCGTCGAAATTCTTGTACACGAAGTTTTGGCTATTTTTTCCAAGCCATACGGCGAAGATATAATCTTGGAAGTATGCATGGCAATTGAGCATAATCCTGAATGGCGCGGGCGCTATGATGTACTGTGTGATGACTTACGCGATGACGTAGTCAATCCCTTGATTGTTCAACATATAAAAGAGGAAACTGGCTTAAGCGGTGTACGTGATGTTTCAACCAAGGGGAAATGTCATATTATCAAAAGGTACACTAAACTTATTCCAGCGAAAGTGTAATAAGCTCAAAATTTACCATAAGGCAATTCAACGAAGGAAGTAATATGATCATTTCTCATAAGTACAAATTTATTTTCATAAAAACAAACAAGACCGCAGGAACATCGGTCGAAATTGCTCTCTCTAAATTTTGCGGACCAGACGACATTATCACACCCATCACAGCGGACGATGAAAAGATCAGAAAAGAACTGGGGTATCCAGGTCCTCAAAACCATCTTGCGTCACTAACTAATTATGGTTTAAAGGACATAGTCCGATTTGTATTAACGGGTAAAAAAAAGAACAAATTTTATAACCATATCTCAGCCAGAGAAGTTAAGATGCACGTTGGACAGCAAGTATGGGATGACTATTTCAAGTTCTGCATTGAGAGAAACCCATGGGATCGGGTTGTCTCTTTCTATTATTGGAAATATAAATCCAAGTCGCGCCCATCAATAGCAGATTACATCAAGTCAAAATCTTGGTTAGCGCTCAAACACAGAGGGCGTGAGCTATACACACTCAATGGGCAAGTTGCAGTTAATAAAATTTGTTACTTTGAGAATCTGGCTGACGAGCTGGAAGTAATTCGATTGCAATTAGGCATTCCAAAAATGTTAAGTTTACCAAATGCAAAATCACACTTCAGGAAAGATAAACAAAGTTATCGTGACATCTTGGACAAAGATTCTGAATCAATAATAGCAGAAGTTTTCTCTGAAGAGATCAACCTTTTAGGGTATACATTCTGAATATATTTGCCTGCATAGTAATATTACCCGCTGTCAGTTTTATTTTTCAGAGTAGGAATAAAGCAAAATTCCCGTAGCGACGGCAAGGTTTAAAGAACTTGTCCGTCCACGCATGCGAAGCGAAACAGTAACATCACAGACTTTTACCTGTTCTGGCAACAGTCCCTTTTGTTCATTGCCCAGCACCAGCGCCCATGGCGATTGAGGCGTAAGTGTATCTTGCTTCAGTTTTTCCAGTTGCTCATTTGACAAGCGGCTTGGATGACCTGACGGCGAGTGTCACTCTTATCTTTTGGGTCTTTCGTTTCTTTTTGCCGATAGCGCACACTTCGCTCTATTACGCCTATGATCTTCGCAATTTCCTTTACTCGCTTACCGCTTTCAAGGAAATAGATTGCCCGTTTTTGGCGTTTTGCAAGTTGGTCACTTTTTCCGTATGGCCATGCTCCTATTATGACGCTTTTTCGGAATTTATTTCTTTAAGATTCAGTAGCTATTGAGGTTTGAATAAATAATTTCCGTTTTATTTCCAAGATAAATCAGAAGCGGTCAAACAAGAAAGAAGTCGATCTTGCGAATTGCGAATTTTAGCAATACCAGCAG
>VFJR01000022.1 GCA_009885945.1 Anaerolineaceae bacterium
ATTTTCCGCGCTTTGGGCGGAGGGACGATCAATGACAATGGAACAGGCGGTTCAACTGGCGCTGAGTTAGTTTTATGAGCATCATCCTCGAAACAAAAAGACTCATCCTCCGTCATCAAGTCATCGAAGATTTGGAAGATCTTTGGGCGTTGTATTGCAATCTCAACATCACAAAATATATTCCCGATGCGCCGCGTTCCCGCGCAGAAGCGCAGGAGGAACTCGAATGGCACATGCACGGACATCCCAAACATCCCGAATTGGGGCTGTGGGCAACGATTCACAAATCAACGGGGAAATTTATCGGTCGCTGTGGCTTACTGCCATGGACGATTGAAGGTCAATACGATGTGGAAGTGGCATACACCATTGCAGAAGAATATTGGGGGCAGGGTCTAGGCACAGAAGCGGCGCAATCTATTCTCAATTACGGATTTGAGAAATTAAATCTATCCCGCCTAGTCTGTTTAATTGACCCAGACAATATTGCTTCGCAAAGCGTTGCTAAAAAGATCGGCATGACTTATGAAAAAGAAGCTCATGACGAGCTGGGTACGTTCTCGATTTATTCGATCAACAAACAAACTGTATCAAAGTAAGATAGACTGTAGATAAGAGCATAATTTTTTACCATTAAAACTCAGGAGGCTTTTCAGTGAAACATATTTTTGTCAGCTATAGCCATAAAGATATGGACTACGCCTATAAACTTGCAGACATTTTGCAAAACAACGGCTTTACTGTTTGGATAGATGCCCGCCTGGATTATGGCTCGCAATGGCCTCTTGAAATACAAACTCAATTGGATGCCTGCGGCGCATTTATATTGATCATGACCCCGCGCGCCTATGCTTCAGAATGGGTACAAAGCGAACTGCAAAGAGCCAAGCGAAAACTAAAACCGATTTTCCCATTATTACTGGAAGGCGATGAACCCTGGCTGTCTGTAGAATCAACTCAATTCTATGATGTGCGCGGAGAAACTTTCCCAGACGAAAAATTCTACGCAACACTCAAGCGTGTTTTAACTGTGCGAGAATCGGTCACCAGACTTAATTTGCCAAAGCAACAAGTCAGAGCAACCCTCGAGACCGATACACCTCCGCTTAAATTTAAAGCCGCCACCACCGCCAGCGCAATTGTAGTTTCTGTTATTCTGTGCATAGGCGTTATTGTTGCAGGGATCGGCTTAGTATCATATCTATCCTCTTCTCCCAACAATTCCCCTATCGATCTAGCAACTACATCAAATACAGATGACACTCAAACAGAAATACCGACAGACACAACGACAATAGACCCCGCAATGACCATCGAAGAACTGGAGCCGCTTTTAAATCAGGCAAACATTTCAGTCAGCACAGGCTCACAAGCAGACCTTGATAGAGTGAGAAGTTATTTCAGTGACCCAACATCTGACTACCCAGTGCTAGCCGTCACGATACTTGAATTGATTGGGGAAAATAAATTCAAAACAACTGAATATCTTGATATGTTTGATAAATGGTATGCAATTTTAGCAGGCACACAAAATTACACTCCCGCAAATGGCGAATTGGATACAGATATGTTGGAAGAAGCAATCGTTAAAGCGCATAATGATTTTTATGGAGATAATGTTTTATTGCTCGAAGATCTGCTTGAATCAAGATAATAGGTAATTTATTTCCCCAACCTTAACCGTCTTACCCGATCATCTTCTTCTCGATGCGCTTGTCTGGGACAAGGTACAGAATCGAAACGAAAACATACAACGCCAGTGCGATCCATGTAGAGATAAAAGAAAAAACAATGCCCGCAGCGTAAACTACCAGCGCGATTAATCCCTTTTTATCGTCATTCAACACATGCACAATCACAGAGTCAGCGCTGTGAACTGCAATTAGCGAACGCACCAGAATATAAAAAGACGCGCCTGATAACATCAACACAACGCCATACGCCGCAACAGGCAGAGTGGCAAAATTTGTTTCGCCCATCCAGCCAGTCACAAATGGGACAATAGACAACCAAAAAAGCAAATTCAAATTTGCCCACAACACCCCGCCACTAACATGTTTGGACGCTTGTAAGATATGGTGATGGTTGCTCCAATATATTCCGATAAAAATAAAGCTGAAAATATAACTGAGGAATTTTGGCAGCAAATGAATCAAAGCTGCCACGTCACCTTCTTCGGGAATTTTTAATTCCAAAATCATAATCGTGATGATGATAGCAATCACGCCATCGCTAAACGCTTCCATTCTGCCTTTGTGCATTATTAATATTCTCCTTTACTTCCACAAATTCGCCAACTCATTCAGCGCGTTGTAATACGGCTCAATGCTGGGAATGTAATGCCGCTCATCTTTTGCGTGCGGCCCAATGCCTGATTGTCCCCACACAACACCCTGACCATTTGGAGCGAATCGCGCGCTGGTGCCTGGGAGCTTCTTCCCGATACGCGCTTCTTTCCCCGCCCCAGCCTGCTTCACCGCTTCGCGCAGCGCTATCAACGCCGGATTATTCAAATCGCACGCCACGCCGTTTTCCATCACCGAAAATTTCGCTTCCAAATTATTTTCAGCGCAATAACTTTCAACCTTCAACTTTAAACCTGCCACATCATCCTGCGGAATGGGACGAATCTCAACGCCGAGAATTCCTTCGGCGGCAGTGATGTTATAAACTCCGGGCATTCCCACATTAATAAATGGGAATTTTGCCTGTGACTGCCAGCCATCTGCTGATTTCAATGTAAGATGCTTAGTGAAAATTTCATTCAATGCAAAACGCGCCGCAATTAATTTCTCGCTCAAATCGCCTGTGCCTGCTACGCCACTGTGAGCTTTTGCCCCGCGCGCAATAATATCAAAACGCATCACCCCGCGATTCTCTACACAAATCTCGCCAAAGAGTTCATCACCTTTTTCGCCTGTGCGTTCACCAGCGATAAATAATGATGGTGTTAAATTTAATTCTTTCAGCATGTGCAGCGTTCCCCATGCTTCGGCTTCACCATTTTCTTCATTGCCAATCAACATCAACGTGATATTCGGATATGGCGCACCGGCTTTCAGTGCATCTTTCATCCACACCATATATGTCGCTACAACAGTTTTCATATCCGCGGAACCGCGACCAAAAAGATAATCGCCATCAATGCGCGGTATAAATTGTGAATCATCGGGTTCAGGCTCAACAACATCGAAATGCCCAGTCAACAATATCGGCGACTTTTGACCCTTCGACAAGCTCGGGGCATCGCCTTCAACTTTCGACTGAGGGAACTGAGCATACACCGCAGGATACTTCCCATCAAAAAATTTCACGTCTAAGCCAGCATTGCGCAAATAATCATCAATTAATGAGGCAGCTCGATGAACTTCATCAAGGCGTTCATTGGGTGAGGCAGTAATAGAAGGAATACGAATCAACTGTTGGGCGAGATCTAAAATCTCTGCAGTTTTATTGGGGTAAGTAGTAACCGTGATTGCCTGCGGACGCGGGCGAAATTGCACAGGCGTGTTTTGACGCCCTGCGTGACGAGCTGAGTCTCTACCGCGCTGTAGATACTCGCCAATCTTCGCAGAGTCTTCGCCAAGCGAAACGTATTCACTGGCTATACGCTCAACGTCACTCTTCACTTGTGCTTCACGCTCAAAATGGATTTCTTTCAACGCATCAAACGCAACTTCATTTTGATTGCCCAATTCACGCGAAGCGTGTAAACGCGCACGC
Organism: Anaerolineaceae bacterium; assembly: GCA_009885945.1. GTDB lineage: Bacteria > Chloroflexota > Anaerolineae > Anaerolineales > Villigracilaceae > VFJR01. The sequence continues at coordinate 3,724 of VFJR01000022.1, forward strand.
ATTTTCTCTGCAGTATTGCGCCCGCCTTCACACATCTCTACAAGCGGAGTCAAATCACTCCACAGATTCAATGCTTCAGCTAATGGCTTCACTTCATTGAGAGTCCATTTGAGGAAATCGCGCATTCCAATAGGTTTAGATGTAAATGGATTTTCGATCTCGGCGCGCAGGCTAAATTTCGCGGCGAGATTTTCATTATTACGCGCGCGCGTAATATCTTCGCGATCATAACGAAAAGCGCGCGCAAACTGCGTATCAGAATAAATCTTCAACAGCAAAAGATGTTTCAGAGTTAAGTTGGCAACATCAATATCAAGGCTATGCCCGCCATCATCCACACGTACTTCAACGCGCCCCATTGGTAGATTGATACGCGCCATAAGATTCTGCTTTTCGATTTGCAGAGCCATCTCCTCGGGTGGAGTCGCCTGACCGACAGCGAACAAGCCACGGGTGTAAAGATGCGTCAGTTCATCGCTGGTAGTGGAAATTAATCGCTCCACAGGTTCGGCAAAAGAGCGCGCACGCACAGGAGTCCAATTGTTATTTCCAAAACGCACGCCGCGCCGCACAAGATCATAAGAGATTTGCAAATAATCATTGTACGAACGATATAAATCGGGCAGATCAATTTCACGCGGATTTGGAAAAGTGAGATTGCGAATTGAATCGTGTTCAGTTAACACAACCACAGCGCGTCCATCTTTAACTTGAGCCTGCATCGGCGTCGAAGCAGCGGTTGCGATAAAGAGGCTCGCAAATGCACGCAAAAGGCGCGTGGCAGTAATATAAAATTCGGATTTGAAATCATCAAGATGTTTATCGCCGCGCTCGCTGGCAGAGAGATGCATAAAATCCCAAGTGAAAAGCGGATCGGGCAACGAGAGGTTTGAGTGAATGCCTGCAGTGGCAAGCGTATCACCATAAAGATCAACGCACTTTTCGAGATAACGGCGCTTGGCAATTGACCAATTTCCTGGCAATGAATCATGCCCGATGGCGGTCAGAAATAAAAGATTGCCATGCCAATAATGTAAACGCTCGCCAAAGTTAACGCCTGCGCGATGCAAAGCATTAATTAATGATGCTTCCATCAAACGCGCTTCGTAGATCGTTCCGCGCGGAGAATAAAACGGACGTGTCGCCCACTCGATCATCCAATGAAAAACTTCGAGTTGGCTAAATTGCGCCTGCCATGCTGGGATCGATTCGGCGCGCAAATAATCTACAAAAGATTGCTGGCTAGGACCCGCCCCTACTGTAAGCAACGGGCGCAGTTTTTCATCCAGCAGATTCCATTCCTGCTCAAAGCCGTTAAGTCCGCCTTGCGGTTTTTCTTTGGCGGCTTGTTCAAGGGCTAAAAAGTATTTGTCGGCGAATTTTTGGGTGGGCATGGGTGAGTTCCTGAGGTTTGTGTGATTTGTACTGCGTGGTGGTGAATAGAAAGTGGAAAGTAGAAAGTACCTCTACTTTCTACTTTCTATAATTTACTTCTTCAAACTCTCCAACCCCTCCACCAATCTCTTAAACGCGCCTTCAGTTCTTTCGGCGGGAGTGGCGTAGGAGAATCGAACCCAGTCATTACCAAAGGGCGAGAAGAATGCGCCCGGCACAATGGCGATGCCGTGATTTTCGGCGAGATATTGTCCGAGCGGTTCGCTGTCATTCCAGCCTTTTGCTTTTATATATTCAGCCACATTCAAAAAAGCGTAATAGCCTTTACCAATGATGTGCTGCATTTTATTTTCAGCAAGTAATTTCTTAAGTGTGGCGCGGCTGGCATTGGTCGGTTCGATAATACTTTTGGACGCTTCATCAAATCCCATTTCGTATGCCGCCATGGCTACGGCTAATGAAAAGAAAGAGGGAATAACTCCGTGTGAAGCACGCGCCAAAATAAATTTGACGACGTTTTCATCCGCAATCAAATGACAATTGCGGATGTTTGAACCGCCGAGTGATTTGGTAATGCCATCCAAAAACATAATGCGTTTGCGTTCTTCGGGCGTGAAGAATTTCAGGAAAGAATTTAAATCCATTGGGGATTCGTCGGTGACGTAGTGATACATCCAATCGAAGAGTACAAATGCGACGCCTGCTTCTAATGCGGCTTTGGCAAGTGAGACTTGCTTTTCAACCGTAATGGTTTGCCCAGTTGGATTATCTGGATTGGTAATCACAACGCCTGCAATTTTTCTGCCTTTCGTTTCAGCAAATTTAACACTAG
>VFJR01000165.1 GCA_009885945.1 Anaerolineaceae bacterium
CTCCCCTAAAACAAAGATTGCTTCGGGCGAAAACCAAGAACGCCCTCGCAAAGACATATCGTTTGTTGTTTGCTTGAAAATTATCGTATTTGTACGGTAGAGAATTAAAGAAAGGGAGGCGGCTTTTTAAGCCGCCTCCCTTATACTACAAAAAATTAATTAGGAGCCTGAGTAATATCTTTTCCATGCCATTCAATGGAAAGCTCAGAGAGCGTACCATCTTCATGAAGGGCAGCAAAAATTTCGTTTACTTTTTCAACCAAGGAAGCTGTATCTAAAGTAGATGATTTGTCGAATGCAGCGGCCAGATCTTCAGAGAAGACTGCGTCTTCGAGTTTAACAATTGGCAGACCATCAGCAATGTTGGCATCCACAACACCTTCAGATGTAACATAAGCTGAGAATTCAGTACGGCCAGCTTCAATTGCCTGGGCGCATTCCTGATCTGTTGGAAGAGATACTACACTCACGCCTTCAGGGGCGCTCGTATAGATGGAGGATTCGGGCAAGCCCAAGCCTTCCATATCGCCATTCAACCAAAATTCATAAGTTGTTGAAGTACCAGCGCAAACTGCTTGTCCAGCCAAATCGTCAACTGAATCGAAACCGGAAGCTGTAGAAACAGCCACCACAGCGGGAGAGTAATAGTAAGGAATACTGAAATCAAGCACTTCCAAACGAGTAGTGGTGATCGTCATGGAACCGATGCTAACATCCCATCTGTCAGCCCAACTGCCGGCAGTGATCAAATCCCAGGATGGGGTTGGGAAACAGGTTTCCACGCCCAACGCTTCACCTACCGCAACAGCTACATCAATATCAAAGCCTTGAATTTCGGCGCTGGTCAATGTTTCTTCGGGACATTTGGTATCTGCAGGGCGGACACCTTCACTATTCGCAAATGAATATGGCTCATAGTTTGGATCTGAAGAAACGAGAATATAACCGCGCTCCATAATTGCGGCGAGTAAATCTTCGGTAACCGGCGCACCACAAGCCACAAGAACAAGGGAGGCAAGCACAAGCAGGCTTACCAAGATCAAAAGTTTTTTCATTTTCTCCTCCAAGAGAAACTTCAAAATTAGGCAACAATTCATTGCCGTGGAATAGTTATCATTCCTCCCATAGAATAGACTATTTTTTATGTTTTGGCAAGGACTCATCTGTGTATTTCAGATGGTAGAATTGACAAACTACATTTCTGGAGGCAACGAATGGCTGCGATATTCCCAAGTGAAGAATGGTTAAAAGAGTTGGAAATACAAATAAACGTAGATGAACGTTATAGTGAAGTCGCTAAAAACTGGGAAGGCGATCTATTCTTTAGTATCGAACCCGAAGGAAACTTAAAAGAAAAGCTCACTTTCTATATTGATTTATGGCATGGCAAATGCCGCAAAGTGACCTATCAGCCTAAGCCTGAAGATTATCCCGCTTCCGCCTTTATTATGTCTGCCACTTATAACAACATCACCGCTGTTTTAACTGGCAAAATGAATCCCATGACCGCCATGATGACTTCCAAGTTAAAGGTCAAAGGAAGTATGGGCTATATGATGCGCAATGTACCGACTGTGCTCGATTTTGTGCGCGTGGCGCAATCGGTAACAAAAGAGATCGTCTAACGTTTGAACGTTAAACGTTGAAACTAGAGAATCAATGCAACCCATCCTCAAAATAGATTTAACCACCGGCAAAAACGAAGAATATAAAATTCCTGAGCAATGGGAAAAAGATTTTCTAGGCGGCGCATCGCTTGCCGCGCGAATTTTATATTCTTCCTTAACTCCTGAATTGGATGCGCTTTCACCGGAAGCTCCCCTGCTCTTTTTGATGGGACCCATGACCGGCACATCCGGACCGACAACAGGACGCTTCGTCATCTGCGGGAAAGGACCTGCTACCGGACTATGGGCAGAATCCAACATTGGAGGTTTTTGGGGACCCGAATTGCGCGCGGCTGGTTATGACGGTTTATGGATCACCGGCAAAGCGCCCGAGCCAGTGTACCTTTGGTTAAACGGTAACAGCCTCGAGCTTCGAAAAGCGGCGCACTTGTGGGGCGATAACACATACACGACTCAAGATAAAGTCAAAGAAGAGGTCGGCGAAAAAGGCACGCGCGTGTGCGTGATTGGCGTTGCAGGAGAAAAGCAAGTCTTGTTTGCATCTATTATGTGCGATCATGGCCGCATGGCAGGACGCACCGGCATGGGCGCAGTGATGGGCTCAAAGAATCTTAAGGCAATTGCAGTGCATGGGGAAAATGAAATTCCAATCTTCGATCTAAAAACATATAAAAACTTACGCTCCGAATCGAACCGAAAATTGCGCGATGATAACGAAGCAAAAATAATTCGTGAGATAGGCACAGGCGGCGTAGCAAACTACGCAGAATATTTAGGCTCTCTGCCTGTACAGTATTATTCCAAAGGATCGTTCGAAGGCATTGATGCTGTGTCGGGTTCTAAGATGACCGAATCCATTTTGGTAGGCAGAAGCGCGTGTCAGGGCTGTGTCATTGCCTGCGGTCGCGTCGTAAAATTGCCAACTGATAAATTTAAACGCAAAGGTCCTGAACATGAAACGATGGTGGGCTTTGGCGCCAATTTACTAAATGACAATCTTGAATCGATTGTAGACATGGGCGATCTATGCGATCGTTACGGCATGGACACGATCAGCGCCAGCAATACAATTGGCTTGGCATTTCGCTTATACGACCTCGGCATTATTACCCAAAAAGACACCGATGGTATCGAATTAACCTGGGGTAATGTGGATGCCATTGAACAACTTGTACGCAAAATAGGCGCACGCGATGGCATTGGTGATTTGTTGGCGCAAGGCTCAAAACGATTCGGCGCACACTTCAATGCAGAAGAAGAAGCTGTGCAAGTAAATGGGCTTGAAGTGGCGTATCACGATCCACGCGGCGTTTCTGGCATGGCGCTTTCGTATGCCACCAGCCCGCGCGGAGCATGTCACAATCAATCAGATTATTTCTTTGTAGATTTTGGACACTCACAGGAGAAAATTGGCATTGAATTTTTGCCGCGCCAAGCACAAGCTGAGAAATCTCAATACGTAGCAAAACATCAAGATTGGCGCACCATGTTCAACGCAATGGTGATGTGCATCTTTGCCAATGTAGAGCCAGATGAACAAACACAGTTGATCAATGCGGCTTGCGGGTTAAACTGGACGATGGAAGATCTTATGAAAGCCGGTGAACGTGCCTGGAATCTCAAACGTGCCATCAACAACCGCATGGGCTTAACTCGCGCCAACGATAAATTACCTAAGGCTTTGCTGGAACCGCTCAAAGACGGCGGTTCAGCTGGCTTTGAATTGGATTTGCCCGGCATGTTATATTCTTATTATGAAGCGCGCGGCTGGGATTTGGAAACAGGCAAACCATCACGTGAAAAGTTATTGGAATTAGGCTTGGATGATATAGCCAAAGATTTGTGGAATTAATACAAAATCCTGTTTAACCAGAGATGAACAAAGATAAACAAAAAAGCCCTGAACGTAATGCTCAGGGCTTTTTTATTTGTTTCTTATTCTTCTTTTACAATTGAAGAAACCATAACCGTTGTGGCGCAATTGGCATGGACGTTTACAAGCGTTAAGATTGGGTCAACAATTGGATCAATAGCGGCGAGCAGGATGATCGCAACGCCGGTGGGCAGACCCAAAGGCTGAAGGATGATTCCGATCATGGATAAAGCGGCAACTCCGGGGGCGCCAGAAGCGGCGATACCCGCTAGGGTCGCTCCTACAAAAATCAAAACATATTGATCGATAGATAGTTGCTTTCCATACAACTGGGCAATAAATAATGTAGAAAGCGCAAAGTGAAATACAGAGCCAGGCGGATTGATAGTAATGCCCAGCGGCAAAACTAAATCTGCAGTGTCTTTATCAACTTTTAACCCTTCTTTCAAACCTCTTAAGGCAGATGGAATGGTGGCAAAGCTGCTGGCTGTACCAAGCGCTACCAGCAATGTTTCTCGTAATGCAGAAAATGCCCTAAAAAAAGTACCTCCTACTTTTAGCCAAATAACAACCGTATATGTAGTAACCAGCAAAGTTGCCCCAACGACAATAAACATCAATAACTTAAGCATGGCGCCGATAATTTCAAAGCCCAAGCCAGAGATTTGCCCAGCAGTTAAACAAAGCAAGCCAAGCGGCAAGCCATACATAAGCCAGCTAGTGATTTTGATGAAGGTCTCATAAAACGCATCTATGCCCGCCAAAGCTGGTCGTGCCATTTTAGCGCCAACTGAGCCTAAAGCAACACCGACGATGATCGAGAAAAAAGTAATCGAGAGGCGGTTGCCTTGGGTCAAGGCGAAGAAAATATTATCAGGAATCATGGTGGTGAAAAAGGAGATTAACCCTGTATCTCTTTTTTCGGCTGTTATGCCAGATGCCCCAATTTCAGTATCTGAAATTGTAGTACCCAGTGTTCCTTGAGCGCCTTGTGACAAGTTTGAACCAGGCTTGCCAATAAGCCCAACAACGACCCCAATCAAACTAGCGATGAACAATCCCATCACAATTGTTGTAAGCAAACGAGTGACATATTGAGATGCCGAACCTGAGATAAAAAGCCGAGTTAGCCCGCCCATGACGGCAGTCAACAAAATGGGGATAACGCTCATCTGCAGCAGACTGATATACAAATCTCCTATGGGAGCTATTTGCACTGCAATGACCGGGAAAAACCAGCCGATTAATCCACCAGCCAACATGCCGCCAAATACCATCCAAGGATTTAACATTAAATCAAGAAGTTTTTTCATTATTGATTTCTCCATTCGTTTTGCTTCAGATAGGTATTCCGCAGATTGTCTAAGAATCCATTACTTTCGGCTTTGACCAAATATAAATTGAGCCAAGCCAGCAAGTTGACATCATCTCGATGCACGGCGAAGGCAATCGTATCTGTTTGTTTGTCTAACACTTCGATCTTGAGCAACAAGCCGCCATCCGGGTTGGCATATTTCCAGTTTGAAATTTCAAGCTCATCATAGAGCAAAGCAAAAAGCTCACCATTGGTGACATCTTCTACCATGACGCTGAAATCATCATATAAAACATAAGTTGCCAGCGGGTATGTCTCTTTAACAAAATCCACATAAGATGTTCCATCAATCACCCCAATTTTGATGCCTTCTTGATTAAGCGCAAAATTGATCTCATCTGAAGATTCAGCAGTTGGAAAACGATTGGCAAGATTCAAACGATTGATCAAGAGAGTTTGATGCAATTCCACATAGCTATTTGAAAAACGAACCTGAGTGGCGCGGCTGAGAGTATCGCTGAGCAAACTAATGGCAACATCGGCTTCTCGTTTTGCGACCACTTCAACGATGCCGTCAAAAGTTTCGGGCGTGTGATTGAATTCAACTTCAACCCCAAGTTTAGCGGCAATATCCCTGGCAATTTCAACATCAATGCCTTTGAATTGACCCTTTTTATCGTGCATGAAAAACGGGGGGACATCTTCAAAAAAGATAGAAACGATCAGTTTGCCTCTTTTAAGAATTCGGGCAATATCCGGCGCCGCATCTACACCTTCAATCAATAAAGGTCTACCTTGTTCAGGTTTATGCAATTCAATGTTTGGTTGTACATAATTTTTCTGACTGCCAGAAAATGACGCGTTGCCCACTGTAGCAGTTGCTATCAATAACACAAAAACAATCAACACTATCCCCCACCTCAAGCCTTTTCTGCGTGACCGAGTGTTCATGCCTACCTCCTAGTTGTTTTGTAAATTTGATTCTTTCTTTTTGATATCTACAAAATACAAAGCCAGATTATAAGCTACATTAACTCTGAGGCTTAAACAAAAAAACTCGGCACACCTAATTTGTAGACAAATCTCATTAAGTGGATAGAATCGACTCTGAAAAACATTCTTCTTTCGAAAGGGCATCTAGAACATCCTATGAAACGCAAACTCCATGTCTTCATTTGTCATTCATCTCAAGATAAACCTGCCGTTCGCGAGTTATACAAACGCCTCAAAGCTGAGCCATGGATTGATCCTTGGTTAGATGAGGAGAAACTTCTGCCGGGGCAAGATTGGGAATTTGAAATAGAGAAAGCGCTTGATGTTTCAGACGCAGTGATTGTTACGCTCACAAAAGAATCAGTTAATAAAGAAGGCTATATCCAAAAAGAATTGCGCTTCGTCTTGGACATAGCTTTGGAAAAGCCCGAAGGAACAATATTTATTCTGCCTGTACGTTTGGAAGAATGTGAACCGCCCCGCAAATTACGCACCTATCACTACGTCGATTATTTCTCGCCAGAACGCCGTGATTGGGCTTATGAACGATTACTTGCAAGCCTCGAATTACGCGCCAACGATCTGGAAATTAATCTACCGAAAACAAATTTACCAGCCAGCTCAAACAAGGCTGAAAACGCTGGATACATAGTAAGAATAATATCTGTTGGGGATAGAAAAATAAATTCAATCAAGGTAATTCGAGAACTTACCAAATGTGGATTGGAAGAAGCAAAAACCCTTGCAGAAACCCCAAACGCAAAAATTCTTTCGACTCCAGATAAATCAATTGCGATGAAAGCGAAGAAACAACTTGAAGAAGTGGGGGCTGTGGTGGAAATTATTGATAAGTAAGCAAGAATGCGTTTCAGGCTCTTCGCTATTTTCTGCCGTATAATTTGACTGCCATCCCACGTTCGGAGAAACCAATATGACTGAAACCCGCAAACTCCGCGTCTTCCTCTGCCATTCTTCGCAGGACAAGTCTATTGTCCGCGAACTTTATCTGCAACCTTTCACGACATGTTGAAATTGAGTAAAGGCGATCATAATGAATCAAAAAAACTTCATAGTTATCTTCTTAATCATATTCTTAATATCTTGCTCGCCTGAAAAGCAGATTCCTAATCCTTCTCCAACCCTACAAGTTCAGCCTACTAACACACACGTAATATCTTCACCAACTCCTATTGCAACCGCCACGCCGATTCCTTTTCCCACTCCAACTTTAGGAGCGAATACTGCAATTTATCATATTTATCCTGAAGTTACTGATGAGGAAATGGCAAATTTTAATCGAGGTTTGACCAAAGTACGACAATATCTACTTGAATATTTCGGCAGCGACATCTCTGTTCCTTTTCAGGTCATTATCGGCCCTAATGCTACAGTATTGGGCGAAAATCCAGGGCAAAGTGAAGAAGACAGAGACGCGTATGTAAATTGGGATTATTTCAGTGGTGCCGGCATTAAGATGTATGTAAATACAACTGCTAAATTTGTCTTGGAAGAGGGAATTGCAAGATTAGAGCCAATGAGTATTCATGAAACAACCCATGTCTGGCAGAAACAACACAGTTGTCAAAAAGGTTATAGATGGATGGCAGAAGGCCATGCGCAATATATGTCAAACTTATTGTTTAGAGGACAACCCTCTGTGACTATAATGATGAGACACTGGTACCCAATAATTTAGTGTGTAGGGCGCAGGAGAAAAGGCATGTCTCA
>VFJR01000169.1 GCA_009885945.1 Anaerolineaceae bacterium
GGTCACTGCCCATCACAGTAAAATGAGCGTCCATTGCGGGAGTCGCCAAGTGGTAAGGCGTCAGCCTTCCAAGCTGATATTCGTGGGTTCGAATCCCATCTCCCGCTCTTTATAAGGTGTTTCAGTGTCACGTTTCAGGTGTCAAGTACATGACGCTTGACACTGAAGCACTTGATCCTTAAGTAGGGGCCCGTGGCGCAGCGGTTAGCGCAGGCGACTCATAATCGCTTGGTCGTAGGTTCGAATCCTACCGGGCCCACTTTTGAACATAGATTTTCTTTAATAAGGAGCACGAGGATGGGAAAAAGAAGTTTCGCTCTCGCATCAATACGATACTATTTTATTCGATAGTTTTGCGGTACGGTTTAGCGGTCTATAGTCCGTTATGTGGTTGTCGCATATGGCATGTTAGCCCACACATGCTAAATGGGCATGTGTGAAAACAAAAAAATAAAAGGAGTTTTTGCTATGAAAAAAATCTTGTTTGTTGCCGTTCTAATAATCTTTGCTTTTTCTGCCTGTGGTGGTAGTACAACATCTATACCAACCCAAACATCCTTACCACTTCCAACAGATACACCAACTAATGTTCCGCCCACTCTTACTCCCACCATCACGCCTTTTCCAACAGTAGTAATTTCAAATACTGATGGTTTATTAGCCGAAATCCTATCTAGTGGCACAATTGTAGTAGCAACAAATGAAGATTTTCAACCGCAGTCTTTTGCAAATCCTGCTGGGCAACGTCCAACTGATACTAAATGTGCTTTTGACCAATTTTCATCTGCCCAATTACAAGGCTTTGATGTAGATGTCGCAATTCAAATAGGTTTACGACTTGGCGTTGAGACTTGCCTCGTAACCCCACCTTACAATGAAGTTAAAACAGGCAATTGGGGAGACAGGTGGGATATTGGCGTAGGTTCATACTGGATTACAACTAAGCGTTCAAATGTTCTCGCATTCACTATGCCATATTATTACGAAAATGGAACAGATGCTGCCGCAATCACAATTGATTATAGCCATACACTGCCTATCGAGACTTTACTTGGAACAATTAATCAAATTATTGACGATATGCATAATGATAGAACATTATCAACACTTTCAATAAAATGGTTCGGAAAAGACTTCAGTACAAAATAGGAGTCTTAAAGCAATAAGTGGGCTCGCAAAACACACACTAGGCGCTGGGGATTCCGCAGCATTTTCTGGCTTCGAGTTTTCTCTGCTCCCAAGCAAAGTCTACGCCCAAGCGTTATGCTCCTCTAACGTAAACCGTTAGCCCATTCTATTTACAGAGAGTGGCGGTAAAAAAGATTTTAGTTCTGCGTAAGTTCACATAATAAAGGAAAAAATGAAAATCGTTGTATTTGGAGCATCTCGCGGAGTGGGATTGAAAGTTGTAGAGCAAGCGTTGGAAGCAGGACATACGGTGACTGCCTTTGTTCGTTCGCCAGAAAAATTTGGGGTCAAACACGCAAATTTAAATGTGCTCAAAGGCGATGCGATGGATGCTGCCGCTGTTGCAAATGCGATTGCAGGGCAGGACGTTGTCGTCAGCGCACTGGGTCCAACCCGACCGCCTGTTTCACATATGATGGAGACCTCTGCTAAAAATATCATAGCTGGCATGAAAAAGCACGGAACACGCCGATTGGTTTCGACAACAGGCGCAGGTGTTCGTCAGCCCGAAGATCAGCCGAAATTTATTGACCATTTTATTGGTTTCCTGCTTAATTTTCTAGCAAAAGATGTAGTGTTGGATTCTGCCGAGAATGTAAAAGTGATTCAGGCTTCTGATTTGGAATGGACAGTTGTGCGTTATCCGCGCTTGATCAACGGCAAACACACACGCAAATATCAAGTGGGGTTTGTAAGTAAAGAGTCTGGTACCCAAATTTCTCGTGCAGATGGAGCAGATTTTATATTGAAGGAATTAACAGAAAAAAAATGGCTGAGAAAATTACCGCTGGTGAGCTATTAGAAATATAAAAACCCCATAACTTAAGCTATGGGGTTTTTTCTTTACTTATCTTCTTTTTCTTCCTGCAAGATCATCACTTTATAAGTCTCGGCATATTTCATCTTTTTCTTTTTGCCGCTATCTTTTGCCCAACTCTTCATCCACTTACCCACCTCATCCACAGGCACTTGACTGACATGTTGTTGCAAGGCTTTAATTTTTGTTTCGATTGTCTTTGAGATATCCACCCAAGTATCGGGTTTATCAGATCCATGCACATATAAACGCTTTACATTATGCGGCTCATACCCCGCTGTAAGCAGGTCTGTAAAAATAAGCCTGGTGCCAGCAGACGGGAAAACCGCCTCGCAAGCCGCCTGCGCCGCCGCGCGATGGTCTGGATGATTAACATACTCTTTGCCATAGAACCACGCTTCGGGATTACCAGTAACAACAACATCTGGCTTATATTTTCGAATCACACGCGTCAATTCTTTTCGCAAAGCGATACTGGGTTCCAATTCGCCGTCTGGGTAACGCAAATACACAGTTTCAGCAACTCCAAGCACAGCATTTGCGGCAAGCTGTTCCTTCTCGCGCAAAGCCGCCAGCTCCTGTTTATAACTGCCATCCTTGGTAACGTCATTAGAACCAGAATCTCCGCTGGTAATAACAACAGTGATCACCGAACAACCAGCCTGCGCCCATTTAGCAAGTGTGCCGCCAATGGAAAACTCCTGATCGTCAGGGTGAGCATGAATGCTCATTGCAATTTTTGGGGTGTATTCTTTTTTAGATGCCATGCCTTAATTGTATCAAATCTATTTATCAGCAAGCTGAAAAACCTCAAAAATAGGGAGCCGTAAAAACAGACCTATAATTTGGTTGATTCAATGTAAAATCATGTCCGTTCTGTCTGAAGCTCAACGGCGCTGAACAAATTTATGAAAAGGGTATCCAACACAATGGCGGATTCACCATCTGGCAAAAGAAAACTGAAGAAGCGAAACATTCCAAAGATCGGTGCGGAAATTTATAGCAAAATTCACGCTGGTGATTTGCTTCTATTTGCCATTCATTTTGTGCAAGAACAAAGACTGCAAGTCAATATAGAGGATGTTGTCTCGGCATCCTTTTTGCTTTTCCCGCAAAAGTTTGGGCTAAAGAACTACAGCAAATGGCCCGATTCTGCGCTGGTGAGCAGGCGTTGGAGTGATTGCAAAAGCAAAGGGCTGATTGGCGGAGATGCAGAGATTGGCTTTAAGTTAACTTTCAAAGGGATGAGAATTGCGCAAAGAGTTGCAAAGGCTTTGGGGTTGTTCAAACCAATTAAGAAGAAAGCGAATTCTGTAATACGTAAGGCGAGCTCGAAGAGTGTAATTGTTCCCAAGCCAAAAGCTATTTCGGTTACGCCAGTTAAAAAGCCGCAAGTTGTAATGCGTAAACGAAAGGCAAAAAAATCTTCGGAAAAGAAAAAGCCCATTGTTGTGGAAGTTAAGAAATCGAAATCTATCATTGGTAAGGCGAAAGCAAAAACTCTCAGCTTGAAAAAGGTTGAGGTACAGCAACCAGCTAAAAAGGAAGAAAGAAGCGTTATTCAAGAGAAGGCAGCGTCGAAGAGACCCAATCCATCTCCGATTAAAAAGGCGCGCCCCATATGGGTAGAGAAATCTACGCCGCCAGCGCCGATGCCTGTCAAAGAAATCGCTAGGAAGCAGGAAAAAAAATCGGTCGTTGAGAATACGCCAAAAGTGGATAAGGCTTTATTTGCTTTGTCGGGTAAGTTTATTAAAGTGATGGAAAGGTCAGATGCTTTTGTGATGTATCGAAAAAATGGAAGTAAAGCAAACGTTGGCGAGTTTGATTTTAGAAGTTTGTTATTGTGCACGATGGAATCATCGAACGAAACGCTGATAAAGAATGTGAAACTTTATAAGGGATACGCAGAGATTCATAACAGGCAAGATCTACTTTCACTACTAGATTATTGCGAAAGACGTTTTGTTAATTTATTAAGCTCTCAGAAAAAGTTGAAGAAATAGGAAATTAAAAATGGCTGGAAGTCGAAAATTACAATATGCTGATAGAGTTGCGATGCAACAAGCGGATCAGGCGATTCGCAAGGATGTGTTGCGCGCGCTGGTTGAGGTGATCACGAATAGCAACGACAGTTATTCACGGCTCGAAGATGCGGGGCAAAAAGGCAGAGGCGAGATCATCATTGATGTTTTGCGGAGACATAAAAATTCTGTCATCCGTGTGCGTGATCATGCCGAGGGCATGAATGATGGGCGCATGGATAAAGTGGTGGGCACATACGGCGAAGCCACCAGCGGAATTAAAGAAGATAAGCATGTGCGCGGCATGTGGGGACGCGGCATGAAAGATTCCATTTTTGGGCTCGGACATGGCTACGTGCGTTCTTTTAGAGGCGGAAGTTTTTATTCATGTTCGCTGTTATTGAAAAATGGCATTCCTACTTTTAATTTAGATGAGCCCATGCGCGCGACTGTGCCCCTGCGCGAACAATATGGAGTGAAACAGGGGAATGGCACGATCATTGAAATCATCATTTCGCGTGATGATGTAAAAGTTCCGCAGTTTGACAATATGCGTAATTATTTGCAGCGGCATTTTGAATTACGTCCAATCATGAGCAACCCAAAACGCAGAATCATTTTGCGTGAAATTACAGCAGATGGAAAGGTTCGTCAGGAACATACCTTAAGTTATATTGCGCCCAAAGGCACGAAAGTTCTGAGCGAGAAAATTAAAATTGAGGGGTACCCTGTCAGGGTAAAGTTGGATGTCTTTCGCTCCAGCATACAACTTTCTACACGAGGCGAAGAAGGCGATTATGCGGATGGCGGCTTGCTGGTGATCAGCAAGGCGATGGTGGTTTCGCTGACCATGCTCAAGTTTGAGAATGATCCGTATGCAGGATATTTTTACGGTTCGATCAAGTGTGATTATTTGCATGAGTTGTTGAAAAATGACGAGCCTGTTTTAACCGCTACACGGGACGGCATTAATTGGACACATCCATTTGCGCGCGCGTTGAAGCTGGCTATAGAAAGTAAACTTGAACCGTTAATTGAGAAAGAACGCAAACATGCCCAGCATGAAGAACAAGCCAGCATGGATAAAAAGTTTAAGCAAAAAATCGACCATGCTTTGCGTGAATTTAATACGATTGCACTTTCTGAATTAAGCGATAAACGCGATAAATTTGGCAACCTTGCCATTGAATTACCCTCTTCCGGCATGGCGTTTTTTCCTCCGCGCGCTTATGTGCAAACGGGGCGTTCGATTCGTTTGACTTTGCGGGTCAGGCTGGGAAAAAATATTAAGCCTGGCATCAAAGTTCCGATCACTTCAACCAGTTCTGAGTTGATCGTTTCACCTGCAACGGCAACACTTAAAAAACATAAAGGCGATGCGAGTATTGGCGAAGCCATTATCACAGTGGAAGGCAGGCAAGTGGGCGCAGAAGGCGCAGTGATCGCGCAGCTAGATAAAAATAAAGCACGGGCGCAAGTGCAAGTACATTCTAAAAAAGAGATGTTGATTGTTGCTCCAACAAAAAATTCAAATTCTTTATTCAGCGATATTCGTTTTGATGATCGTAGTGACCCTCGTCAGCGTGTGTATTTTGACCGCGTTAACTCCAGTATTGTGATTGCAACTGAAGCGCCGTCTGTCAAAATTTATTTGGACGAACAGGAACGCTTGGATTCAACTTTGCAGGGGCAGGTCTTGCTGGCAGAATTAATCACTGAAGCAGTTTGCCGTGAGATCGCGCGCAATGGCGTGGAAAAAGGCAGGTTCCTCGCCCCCACCGGCGCAGAGGCAGACGCGATCCAAAACCATTTCATTCGTTTGCAAAATAAGTACGCGCATTTGATTCATAAAAATATTGTGACCTTGGAATAACACAAAAGCATTCACTATAAATACTTACTGGAGGCGGCTATTTTTCCATCATCATCGCCTTCGAAGGCGATGATGATGGAAAATGAATCAACTTCCTGATAGTTTCAATTGCCCCGCCTTATCTGCAATGTGTTGGGCTTGGATCATCCTGACAAGATATCCCATTGCGATTGCACCAAAGATAAATGTTAATACGCCTGTGCCCTCATAAAAAATATTCCCTGCTTCGGGTGACCATAGGGAGATGGCGGTCTTCACTACATCCGCTTCACCACCGGGCAGGAAGGTTGTGTTTTGCACTCCACTTGCCTTCAGCACATGATCCATAAAGCCATCTATGAAGCCGAACCAGATAAACATCAAAGCACTGAAAAACGAGTAGGATTTTAAAATCGCTTTGTTCCCAGAGTTCGCGTACCAGCGCATGAGTACGTAAGGCAAAGTCGTCAGAATAATTGTGGGAACCAAAAGACCAAACCCCAGCCTATAGACATGGTGAATGGACGTGACAATCATCATCACCGTAATACTGACCAACGATAACCTCGCATACTTGTTTTCAAATACTGCTTTCATGTTGTTTTCTCCTTGAATATTTTTTGATCGAGCGATCGTTTTTGTTATACTGGCTGAAGTGGCTAGCGTCAATAAACAATGGAAATATAAGTGTCCAATACTGAGCATTTCGACCTGATCTGTGCAAGAACGAGGAGAATACATGGCGGCAAAAGAAACACTTGACAAACGGATTCAACGTACCCGCAAGGTATTGCATGAAGCGCTTATAGAATTAATTCTTGAAAAAGGATTTGATAAAGTCACCGTACAGGATGTCATTACGCGCGCCAATATCGGCAGATCAACGTTTTACTTACACTTCAAAGATACAGAAGATTTATTCCTCAGCGGGTTTGAAAATTTGTGGTCGCTATTTGAACATCATTTGACGGATCAAACATCTGAAAAAGCCAGCGTATGGGATTTGAGCCTAATCGTTTTTCAACATGCTCAAAGCTATACAGATGTTTACAAAGCACTGGTTGGGAAACAGGGTGGGAATCTTATGTCCGCACATATGCACAAATACTTATCTGCATTAGTGCGTGAAGCGCTCAAAAATCAATGGGCAAAGAAAAATGAGAAAGTTCCCTTGGAAATTGTTGTTTATCACCTTGCCAGTTCGTTGACCGCACTCCTTGCCTGGTGGGTTGACCATGATTTGCCCTACCCCCCGCTGCGCATGAATGAGATATATCAGCAGTTGACACAGCCTGCCGTTGAATCAATGATGAGATAAATGAAATAAAAAGAGGCGGTCATCTTGAAGATGACCGCCTCTTTGATTATTCTGGATTCGGATAGATTGCTGATGAACTCCATAGTTGTTTACATCTTCAACGTTCTATACTTCACCCGGTGTGGCGTCAAATCCTTGCCAAATTTTTCCAGCATCATCGTTTCATAATCAGACCAGTTGCCAATCCGATTAAGGAGTGAAATCAACCAGCCAGACATCCTCGAGCAGAGGTATCTTTATTCCAGTGGCAGGCTCAAAGCGTACCAGATCAAAGTTGATTGAATCGGTTCGATATATCCAGCACACCAGCTTCCCATCTTCGAGCAGGTCGGGGCAACTATTGATCTCGGCATTGGCATCCTCCCAGTTCAGAACAGTTGCTGTTTTGAAGTCATACAAATAATAGAAGTTACGATAATCACTATTTTTTGTACCTGGTACGGACGCGCTCAAATTAGCCAGAAGACCGTTAGCATAAAATTTGATAATTACAAGTGGCTCTTCCAGTTCAGTATCGATCGGCATGCTGAACAGCGGACGGTCTGCAACGGCGTCGTAGACAAAGAGTGAAGTCTTGTCAATCGATTTCATCAGGATAAATTGACTGTTGCGGGAGACGTTGCTGGTAAAGTCACCTTGGACATAGGTTCCCACAAGACGCGCCTGCCCGTCAGGTGTGAGGCGAAAGAGAGGAATATCGATCTCTGTCAAAGTGGGATAGGTTTCCACAATGGCAGGTGCATTTGAAAACGTTGCATAAGGCATCCCAGCAAATAACAGGCTTTGATCAGGCAGGACTTGGCGCACATTAACATAAGAAGATGCGCCCTCAATTGTCCACGGTAAATTGTAGGTCAGTGCGGCGTCGTTCCCAAATGGCGTGATGACTTTGAGCTCGCAGTTATCCACACAATTCCAATCATACACAAGACCCTTGCCATCCCTTAAAGGAGTGAACATTTGCGCCTCATCTGCGAACTCCATTTGATTTCCGTTGAGGTCCAAAATGAGGTTGGCACTGTCTGGATACCACATATCGCCCTCAGGCGAAGCGTGTACTCTGGCTGGCGGACCCTGATTTATGTTGATCGTCCGGACAATGCCAGTGGACAGATCCAATTCACGGATCTCGATTTTTTTTACATCAGCATTACCGTTTAGGTAGCGCAGATAACGTCCATCCTGCGAAATGCGGAACCATGCTCGGTTCACATCAATGGGGTCGCGATTGCCATCTTCATCGATCAGTTTTGCAGTTAATGATTGTAGATCCACGAGGTAAACAGGTCCCGTATTCACCGTGCCAACATCGCCATTTGCGGCATACGTGAAGACGGCGTAATCAGCATAGACAGCCACAACCGCGCGGCTAAATTGTGAAAGTTCGGTATTGAAATAAACAGGCTCATCAGGGAGCTTGATCTTTTGCACCCCAGCGGGTGTAAGTAGATAGACGCGCAGGGTATCGTCGTTATCCAGAAAAAGTAACGCGCGTTCATCATCTAGGGATATGACCACGGTATGCAGATCATCGGACTGCGCCAACGCGCCGAGTTCACGCCGCTCCCCAAATTGATTCACCGCAATAACCTTTTCCGTATCTGAATCATCCACTGACCAATACCAATGCGGTGACGGTGGCACAGGTGTAGGCGTTGAAGTTGATTCGGACGTGGACGCGGCAATCACTGTATTTCCCACAACACCAACCTCCGTTGATTGCAATGCGGATGTTGCTTCAACTTGTTCAACAGGCGCAGAAATCGGTACAGTAGGACTCGCACAGGCAGATAGGAATATGATCAACGTAAATAACAGGGCGATAATTCTTTTCATGGCTCCTCTTTATAAAAGGGACAGTCACTTAGTTCATGTCACGGCGAGCGAGACTCTTCGATCGCAACAAGTGCTCCCTCAGAGTGACATGTTAACGCTTGTGGGTTCTATACTTCACACGATGCGGCTGTAGATCCTTGCCAAATTTTTCCAGCATCATCGTTTCATAATCAGATCAGTTGCCAAATATACATTTTTGCGATGGAGTCACCTTCGAAGGCGATGATGTGAGTGCAGATTCTATCAGGCTCCATTGGTTTTTATTTCGAGTGATTTTGGCAGAGTGAAATAAAAAGTAGAGCCTTTTCCCACTTCGCTCTCGACCCAGATCCTGCCGCCGTGGACTTCGATGATTCGCTTCACGAGAGCAAGCCCCACGCCTGTGCCTTCACTTTTTGCGTCCAGTTTGTCGAATAGGCCGAAGATGCGTTCGTAAAACTGGGATGATATCCCAATGCCATTATCTTTGATAAAAAATATGTACAGCCCGGACTCTTCGCCATGTTGACCGATTTCAATCAAAGGCGCAGACTGATCACCCATATATTTGGCAGCGTTGTCGATTAGGTTTTGCAGAACTTCTGTCAGACGCTGACGATCTCCTTTTATGGCTGGCAGGTTCGGCTGAGTCAGAACCGTTATTCCGCGCGCTTCCAATCGTCCATGGACAATTTCCAATGAGTCTCGTACCAATTCTTCAAAAAGAATTTTTTCAGGCAGATTTACAATACGACCAATACGGGAAAGTTCCAATAGTTCCCTGAGCAATAAATGCATTTTATCTACAGCGTCTTGAATGCGTTGGATATCTACTGCTGCGCGCTCTGGATTACTTAAAGCCATATCGTGTTTTAAATAGCCAAGGAAACCATTGATGGTGACAAGTGGAGATTTTAGATCGTGTGATACTGTGTAGGTGAAGCGTTCCAGCTCTGCGTTTTTTGTTTCCAATTCTTTGATGAGATTCTCGCGGGTGGATAATTCGTTTTGCAATTCGCTAAACAAACGAGCGTTTTCAAGTGCAATGGCAACCTGATTGGCAAAACCTAGTGCGAGGTTGACATGACGGGGTTTGAATTGATCCCGTTGATATCCATCAAGGGCGATGGTGCCGATAATTTTTCCATGTGTTTTTAATGGGATGGCAAGCCAGGAGTTGATCAGGTGATCGGGGGGAGACCTGAACTCAGGTAGTTCTTCCTGTACATTATTGTTTAACAAGTAGGCTGTCTCACCATTGAAAAGAGATATAGCTGAATTTTCACGATCCAAAGGATGTGAGCGCTTCATATCTTTAGGTAAATCACGGCCAGCAAAAAATATCTGTTGCTCATCTTGGATCGTCCAAACGGATGCCCTGTCATAGGGGATCACGCGCTTAATTTGATCGAGAATAAGCTCAATGATTTCGGTAAATTCAAATGTGCCTACAATGCTTGCCAGACTCTCACGCAAGGTTTCAGACTCTGTGTTTTTGAGGGCAAGCTCTTGGATCAATTGCTCGCGCTCAAGTTCTGCTTGTTTTCGCTCGGTGATATCACGTACATTTGCGACAATGATCGTTTTTTCGCCATAGTCCAACATGCGCGCGTTGACCTCTGTGGGGAATTTCGTGCCATCTTTTCGCCGATAAATTGATTCGAAAAGAAGGCCGCCCTTCTCGCGCACAAGATCTGCTCTCTCTCCCCATACATCCATGCTGGTTACATGCTCGGCTATGTCAAGTACCCCAAGTTGACTTAGTTCCTCACGGGTATATCCAAGTTTTTCATGTGCGATTTTGTTGAAATCAATATATTGACTTGTTTGCGGGTCGATCAAGAAAAAGGCATCGTTGGTTTCATCCATTAACTTTCGAAATTGATGCAAAGCTTCCTCGGCACGGCGGCGTTCCGTTTCGATTTTTTTGCGAAAGGTTATATCTTCGACCGTGCCTTCATAATAAAGTGTATTGCCATGTTCATCACGAATTACTTGCGCGTTCATGGAAGTCCACAGTTGGGATTTGTCTTTGCGATATTCCAATGCTTCGTGTTCTCTTATTTCCTCACCAGATTCAAGGCGTAGCCGTATCACATCTCTTGCAGTTGAATCAATATAGATCTGATTAGCTATATCAGTGACTGTATTTACCATGTCTTCTGGAGAGTCATATCGATACATACGTGCCATTGCAGGGTTAACGCTGATCAAATGTCCATTGGGGGTGCTTTGAAAGATACCAACAATCGCATTGTCAAATATGTTGCGGTATTTTTGTTCAGCCCGTTTACGCTCAACTAGCTCAAGCTGGACCTGATCCAGTAGTTGCGCCTTATCGACGGCAATCGCGGCGAGCACAGCCACGTTTTCCATTAACTGGATCTGATCTGCCGTATAAGCATCTGCAGTTTTACTTTGCACTGACAGCATGCCTATGGTGCGGTCATTTGAAATCAATGGAATACCCAAAAATGTGCGGAGTACTAGATCGTTACTATCATACGGACGAAATGTCTGTTCCACCTCAGGCAACATTATATTCGGCAGGTATAAGGTTTTTCCGCTAAAAATCACAGCGCCGGTCAAACCAGGCCATTCATGCAGGAGACGGTTTGTTTCCGTCAGCGGTTCGCCCTCGTCAAAAAAGACCGGGTAACTGACGATATCGGTCTGTTCGTTATAAATGGCAACATAGAAAGCATCCGCTTGAATAAGCCGGATGATCTGCTCTTGAAGCGCAAGCAAGGTATTGTATAGGTCCTTACCCGACGCAAAGGAAATTCCAAGCTGGTACAGCAGGGTCATCTCATCCGCTTTTCGTTTGAATTCTTGCTCGGTTTTTTTGCGCGCGGTCAGGTCGGCGGCAATACCGATCCAGCCTGTTATTTTTTCAAATTCATCACGAAGCGGCGTGATCGTGGCAATTATAAATAACTCGGTTTGATCCCGTTTTTTGATCATCATTTCGCCGGACCATATTTCGCCTCGGAGCAATGCGGCGCGAATCGCATTGGTCGTCTCGGGAGTAACCTGCGTGGAAATCAACTCGAAATATTTTTTACCGACGGTCTCATCCGCCCGCCACCCATATAAATCGGTTGCGGCTTGATTCCAATAAATAATAAGATTATCCACATTACATCCCACAACAGCCTGGCCGACATGATCAAGCATGATTTTTTGCGTCGATACTTCATGCATGGTATGCCTTAGTTTGGACAGGTTGTTCTGTAAACTCTCTGTAATAAAACGGATAACCAGTGCGGATGCCGCGATCATCATAGCGACTGTGATAAATACCGCGAAATCGGCAGGGTCTGGAAAGTATGGGATCAGAAGTTTTTGATTCTCGGCATAAACGATCAACCCCACGCTAACAACACATAAAATGCTGTAAATAATATATGATCTGCGGCTCAACAGCAGGCCGCCAAAGATCAAAAGCACCGGAAAAAGCATGGAACTCAGCGCATGAATACCCCCGACAGACAGGATCCCAAATGTAAGTAAACCCAGCGTGGAAATCATCAGTAGAATGGATGCGAATTGCAATATCCTTACCCGCACCAGGACGATCGTTAGGATGCAGGCAAGAATGTTGAGAACAACCAGGCCTACATAATTAAATTGTCCCGCTACAGCATACACGACACCAATGATCATCGCCGCAAAGATGGCAACAAGCGATATTGCCTGAATATAAAAAGCCGAAAGGTTTTTATCGGGATCTTGATAATCAGGTTGATGGATCCAGATCTGAATTGATTGGGAAAATTTATCTATTCGGTTCATATTTACCGTTACTTATATTACCTTTCGGTACGGAAACGTAAAATCCTGTCAATGGATTCACCTTCGAAGGCGATGGTGTGGGTGCTGATATTATCAGTCTTGAGATAATCTTGGCTCAGGAGATTTTGGCAAGGTGAAGAAAAATGTTGAACCTTTGCCCAGTCCCTCTGATTCAACCCAAATTTTTCCGCCGTGGGTTTCGATGATGCGTTTGACGAGTGCCAGTCCGATACCGGTGCCTTCACTGGTGGCATCTAATTTGTCGAAGAGACCGAAGATGCGTTTGTGATATTGAGCGTCAATTCCTGTGCCATTGTCTTTTACAAAGTAGACGATTTTATCTTCTTCTTTTCGGGCGCCGATTTCGATCAGGGGTACAGGTTGATCGCCCATATATTTAACAGCATTATCTAGCAGGTTTTGCAAAACTTCTGTTAGACGCTGATGATCTCCGTAGACAATGGGCAGGTTCGGCTGAGTCTGAACCGTAACGTGGTGCGTTTCCAGTTGACCGTGGACGATATCCATTGCATCCTGTACGAGGCTTTCAAAGGGGATGTTTTCCGGCGCATTGATCACGCGACCGATGCGCGAGAGTTCGATTAATTCAGTCAGGAGCGCGTGCATTTTCCTGGCGGCTTCCTGAATACGCTGGATATCTTGCTTTAACCTTTCCGTGTTGCCGGAGGCCGCGTCTTGTTCGATATAACTGAGATAACCGTTGATGGTGACAAGCGGGGACTTAAGATCGTGGGAAACTGTGTAGGTGAATTGGGTTAATTCGGCGTTTCTGGCTTCAAGTTCAGCGATTAATTTTTCGCGCTCCAACTCATTTTGTTTTTGTTCCTGAAGTTTATAATCAAGCCCTGTCAGGATCCCGCGGATCGCATCCGTCATCTTGTTGATAGTTTGAGCGAGGATGCCCAGCTCATCTGTTGAAACAAGCGGGATGGTAATATTTAAATCACCCGCTGCGATGCGGCCTGCAGCACTTAAGAGCGCGCGCAAGGGTCTGGTGATTTGTCTTGCCAGCAGGTAGCTTAGCGTGATAAGTGCAATGGAGAGGGTACTGCCCAGAATTACCATTCTGATGCGGAAGTTCATTGCGATTTGATGTGCGGTGTTTTCGGGCAAAGATTCAAATGCTTTTACCATCTGTGAGTAAGCAGATACGCTGACAATTGTCACAGCCAGGAGAATCAAGGCGCTGAAATAAAAAACCAATTTGGTTTGTATACCTGGCCTTCTAAAAAGATTTGAGAGTTTAGACATTTCTACAGCCTATGGATTTTCATCGTAAGCATTGATTAGCGCTTATGATTCAACGTTTTTTCTTTGTTTTCTTGACAGGCATGGCATATTGTCCCTTGGCTCAAGACTCTATGGATGGGTATCGATTATTGTACCTCTGCTTGAATAGGACAGACACTGGCAGACATCTCTTCTTGGGTTGCATGCATCATCGCTTCCTAATCAGACCAATTTTGGGTATCAAGCCAACTCATCTGCAAAATCATGATTTACATCACGGTGATGAAGTTCATCTGCGCGGACAACGATGATTACATCACGCAAGCGTGCGTCAGGCTTTAATTTCCAATATTCAATCGCAATGTCAGGCGCGGGAACATTTGGGATAATGCCATTATCTACTTCAGTTAAATATTCTGTATAACTGTAGACTGCTTCTTCCTCAAAATAACCCACTAC
>VFJR01000186.1 GCA_009885945.1 Anaerolineaceae bacterium
CCGCCCCAAACGCCGATCTCTTCACCCATGATAAAGACCTTGGGGTCGCGATCCATTTCTTCCATCAGAGCTTGCGAGATTGCCTCGCGCATTGTGATTTTTGCCATGTTATAAATTCCTATACCACTAAGGGTCACAAAGGAACACTAAGGAAAACCTTTGTGACCCTTAGTGTTCCTTTGTGGTTAATTAATCAGCGTAAATATCCGAATACAACTCTTCCATCGCGGGTTCAGGAGAAGCCTCGGCAAATTCAACTGCCTTGATCACTTCTTCGTTTGCGCGGGTTTCGATCTCATCCAATTGTTTTCTAGTAGCAACTTTTTTATCCAGCAATTGCTTATTAAAGATTCCGATTGGATCATTTTCCTGAAACTTCTTCACTTCTTCTGCTTTGCGGTATCGTTCCGGGTCACCCATGGAGTGTCCGCGGAAGCGGTAGGTATCAATTTCAAGGAAATAAGGTTCAGCATTTTTGCGAACAAATTGAATGGCTTCTTTGGATGCTTCATACACCTTCATCACATCCATACCGTCCACTTGACCATTCTTCATTCCATAACCTTCGGCTTTTTGACGAATCTCAGTCACTGCTGATGCGCGTTCCACCGTAGTGCCCATGCCATACTGGTTGTTTTCGCAGACCCACAAAACACGCAACCCCCAGGTCTTGGAAATGTTCAATGCTTCATGGAAATAACCAATATTGGTCGCGCCGTCGCCGAACATACAAATGGTCACGTTATCATTGCCTGCGTATTGGTCGCCAATCGCAAAGCCGGAAGCAATAGGCAAATGCCCACCCACAATTGCATGTCCGCCCCACATGTTCTTGGTGGTATCCGCCATATGCATCGAACCGCCTTTGCCCTTAGACATACCCGTTGATTTGCCAAGCAATTCAGCCATGACAGCATCAGCAGAAATACCGCAGTTCAACGCTACGCCATGGTCACGATAAGCAGTGATTACACGGTCACGCTCTTCACGTGCCGCGATCAAGCCTGTTGAAACGGCCTCTTGCCCGATATATAGGTGCATAAAGCCGCCAATTTTCCCAGCCTGATATAACTCCGAGCCTCGTTCTTCGAGGCGGCGAATCAAAACCATCTGGTAATACAAATCCAATTGTTGTTCTTTCTTCATTATATAGACTCCGCTATTTTATCAAGGTAAACACCGCCTGCCCCTGAACGATGTGCAAAGTTGTTAATAAACGCGAAATTATATCAGATAAAAAAACGATGTTTTCAATTGAAATGCTTAATCACACAAGCCCCTGTTTTCATACCATTGACATTCCGAATAGCTGTGCTATAAACAACCTGCCCGCCAGATTTTCAACTTTTTCACAGGAGATAAAATGAAACTTTCACCACCTAAACAAGCAACATTTTGGATTTCAGTTATTCTTGGATTACTTGGTTTGCTCGGAAATATTGGGATAGTTGGCGCTTTAGCTGCATACGCTTTTTGGCTGGTATTCCTAGGCTTCGCTCTTCTTGCGCTCAGCCTCATGATTAAAGGTCTGTAATTTTATTTACTGGCGGGGCTTTAAAAACTCCCTACGCACAAAGTAGGGAGTTTTTGTTAATATAAAAAATATATACAGGAGAAAACAATGGAACCTGATTACCTAAGACTCACACTTCGCTTCATTCATATTGTTGGCGGCTCATTTTGGGTAGGCGCCGCGTTGCTGATGAACTTCTTCATCGGTCCCACCATACGCGCCACAGGCGATGCCGGCAAACAATTCGCAGGACACTTCATGAGCAAAACTAAATTTTCAGCCATCATGAATGTGACAGTATTTGCAACCATCATCGCAGGTTTTTGGCTTTATGGTTTGGATTCTAATGGATTTAAATCAGTCCAATGGATGTCTGCAGGGTTTGGCAGAACACTAGGGATTGGAGCAGTCTTTGCCATGATCGGCTTTGTGACCGGGTTTATGAACGGCATGAATAATATGAAGCTCGCAAAACTCGGCGCACAAATTCAAGGCAAGCCCACACCAGAACAAGCCGCAACCCTTGCAAAAGTCTCAAAGCAACAAGCCTGGGTCGTACCAGTCAACTCATACTCACTGTTGCTTGCAATCATCATCATGGCAACCGCCCGCTACTTATAAAAAAAAGAGAGACCTGACATAAATCAGGTCTCTCTTTTTTTATTTTGATTTCTTCTTTTTAAGCGGCGCCTTCGCCTGAGTTTTTTTCACATCAGGTTTCTTTTCTTGCACCTCAACATGCGCCTCATGCCCCGCCTCAACCTGATTCTGTTTCCCAGAACCACTCCACCAGCCAACAGCAACCAACAACAAGAACAACGCGATGCCCGCATATAACAGCCATAGCAATTCTGTCTGCCCCCCGCCAGCGCCTTCTGACAATACACCTATCGAAAACATAGCTACCTCCATATGATAATTTTCATTATTTATACGAGAAAAAACGACCTCTGTCAATTCGCCATCATATCCATGTATACTTAAACTATGAAACTTACAGCCCCAAAAATATTATTTATTCTGCTTGGCATCGCCATTATCCTTTCTCTTTCTGCAAACCCCAAAGCGCCTGCCCGCCCCTATTACGCAGACATCGCCAAAACATTGATCATCGCCCACCAAGGCGGAGATGGCATCTGGCCCGGCAACACCATGTTCGCCTTTGACAACGCCGTACAAATCGGCGCAGATGTGCTAGAAATGGACGCGCACATCACCAAAGACGGCGTCATCGTACTCATGCACGACGAAAAAGTGGATAGAACCACCAATGGCACAGGTCTAATAGAAGACCTGACTCTCACCGAATTAAAAGAACTTGATGCCGCCTATCAATGGAGCAACGACAACAGCAAAACCTTTCCGTATCGCGGGCAGAGCATACAAGTTCCAACTTTGGAAGAACTGTTTCAAAAATACCCGCTCATACGTTATGTCATTGAAATCAAGTTAACAAAATCGCAAATCGAAATACCCTTGTGCAATTTGATACGTCAATATAACATGCAAGATAAGGTTAACATTGCTTCTTTCCACGACAAAGCAATGCAAAGCTTCCGCCATGTATGCCCCGAGATTGCCACCTCAGCATCCAAAGGCGAAGTGACCAATTTAGTATTGCTAGGCAAAATTTTCTTAAGCGGATTTATAGTACCGCAATATCAATCTGTTGCACCTCCATTTGATCCATCCGAATCATTTGGCATTTCAATTGTGACCGAAAGATTCATCCGCGAAGCGCACGCCAAAAATATCAAAGTGGAACCGTGGACAGTGGATGACCCCGAACTAATGAAGCAATACATTCAATGGGGTGTAGATGGCATTATGACAGACCGCCCCGATCTTATGGCAGAAATTTTAGGAAAATAAAAACAGTGTCAAATCAAACCTATTCACAATCTATTCTTGAACATCGCACAACGCGTGATAAAAAAACCGCATCCGATCCGCTGCATTGGCTAAATTTAGCAGGTTTATTCTGGTTGGAAGAAGGTGAAAATTCCTTTGGGAGTGCCGATAACAAGAAAATTTTCCTGCCGCAACTTCCTCATGCTGATTGCGGATACTTCTTGCTCAAAGAAGGCAACATCACAATTCACCCTGCTAAAAACATAAAAATCACCGTCAACGGCAAAGCGCCGCAGGCGCGTCCACTAATTACAGACAAAGACAAAAATCCTGACTTGATCGAAGTAGGCGCGATTACCATGAAGATCATCATTCGCGGCGGATCCCCCATGCTGCGAGTTTGGGATAAAGAATCTCAAGCCCTCAAAGATTTTTCATGCTTTCATTATTACCCCATCAAACAGGAATATTGCGTAACCGCAAAATTTACCCATTACGATCCTCCCAAACCAACTATTCAACGTGAAATTACTGGCGGCGAAAATCCTGGGTTTTTACTTGGACAGGCAGACTTCACTTTAAATGGCAGTGAACACACACTGATAGCCGAAAAAAGCGGAGACCAACTGCTCTTCAACTTTAGAGACGGCACCAATAACGAGACAACCTACGGAGGCGGCAGGAGAATTTATGTACCCATCCCCACAGGCAATGAAATCACCCTCGATTTCAACTTAACAGAAAACTGGCCCTGCGCCTACACACCCTACGCCACCTGCCCCATTCCCCCGCCAGAAAATCACCTGCCCATAAAGGTTGAAGCTGGCGAACTGAAATATCACGATTAATTTAATTTCCCTCGCAATACAAAAAGAGGAAAGAAGAAAGCAAACTGCACTCTTTCTTCTTTCCTCTTTTTACTTTCTTTTTTCTACTTTCTATTCCCCACTCCCTATCACTCCACCCACCTCACCCTATCTTCAAAGCCCGGACGAGCAGGGTATTCCCCTACAGCTTCAGGATAGCCAATATACAAAAACCCAAGGTTATGTTGGTCAGGAGCAAAACCTAAAAACTCTTTCACCTTTAAATCCATTGCCCAATCACCGGTGCGCCATTGCAGACCGAGTCCTTCGGCATGTGCGGCGAGCGATAAATTTTGGCAAGCCGCGGCAACTGCGGCAATATTTTCTATCTCTGGCGTTTTACCATCACTGGGTTTATCCACACCCACAGCAATTACTACTGGCGCGCGCAGAGGCAATGCTCGGACTTTGTCTAATGCCTCGGGTGGCGAATCAGGCTTGCGTTCGGCGAGAGAGGCGGCAAACACATCTCCAAGTTGGCTGCGCCCGTTTTCCATCAAAACTACAAAACGCCACGGGCGCAATTTATGATGATTCGGCGCTTGCACCGCCGCGCTTAATAATTTTTCTACCAGTTCGCGTTTGACAGCATCTGGCTTTACTTTCCCTACTGAATGTCTTCCAAAGATTGCTTCAATTATTTCCATTGTTTCTCCGTGCAACACTGACGCTTGGGAGTAAAATTGTCTTACCATGAAGATATTTTATTCCGAAGCACATCGCAAACACTTTCCTGCATTTGAAGTTTTTGACGGCGGCAAGCGTGTGCCCTATCTTGAAAACCCAGACCGTATGGATCAGATTTTGAAAGCGATTCACAAAACGACTTGGGCAGAGATTAATGAACCAAATGATTTTGGGCTTGACCCAATTCTTGCAGTGCATGATAAAGAGTACATCAACTTCCTCACTTCATGCTGGAGCGAGTGGCTGGATTCTGACCCTGAGATCGCATCTACGCCTGAGGCTTCTGTCTTCCTACCCGCTACTTTCGCACTGCGCCGCAAGACCCGCCCCACAAAATCATTGCATGGACGCGCAGGCTATTACATGATGGATTTAAGCGCTTGCATTGTAGCTGGCACATATCAAGCCGCGCTTGCCTCTGCAAATTGTGCCCTAACCGCCGCAGAATTTATTTCACATTCCAATTCTGCTGCTTCATCCTTCGCACTCTGCCGCCCGCCCGGTCATCATGCAGGCAAAGATTATGCCGGCGGATATTGTTTTATCAATAACGCATCTGTTGCCGCAAATTGGCTTTCCTCAAAAGGAAAAGTTGTTATTTTGGATATTGATTATCATGCCGGTAACGGCACACAAGATATTTTCTATGAACGCAATGATGTATTAACAATTTCAATTCACGGCGACCCTGATTATGAATACCCACACTACATTGGCTTTGCCGATGAAACTGGCGCAGGCATAGGGCTGGGTTTTCATAAAAATTTCCCCCTGCCATCTGGCACAAATGATGAAAAATATTTATCAACTATAGATGAAGCTCTGAATATGATCAAAAAATTTGCCCCAAATTACCTTGTACTTTCCACAGGCATGGACACCTTTGACGGCGACCCGCTTGGCAAATTTAAAGTAACACATAACGGATTTGCAGAAATCGGCACACGAATCGCAAGCCTAGGTCTGCCAACAGCGGTCATCATGGAAGGCGGCTATGCCAACCAAGCATTGGGCGATAATATTGTTACACTTTTGGAGCAGTTGAAATGAAAAAACTTAAAATCTTAAACACGAAGGACACCAAGTATACAAAGGGAGGCAAGGAAAGTAGCGCCAATAGTTTCTCCTTTTTTACCTTTGTGGTTAAAAAGAATTTTATATTTTTACCGATCATTCTTTTATTTATCATCGCCTGTGGAATTTCTTCCCCAGAACAGCAAGCCGCCATGACTGCTACTGCTCAAACTGCCACAGCCGCCTCGTGGACAAAGACCCCAACCTCTACTTTAACATTTACACCAACATTTACGCTCACCCCAACTTTAACATTTACACCTAGCATCACTCCATCGCCAACCATAACCCCTACTCCAACTTTTTCTTTTCCTTCCGTCACAGTTAATAAACAAGCGCATTGCCGCTACGGTCCTTCTTTTTATTATCTACACGCCGCAGATCTATACCCTGGCGATACAGGCTCAGTACGTGGACGACATGAGATTAGCACTTGGCATCAAGTCAAATTCGATAAGTTGAATTACTTCTGTTGGGTCGCCCCTTCAGTAGTAGATTTAGTCGGAGACGTAAGCACATTATATATAACCGAGCCAAACCTACCTACTATTGGTTACAACAACTATGGCGCTCCAAAAAATATACAAGCATATCGCAATGGCGATGAAGTGACAATCAGTTGGGATCAGGTAAAAATGACTTTCGATCACGATCGCGGTTACTTCATTGAAGCCTACGTCTGTCAGGGCGGCGCCTACCTATGGTGGACGTTCTCCTACCCAGACCAATACACTACAAGTTATACTGTACGCGATGAGCCCGGTTGCCCAGTACCATCTGAGGGTGAACTATATACAGTCGAGAAGCACGGCTATTCACAACCTGCAAATATCCCCTGGCCCGCGCCGTAATTATCATTTACTGCACAATTAATGTAGCTGGCATAAATTCGCAGCTCTACAAGGACGTATAAAATGAAAAAATACATGTACTTATTTATCTTATTTTTTATATTCATATTGATCAGCGGGATAATTAGCAGCTGCGCCGCCCAATCTGCGTCCAATACTACCTATACCATCGCAGTTGCCGAAGCAAACCCCGGCACCGAAGAGGAGCCAAATCCCCATTCACTCTACGCAGGCGTCAAAATGGCGGCTGATGAGGTCAATCGTGAAGGCGGAATCAATGGCCGCCAAATTAAAGTTGTGCCCTATGCCGATAATAAAGACGCTGAACAAGCAAAGTTAAATGCACAGGACATTGTCATTAGTGAATCAATCGCCGTAGTTGGGCATTCTGTCAGCGAAACCAGCATTGCCGCCGCGCCTTTTTATCAAGAAGCAAATCTTGCATCTATAAACGCATCCCCCGTTTCTGCAACCACCTTTGATACCTTTCCGAATTACTTTAATATCTCTTACACATCAGAACAACAAGGCGCTTACCTTGCAAATTATGCTAAAAACAGTATTGGAGATTCCGGCATTTTGGAAGCCATGGTCATTTATGACGAGAAAGACCGTTCAACCAGTGCGCTTGCACAAAAATTTAGAAATACATTTAAAGGACTTGGCGGAACAATTCTTTTCAGTCAGCATATCAGCGCTGACGCCACCGATGAAGAACTTGCGCAGGCGGCGGCCTCTATTTTTGAAAAAAATAGAGGCTTTTTACTTATTGCTGCCAACGAAAAAGTTTCAGCAAATTTAGTTATCGCGTTAAAAAACCGCGGCTTCGACCAACCCATCCTCGGCGGAGATAACCTAAGCTCACGCTCTTTTATTGAGATAATCCAAAGTAAGCCAGCAGAAAAAGCCCGCCCCGGCTACTATACAGATGGGATCATTACTACACGCGCGCTCTTACCAGACAGCGCCAGTGGATTCACCAGCCAATTTGTAACAGACTATCAAGAAGAATTTCCAGATATTGCGATCAGCAATTCAGCCGCACGCGGATACGATGCCGCGCTAGCGATCATTAAATCCATCCAAATCGCTCAAACGAATGAAGAGGTCGCATCAGATCGTCAGAAAATTTATGATGCACTCGTTGGACTAAACGACCCCAAGTCTACTTTTTATGGTGTTACAGGTCCAATCTATTTTCAAAATGATCGAAATGCCGTTCGGCAGATTTTACTAGGCATTTATCAATATGGGCATCTTATCTCTGCCCCTGTTCAATATGAACCCATCCTCATTCCTGAAAATATACCAAATATCAAAGAACAATTAGCCAAAGGGCATATCATTACTTTAGATGGAAAATATGTATATGTTACGCATGTCATATACACTGGCATGGATATTATTGAAATTCGCGAACTTGATCAAAAAGCATCTACCTACACAGCTGATTTTTACCTGTGGTTCCGCTTCAAACCCCAGCCGGGGGATAAAGAATTTCAACCTGAAAAAATCGTCTTTACCAACGCCGAGGGAAGCCCAGCCAGTGATGTGGTACGGGATGAAGAAACCAGTGATGGCAGCATCTATAAAACCCTGCGAATCTCTGGAAAATTCAAAAGTGAATTTTATTTTCATGGGTATCCCTTTGACAAACAAAACCTTGCCATTCAATTCCGCAATGAGAGCGCAACAGCATCCTTTATTCAATATGTAATTGACCGGCCCGGCATGCGTTACTCAAATGACGCTGAATTGCTCAATCATCTCAAAAATAATGGAACCTTCCGCGAACTTTATGGCTGGGAAGCACTATTAACACGCGCTAGTCAAAAATTATTCAGCACCACATCTACACTAGGTGACCCGCAAAATTTTGACAACACGATTACAACAAACTTCTCACAATTCACCATTAATATTCTGGTGAAGCGCAACTCACTCGAATTTGTCATTAAAAGCCTGTTACCTCTTTTGATCACATTAATATTAGCGTATATCACCTTCTTTCTGCCTTTAGGACATTCAGAAAGGCTGGGAGTTGGCTCCACCGCCCTGCTAACCACAGCCTTCTTCCATCTAAGTTTGGCAAGCTCTCTGCCAGAAATCGGCTATACGGTTGCCATAGAATACTTTTTTTATTCGGCATACCTCATGTCTGCATTGATCGTCCTGTTAGAAACAATAAGCATTCGCTTGGAAACTCAAGCTTCCAGCGCTGAAAATCAAGCTTCAGACATGGAAGGTCAACCTGCAACCACAAAAGAGAAAAAGCTCAAAAAACTCAATGATCTCAACAAGCTCCTTAAGCTCAAAGAAAGGTATGAGCGCATGCGCCAAACTTTAAATAAATTTGGGCGCATTGTCTATCCTTCCATTTTGATCATTGTGCTTGCTCTAGGCGCGCTGGCTTATAAAGAAAAAATAGACTTAAATGTAGTAAAAGAAACTGATCGCTCCGCCGTTCAAGAGGTGATTGATAATCAAGTCGTCGAATCAACTCTTCCACAAGAAGTGAAATATGGCTTGCCCAGTGACGAGGTCACCCTTCAACTTGCTACATGGCGGCCAGAAGATGATGCTCAAATCAAATCTTTATTACAAGCCTTTCACGAAAAAAATCCAGACATTACGGTGATCCATCAACCCATTTCTGGGCATGTTTACACAAAAGTGTTAACCCTGCAATTTACCAGCGGTCTGGGACCAGACTTATTTTTTATGTACCCATTTGATAAAAGCCATACCTCATTTACTACCGATGTTTCCGACTTGCCCATTGAAGAAAATTTCAACGAAAGCCGGCGCATTCCTTGGCAAGATGATGCTGGCAGATATTACGGCTTGCCTTATGTAGGTGTTATTCAAGGCGTGTATTACAACAAGGATATTTTTAAAAGACTTAACCTTGCAGTACCTGCTACCTGGGAAGAATTCCTCTTTGTTGCAGAAACACTTAAACAAAACGGATATATCCCAATTGGCAACAGCTTGAAAGAAGAGGAAGAAGACGATATGTTCATGTCTCTGATTCCCAACTTCATTGGTGGTGTAGAGGGAAGAAAAGCCTATATGAGAACAGACGGGATCGCGCGCTGCTTCAACGACCCCTTTGCTGTACGCGCCTTTCAATCTGTTCAAGACGTTGCCCCCTACATGAATCCAATATTCTATAAACTCAATTCCAACACCACCAAGGAAGATTTCATCAACCAAAGAGCCGCTATGCTGTTCGGCGGTTCATGGGATGTGAATAAATTCTCTACAGACATAAAAGGCGCAAAAGCTTTTAACTGGGGTGTCTTTGCTTCGCCAGCGCCTCTCGGCTCAAAAACTACAGTTATCTTCCAACCAGATATTGCCATTGGCATAAACAACAACACCGCCCCTGCAAATCAAAAAGCCGCCATGCGCTTTTTAGAATGGCTGCTGACCGAAGAAAGCCTGAACTTAACCAATGAAATATTGCCGGGCTTTTACCCGCTCAGCAATATTCCCATTAACCCCAGTACCAATATGCATAGTGCAGAATTTCAACAACTGGCAATCAATTACCCTACAGATCTGCGCTGGGCACACTCCGAATTAAAAAGCACAACACAGCGCCCCTCTGCAGCGGAACTTATCCAAAGCAGTCTGTACAACGTAGCCGTGCGCGGGCTCGACCCGCA
>VFJR01000012.1 GCA_009885945.1 Anaerolineaceae bacterium
CCGTGTATTTATTACCAAAGGGATTTCTATTCCCGTTGGGCTGGGATCGCTAGTGGTTATTACCGGAATAACGATTGCCACTCTTCCATCTCTTTGGATTGGCAGAGTTATTATTTTTTCTATAATGACAGTTGCCTTAACTGTCATTATAGATCAATACACAACCGGCATTCCAGTTTCTCCAGCATCCGATCTTATATATTTCGTTTCAAGCGCAACGGGCTTTATTTACATTATATTGATCGGCTCTCAATTTAAAAACTTAACACTGCGGATTAAATTTGGCGTTGGGTTAATCACAACTGCAGTCATCCCGGTGCTAGTGATTGGCATAGTCTCCTATTCCCAAGCACGAGCAACCTTAGAAAATCAGGTAAAAGCAGACTTACAAGAAACCGCATTTCGAAACACGGCTGTTATTTCAAATTTCCTAGACACACAAATCAGTATTATGCTCACAGAATCTAGGCTGACAGATATCGTACAGTTTCTTGAAGAAACGGGACCTTCATTTTCGATATCAGAACAAAAAGCAGAAACTTTAGAAAATTTAAATACACTAGTGCAGAAAGACCCAATACACATATTGTCCTACGCGCTCGCCGATGAAAATGGGATAATAATCCTTGATACCGATAATCGCTATATAGGCAAAAACATTTCAAAAGAAGATTATTTTGAAAGTATAAGTACTCAAAACCCCTATGTTTCAATTGTACGTATAGACCCTATTTCACTTGAGCCTACTATCTACTTTGCTACGCCAGTCATCTCGGGCAACGGAAGCAGCATTGGAATAATTCTTGTAAAATACAACGCAGATATCATTCAAGCTATCCTGCAAACAGCAGACGAATCAAGGTCAACTGGATCAGGATATACGTTTGTGCTGAGCTCCGATACATTCGTTAATCTTGCTCACACTACCCATCCGGAAATAGTATACAAAACTTATAAAGACTTTGCATCATCAGAATTGCAGAAGTTACAAGAAGAAATGGCTATAAAAGAAGGCTCCGCAGATTCATTAATTTTATCTCAACCAGATACAGTTACCCAGCTTGAATCTATGGATGCCGTAAAAGAGTTTATCGTTCCTGCCTGGGAGAGCAACGGCGAACTAACCGAAATGGCAGCAGTTCGCATTCCAAATACTTCTTGGATTCTTGTTTCGGCAACTCCTCAAAGCGACATAAATTTACTGACTCAATCACAAACTCGCACAACGATCTTCTACACGATCACCATAATAATAGTATCCGCCATCATTGCATTTTTTGCATCCAATTTCTTCACTGCTCCTATTATTAATATCACCCGTGCAGCCGAAAAAATATTGCAAGGCGATTTTACCAGCTTGGTCAAAGCTGAAACCAATGATGAAATAGGTATATTGGCTAGCACTTTTAATTTAATGTCATCGCAAATACAAGACCTGGTAGGAAGCCTTGAATCTCGTGTAAATCAACGTACATCAGAATTAGAAAATGCTACAAAGCAAACGGAAAAAAAAGTTCGGGAGCTTCAAACAATTACCGAAGTTGCACGATATATTTCTACAGAAAACGACCTTGAAAAACTATTAACGCTCGTAACCATCACCATGAGTGAAAGGTTTGGTTTTTATCATATTGGCATCTTTTTATTAAATGAAAATAAGAATTTCGCCATTCTCCGCGCAGCCAATAGTGACGGCGGGCAAGTGATGTTAAAAAGAAATCATAAACTTGAAGTAGGGCAGGTTGGCATCGTGGGCTATGTAACAGCAACAGGGAAACCCCGTATAGCACTTGATACAGGTACTGATGCAGTCTATTTTAATAACCCAGACCTGCCCAACACTCGCTCAGAAATGGCGCTGCCGCTTATTGTAAGAGGCATTCTGATTGGAGCTTTAGATGTACAAAGTACGCTGTCAAACGCATTCACAGATGATGATATAGCCATTCTCGGTTTATTGGCAGATCAAGTTGCAATAGCTATTGAAAATACAAGCTTACTTGAAGGAACACAAAAAGCATTAGCCGATTCACAATCAGTTTATCGTGAATACGTGACAAATGCGTGGCAGAAAAAGACAACTGGTGCCATTACAGGGTATCATTTAAGTGATTTGGGGGGCAAAATCATCACCACAACACCTGGTCTTTCCGAAATAGGCAGTGATGATTTTGAAAATAAAATTTCTATTCCCATCCGTGTGCGCGAACAAGTTATCGGAGCATTAAATATTCGCTCATCAACAAATGAACAAAAAACATTAAATAAAGACGAGCTAGGTGTAGTGGAAGCTATTGCAGATCGACTTGGATTGGCACTCGACAATGCCCGTTTATTTGAAGAAACAACATCACGTGCATCACGAGAACGAGCTGTATCTGATATCACCACAAAGATTCGCAGTACAAACAATCCACAAGAAATGATCCGCACTGCCTTAGATGAGCTGCAACAAGTTCTTGGAGCTAGGCGAATTGAAGTTGTTCCAGGAAAAGCACAGCAAAAGACAGACACATAAGCATTAATAAAAAGAGGCTAGAATGACCACAATATTTGCAGTATCCAATGAAAAAGGCGGTGTGGCAAAAACAACGACCACCCTCTCGCTTGGCGCAGCATTAAGCGAAACGGGAAAGCGTATTCTTTTAATTGACCTCGATCCACAGGCTAATTTAACGCTAGCACTTGGAATAGAACCAAGCGAAACAACCATTACATCCGGAAGTGTTTTAATTGAATCTGCCCCTCTAAAAAGCGCAATCATTAAAACAGATGTTGAAAATATTGACTTAATTCCTTCCAATCTAAAAATAGAAACTGCCGAACAATTTCTCCCTATGCGCACAAATTACCAAAGTATCCTGCGCCGGGCGATTGAAGCAACCAACCCATCAGTATATGACTATATTTTGTTTGATTGCCCTCCTGCCTTAGGAGCCATTACAATAAACGCACTTACTGCGGCTTCTATGGTGGTCATTCCAACACAAGCAGAATATTTTTCTGCCTATGCACTACGAAATATGATGAGTACAATTCGTCGAGTGAGACAAGAGAGCAACCCAGATCTCGCATACCGCATTTTGGTAACCTTGCTCGATCGGCGCAACCGCACGCACAAAAATATTCACGAGCAATTGCGCGCCACCTTCGGCGATGGTGTATTTTCAACTGTCATAGAATTGGACACAAAGTTGAGAGAAAGTCCCATGGTGGGCATGCCTATCACCCAATATAAGCCAACAAGCCGCGGTTCTATTCAGTATAAGCTCTTGGCTCAGGAGTTAATCGAGTATGCCAAAGAAGAAAGCCAGCAACCGGCTTAAGAAAATATTCGATGGAGTAACACCCGAAGAAACACTTGCTTTACCAAAGCAAAGTGTTAAAAAAACGCGCCCTATTTTAGAAGAAACGCCGCAACTTCCTGTTCCGTCTGATCTTCCTAAAACGAAGCCATTAAATTCCAACAACCTACCCACATCGACCAAAGCTGAACGAAAAACCGACCCGAATAAATCAAAACAGTTAAAACCAACTTCTGATCGCGCTGAGAACAATACTAGCGTCGAAACCATTACAGAGAGCGTGTCTGAAGGTGGATCAATTCTATCTTTTGCTTTCCAGGCAAAAGAAGATAACTGGTCAATTTTACGAGTTGTTGATGAGCCAACCCGGCAATGGACAGATGATGAGCAATTGCTCATCAAACAAGTCACCGACCAGTTATCCCTTGCGCTCGAAAATGCTTATCTTTTTCAAGATTCACAGAGACGCGCAAATGAAATGACTGCGCTTGCCCAAATTGGGCGAGAAATATCTTCAACTTTAAATACCGAAGCAATTCTCCAAAAAATTTCGGAGCATGCCCATAAACTATTACAAGCTGCTTCTGCCGCAATCTATATTCCCAATGAAGAGATTACCCTGCTTCAACCCATTGCTACTACGGGAGAAGAGGCGCAGGAAATCAAAGATGATCCTTTAACTATTGGAAAAGGCGTTATTGGTTCCATTGCCGCAAACCGTGTTGGCGAAATTATTAATAACGTAAATGAAGATTCGCGAGCCATTACTATTAAAGGCACAGAGACCACCACCATTGAGCATTTAATGGTAATGCCCATTCTCACGCAAGACACACTTAGAGGGGTTATCGCAGTTTGGCGAGAGGGAGACGAACAGGAGTTTGTTACAACAGAGTTTGATTTCCTATCCAGTTTGGCTCAACAAGCCGCAGTTACTATCGAAAATGCGCGCCTTTTTGAAGAAGAAACAAGGCGCTCCGCAGAATTACAGGCGGTTTCTGAAATTTCATCGGCACTTTCAACGATTTTAAATGAGCAAAGATTGCTTGAAGAATTCGTATATTTAACCCGTAAACGATTTAATCTTTATCACACTCATATTTTCATGCTTGAGGAAGATAAAATAACTTTATCCGTCAGAGCTTGTGGATGGCTGGAAGAGGAGAAAAAAGGCACTCAAGACAGCCACTCTATAAATATTAACCAACAAGTCTCGCTTGTTGCTAAAGCGGCGCGAACGCATCAGACTGTGATTCAAAACAACGTTAGAGAAGACCCGACTTGGCTCGCCAATCCTGAGCTGCCATATGTTAAATCTGAAATGGCTGTGCCTGTTTTCTCTCAAGAAAAACTACTCGGCATTTTGAATGTCCATTCCGAACGCGGGCAAGCCTTTTCAGATAGCGATGCCGCTATTATGACTACGCTCGCCACGCAAATTGGCGCGGTGATTCAAAATACAAGGCTGTTCCAACAAATTAGATCAAGCCAATCACAACTTTCAGAAGCTTTAAAAATTGCACGTTTAGGATATTCTGAATCTGATCCAAAATCTGCGCTGATGACATTAACCGATGAGCTCTATGCTCTTTTGGAAACAAACTCAGAAAAAGAAGGCGGCTATACCCACTCCTTTGAACATGTACTTAAAGTATTTGTTTTCCCTGAAGATGAACCAAAAGCAAGAACGGCGATGAGAGATGCAATTGCATCAACCGACGCGGCTGAAATTGCCGCGGAAATCAGGTTTGTGACGCGGTCAGAAAAAATAATATGGGTAAGAACAATTTATAAAGCAGAGCGTGATGCGGCAGGAAATCCAATCAAGGTAATTTCGTCTGCTCAAGATATTACAGAGCGAAAAATTGCTGAAGATGCAATTCAACGTAGAAATCAATATTTGGCAACCTCAGCAGAAATCAGCCGTATCGTTACATCTACATTAGATTTAGATACGATTTTTGCACGCACAGTAAATTTGGTGGCTGAGCGTTTCAATCTTTACCACGCCGCCATCTTCACAACCGACGAAACAAAATTCAATGCATCGTTCCGCGAAGGTACGGGTATGGCAGGCGAAGCAATGAAGACAGGCAAGTTTAGTGTGCAGGTAAATGATAGAAATATCATTGGCTCAGTAATTTGGAACGGCGAAGCCTTGGTGATTGATGATGTGTCTGCTGATCCACGCTACAAACCTAATGAGTTATTGTCTGAAACTCGATCTGAAGCAGGCATTCCCCTGCGTATTGGGAATAGAACAATTGGCGTATTGGATATTCAATCCACACAGCTAAGCGCTTTTAATGAAAACGATCTCGCTGTACTGCAAACATTGGCAGATCAGGTTGCCATTGCAATTGATAATGCCCGCTCTTATGAGATATCACAACAAGCCGTTTTGGAAATGCGCGAAACTGATCGCGTAAAAAGCCAATTCCTCGCAAATATGAGCCATGAATTGAGGACTCCATTAAATTCCATCATTGGATTCTCGCGCGTCATTCTCAAGGGGATAGATGGTCCTGTTACCGAGCTACAGCAACAAGACCTGACCGCTATTTACAATTCTGGACAGCACCTGCTGGCGCTGATTAATGACATCCTTGATTTATCGAAGATCGAAGCTGGCAAGATGGAACTCGCCTTCGACGATGTTAATATCGTTGATTTGATCAATGGCGTGCTATCAACAATTTCAGGTTATACGAAAGATAAACCAATCACAATAAAAAAGATTACGCCAACAGACTTGCCGATTATAAGAGCCGATGCAATCCGCTTACGCCAAGTTATGCTTAATCTGCTCTCAAACGCTGCAAAATTCACAGACGAAGGCGAAATTAAAGTTGAGGCTAAAATCATTGTCGAACAGGAAACTGGACGGCAAGAAGTTATGGTAAGCGTAACAGATTCTGGTCCTGGCATTTCGCCTGAAGATCAGAAAAAGCTTTTCCAAGCATTTTCGCAAGTCGACGATTCTCCAACCCGAAAAACAGGCGGTACAGGATTAGGACTCTCGATTTCAGACCGTCTTGTACAAATGCATGGTGGAAGGATAGGGGTTAATAGTGCGGTAGGAAAAGGTAGTACTTTTTTCTTTACAGTTCCCGCTCCACAAGTCAAAGAACAGAAAACTGATGATGATAGCGGCGTAAAGGTAATTCTCGCAATTGATGATGATGAAAAAGTAATCAGCTTATACGAACGCTATCTGCAACCTCAGGGATATCAAGTTGTATCAGTCACGGACCCTGCCAAAGCAAAAGAAAAAGCTATTCAAATTAAACCTTTTGCCATCACGCTTGATATTATGATGCCGAACATTGACGGCTGGCAAGTGCTTTCAGAATTAAAAGCTGACCCTGCAACACGCGACATTCCGATTGTTATTTGCAGCATCATAGAAGACCATAAGAAGGGCTTTAGCCTGGGAGCATCAGACTATCTGGCAAAGCCTATTCTTGAAGAAGATCTTTTGGACGCACTAGATCGTTTAAATGCTGACGGCTCCATCAAGGAAGTCCTTGTTATTGATGACGACCCAAATGACTTACGCTTAATCGGCAAAATGCTAAACGACCAAGGACGCTACAAATCTATTTTGGCAGAGGGTGGACCTCAAGGCTGGCAAATGATTCAAGCCTCGCCGCCCCAAGCTGTAATCCTTGATCTGTTCATGCCTGAAATGGACGGCTTATCTATTATTGAAAATATGCGCTCAGATGACAAACTAAGGGATGTGCCGGTCATTATGATTACCGGCGCAGACCTATCCCCTGAGCAGCGTGAAAACATGAACAAAATGGGACAAGTGCTATTAAACAAAGGGTCATTTACCCCTAATGAGCTGCTTGGCACGATTGAACGAGCTTTACATAGAATACAAAAAAAGAAAAAAGCGACTTCTTAAACCCACTTGTTTTATTAGATTTGGAAATTATAAATACTGCATTGTTCTTTCAATAATTTATTTCGAGGTATTATCCGTGTCATTCGTGATTAAGTGTATGGATTGTAACCACACAACAAATTACTACCCTTCATCTACAACATGCCCGCGCTGCGACAGTCAATGGCGGGAAGTCGAATATGACTATGAAGAAGTAAAGAAAATTTGGGAAACACAACTTAAAAACAGAAATTTCAACCTTTGGCGCTACAAAGAACTATTGCCGATTCGCAATCCCAACCCAGCTCTTTCACTCGGAGAGGGAGGAACGCCGCTCATTCAAGCCGTCAATCTTGGTTTAATGCTCGGATGTCAAAATTTATATATTAAGGATGAAAGACAAGGTCCTACTTCATCGTTCAAAGATAGACAGGC
The DNA here is from genome assembly GCA_009885945.1 of Anaerolineaceae bacterium. Lineage (GTDB taxonomy): Bacteria > Chloroflexota > Anaerolineae > Anaerolineales > Villigracilaceae > VFJR01. Next base: position 7,633 of record VFJR01000012.1, read on the forward strand.
ATCCATCACTATTTCAGCATTAAAAGAAGCCGGTATAACAGAAATGGTAGCCGCATCCACAGGAAATGTAGCGATTGCATACTCTGCATACGCGGCTAGAGCGGGGATAAAACTTTGGGCTTTTGTTACCAGCCTCGTTCCAGCGGTTAAGATGCGCGAAATCGCCTTGTACGGAAGTCAAGTTGTAAAAGTCACAGGATCGTATGATCAAGCAAAGCAGGTGGCATCAGAATTTGCGCGGCAAAGAAATCTATATCAGGATATGGGCGCACGCACCATCACATCTATCGAAGCGATGAAAACTATCGCATTTGAAATTGCTGAACAATTAACAAACTTACATGGTCCCGTCATAACAGAAGATGGTCGATCTGTGATGCGCACTCCGGATTGGTACGTGCAGGCAATTAGCGGAGGCATGGGGCCGATTGGTGTTTATAAAGGATTTAGAGAATTAAAACAAATGGGGATGATTGACAAAATTCCTGCACTAGCACCTATTCAAGCCGCAGGATGCGCCCCCATGGCTGACAGCTGGAAACAAGGGTTGGAAACAGCCACTCCAGTAAAAAATCCGAAAACGCACATTGAAACATTAGCAACCGGCGACCCCGGGCGGGCGTACCAAGTACTAAAATCCAGAGTCGATGAAACTCATGGTGCATTTGAAAGCGTTAGCGATGAAGATGCTTTCCGTGCTATGCATGTGCTTGCAAAGATGGAGGGCATTTCTGCTGAACCAGCAGCAGGCGTTGCTTTCGCAGGCTTGTTTCAATTAATTCGCGCGGGCATAATTAAACCAACAGACACAGTGGTAATTAACTGTACTGGGCATACCATGCCTGCCGAACAATTTATCCTTGGCGATAATTGGACCAGAGATGTAGTATTCCCAACTGCAACAAAATTAGATACCCCCGAAGATGGCTTACTCTCAGCGCTCAACCAAGTTGCCCCAGAAAGATTTCCAAAGATTGCAATTGTAGAAGATACACTTGAAGCCCGAAGATTAATCCGCAGAATTTTACAATCTCAAGGAAGTTTTACTATCCTAGAAGCATCGAATGGGCGCGAAGGGTTGGATTTAATACAAAAAGAATTACCCGATCTTGTCATTTTAGATATGATGATGCCAGAGATGGACGGCTTTTCTGTCATCGAAGCCCTTAAAGCAAACCCCCAGACTGCCAGCATTCCTGTTATTGTTGCCACCGCAAAAGAGCTAACAATGGATGAAAAAAAGAGGCTTGATGGGCAAATCCAAGCCTTAATGCAAAAAGGTGACTTCCTAAATGATGAATTTTTAGATGAAGTACGGTCGTTAATAAAATAAAAAAACAAAAAGGTATTTTTTAAGTTACGAATTATTTGCCAGTATCTAGTCGCATTGATCATTTACAGGAACAAAATATGCAGAACTTTCAAAAAATACTGGCTGTTATACAAGCACGTTTTTCCAGCGGCATTTTCGCAGCATTAAGTTCGGCTGTATTTTTGGGTATTTCACCCGTTTTTGCAAAACTGTCTTTACAAGCAGGCTTTACACCGCTAGCAGTCGTCGCATTGCGCACAAGCTTTGCGGCTGGGTTGCTCTTGCTAATTTTTATTATTTTCTACAGAAGGTTTTTATATATATTTCCTGTTGGTTTAATAGGATGCATAATGGCAGGGGCAATCAATGGATTTGGATCGCTGCTTTATTTTCAGGCAATTAACAGACTCGATATCAGTGTGGCTCAGTTACTGTACTCACTATATCCGTTCTTTGTCGCCATCTGGCTTGTTCTAGATAACGAGCCTCTCAGTCGTCTGACAAAAATTCGAATACTCCTAGCCATAACAGCAGTGCTATTGCTTACTACAGTGCAGCGAGACAATACTGTAGATTTGACCGGGGCGCTGATGATGATAGGCGCGTCTCTACTGTATGCACTACATTTGCCCATTAACCAACGTGTTTTATTTGAAGTGCCCGCCCCCACCGTCACACTCTATACTCTTCTTTCAATGAGCGCTGTAGTGTTACCAGCTTATTTTATTTTTGACTTCACCCTGCCAACATCGCCAAACACCAACTGGTTTCCCCTTCTTGGATTAACTATCGCGACTTTTATTTCAAGAATATCATTATTTTTTGGGGTCAAACGAATAGGCGGAATGCAAACAGCCCTGCTCGGATTAAGTGAACTTTTCGTGACCCTTTTCTTTGGCCACCTGCTGCTTAATGACACTCTAACAACCATGCAATGGATTGGCGCATTTCTTTTAGGGGTAAGCCTGTTTATGATAAATTTTGAACAACCTATCCCGCCAAAGCGCGGAGCTAGCGGCTGGCTTTCATGGATTCGTTCTCCTACACTCCCAAAAGATTTTTGGCGTACTTTTGAATAATCATGCCTAAATTCTCCAAAAAACAGATTTTGGAGAATTTAGGCATGATACAATATTGCTCATTAAAACAACGACTCAAGGAAAATAAATGAATTTACTAAAAAACTTCAAAGCAGAAGCCATTATCTTTGACAAAGATGGGACATTAATTGATTTTGATGCCATGTGGGGCGGCTGGACCATCCAACTGACAGATCGCTTACAGAAAACAACCGGCTTGGATATTCGCGAAAAGCTTTGCTCAGCTTTTGGATATGATCTCCAAGACCATAAGATAATTAGTGATGGAAAGATAACCTGTACCCCAATGTGGGAGCTGCGCGAAATTATGATAGAGACAATTATGTCTCTTGGGGTTTCGCACCCCGATGCTGAACTAGCAACAGATAAAGCATGGCATGTGCCTGATCCAGTTTCATTAGCAAAACCATTTACAAATCTCAAAACCCTTTTTGAAAATATTCACAAAATAGGAATTAAAATCGCAATTGCCACTACAGATGATCGCGCTCCGACCGAAGCTATGATGAAAACTTTCGGTTTAGAACAATTTATTTCAACCATGGTTTGTGCAGACGATGGCATCCCTGCCAAGCCTGCACCAGATATGATCAATACAATCTGCACAAGACTAGCAATCCACCCATCGAGAGTTATCATGATTGGAGATACAGTTGCAGATATGAAAATGGGACGCTCTGCAAACGCAGGCATGCTTATCGGCGTCTTATCTGGAGTTGGATCACTGGAAAACCTGACCCCGCTTGCAGACATTCTTATTGATTCAATTGACACGATTCAGGGTAGTTTTGTTATAAACGAAGCAACAATACCAATCTTAACCAGCGACGGCTTAACCGACCTAAATCCAGATGTAGCCTTAGCGTAGCAATATATCTATACCAAACTCAAAAACTTTCTCTATTCCTATTAAATTATATATAATGTATAATTATCCATACTATGCTGGATAAAGAAATTAACCACAAGCCATTAAAAGAAGAAATATACGAGAATCTTCACAGGCAAATCGTAGCCGGTAACTATACCCCCGGAGATTGGCTCCGCCAAGACGACATAGCCAGTCAAATGGGCGTAAGTATGACGCCAGTTCGGGAGGCGCTTGACCTTCTTGTGGCTTCCGGGCTTGTAGAACGTGTACCCTATCGCGGGGTGCGTGTGCGCGAAATGTCAACCAAAGACATCGTCGAAGCGTACGGTTTGCGCTTAATACTTGAAGCCATGATCGCGAAAGAAGCTGCAAAAAACATTACACCAAAACAAATTTCCGAGCTTGAAAGAATGCTTGCGGATATGCAAAACAACCATACTTTAAATGAAGTTGCTCATATTCGGCGATTAAGCCGGGAATTTCACTCCTACATAGCAGACGCATCGAACAATAGTTTGCTTATCAAACTCTACGCAGTTGTCTCGAATGCATTCCCTGACTGGCTTTTATACGAAGCCATATTTCGAAAACCAGAACTGCTAACCAGCAGTATGAATGACATGCAAAAAGAGCACAATGCTATAGTGGACGCTCTCAAAAAAGGGGATGTTGAAAAAGCAGTCAAAAAATCAGTAGAACACTTAATGGAGTCAGGAAACTGGCTTGAAGAGTATTTAAATGTTCCCGCAGAATTATTGCGCGAAAAAGAAGAGCAAGTTTCGTTTCTCATTAAAAAGTCAAAATAAACTGGAGGCAACATGTCGGAAGAACTTTATAAACAAATGGCGCAATGCATTATCGAAGGCGAATCAGAGGTCGCCATTGAACTTGCAAAGAAATCAATCGAATTAAATATGCATCCTCTTGAAACTATTACCAAGGGATTCGTAGTGGGCGTCAATTATATCGGCGACCAATTTGGGGCGGGTGAAGCGTTCCTGCCCGAATTGGTGATGGCTGGCGAAGCAATGAAAGCCGCTGTAGCAGTCTTAGAACCCGAATTACTCAAACTTGGCGAAGCCCGCGAAATGATGGGCAGAGTTGTACTTGCAACCGTCGAAGGCGATATTCACGAGATCGGCAAGACTTTAGTTGGCACAATGTTAAGCGCCTCGGGCTTTGAAGTCGTTGATCTTGGCGTGGATCAATCTGCAGAAAAGATCATTGGCAAGGCATTGGAAATTGACGCCCATATCATTGGCATGAGCGCATTATTAACTACAACCATGGTACGCCAGCGTGAGGTTATTGAGGAACTAGACAAAGAAGGTCTGCGTCCACGTATTAAGGTAATGGTCGGCGGCGCACCGATCACGCGTGCTTGGGTCGAGAAGATCAAAGCAGATGGTTATTCAGAAGACGCCGTCGGTGCGGTCAAGATCGCCAAGGAATTAGTTGGCAAAGCAGATCAGTAAGAACGTTTAAACGTTGTCTGGATAGATATCAAATTCGTATTGAAACCTTAGAGGTGAGCCAATGCAACCTAAACTTTTACTGCTTGACGATAATTTAATAGCCCGTATTTTAGACGAGGCATATCAACTTTTACTAAAACCCGGCATTAAAGTCAACAACGACGAGGCAAGAGAATTGCTTGCAGCAGCGGGTGCACAAATTGATCCTGAAACAAACGTTGCACATATTCCCGAACAAATTGTTCGCAAGGCTTTAGCAACTGCACCTCGTGAATTTTATTTATACGACCTAGACGGCAATCCCACCGTTAAATATGGCGGCGATGCAGTTCACTTTGATCCTGGCTCATCTGGCATTGCTATGCTCAACCCTGAAACTCTTGAGCACGAAACAACAGAAACTGCCCACCTGCTGAAACTAATCAAGGTTGCAGAACAATTACCGCAGTATGATGCACAATCCACAGCGGTGGTATGTCATGATGTGCCGCAAACTATTCAGGATTCATATCGCCTTTATCTGGCATTGATGTATTCCAAAAAGCCGATTGTTACAGGCGCATTCACCAATAAAACAGTCATTGAAATGATCGACATGCTCTCCATTCTTGCAGGCGGGAAGGAAGCCGCGCGTGAAAAACCGCGCGCCATCTTTGACGTATGCCCTGCTCCTCCATTGATTTGGAGTAATTTTGGCGCAGGCAATTTAATTGAACTTGCGCGCGCAGGCATACCTGCTGAAATTGTTTCTGTACCGCTCTCTGGCGCAGCAGCTCCTGTAACCATGCTTGGAACTGTTACACAACACACCGCAGAATGTCTTGCAGGCATTACCATTCATCAATTGGCAAAAGCAGGCTCACCTGTGGTTTGGGGCGGCGCAGCTTGTATTTTCGATATGAAAAAAGGCGCAACTCCAATGGGATCTGTGGAAACCGCTATGCTGGATTGTTCGTATGCGCAGGTTGCAAAATCACTTGGGATGCCAACACACGCATATCTCGGATCATCTGACTCAAAACTTGTGGATGCACAGGCGGGGCTTGAAAGCGGCGTGACCGCCATGATTGGCGCGCTGAGCGGAATCAATATGATCTCTGGTTCTGGTATGTTGGATTTCCTCTCTTGCCATAGCGCTGAGAAGCTTGTGATTGACGCCGAAGGGATTGCAATGGCACAGCGTATGCTCGAGGGCGTCAAAGTACTAACCGAAACTTTAGCAACCGAGTTCTACGATAAGAACATCAATTTCAAAGGCGGCGATTTTCTCAAACAAAGAGTCACGATGAATCTCTTCCGCAAAGAACAACACATGCCCAGTAACGTTATTGACCGAGACTCCATGCGCGATTGGAAAAAAGCAGGCTCGCTGGATACCTTCGAGCGTGCAAAAATAATGGTGACAAATTTACTCGCCTCCTACAAACGCCCTGAACTTGATCCATCCAAAGAGCAATTACTTCACGCCTTTATGCTTGATCTTTGTAAAAAAGCAGGTGTCGAAAGCCTGCCCGTGCTTGAGGAATTTGAGCCAGCCTAATTATGCTTGACCTTGCTCAACTTCTGCGCGTGCCGCACGTGGATAGTAATTTAAGATTTGCGATTTCACCCGACGAGCAGAAGTTGGTTTTTTCGTGGAATAAGAATGGGAAGTGGGAGTTGTACAACATGTCATTGCGAGGGCGATCTTTGCCCGAAGCAATCTCCAGCGATGATGAGACGGCAGCGTACTCTGCGAGTACGCTGCCGTCTCAAAGAACAAAAGCGCTGCTCACAACGACATATCATAGTTTTGCGCCTCGCTTTTCATCTGATGGATCACAACTTGCATATGCTGTGGATTTTGACGGGAGCGAGTCTTTCCATATTGTTTTACATAATCTACAAAATAACTCGCTTGTTGATCTAACTCCCGACTCTGGCTACGCGCAGCAGCCGAATTTTGATTTTTCTCCCGACGGCAAAACACTTGCTATTCTTTCAGATGAGCATGGGCAGTTTGCACTGTATCTTCTTTTTATTGAAACGCTTCACAAAAAACTTTTGCTTGATATCCACCGCCCCATTTGGGATGTGGCTTGGTCGCCCGACGGAAAATTTATCGCGGCGGAGGCTGAATCAACTGCAAGCGATCGCACAATTTATATTATTGATTCTATAAATGGGGATTATTTTCAACTTCGACTTGGAGATGAAATTCTGAACGCGCAACATCCCACGTGGGCGCCTGATTCTAACCATTTGGCATTCTCTGGCGAGAACGGCGAGTGGCATGACATTGGCGTATTGAACATGAAGACGCGCGCAATCTCGTGGATCAACGAATCAACTGGGGATGATACGCAACCAACATGGTCGCGCAGCGGGGAATCTTTGGGCTGGGTACATGCCGAGGGAGCCCGAACCAGCTTTCAGTTTAAGAAAAGAGGCGATGCAGTTAAGCAGATAAAGGTTGGGGATGGCGTTCACTACTTTCCACAATTAAATACCGATAGCGTTGTAATTCTTTATGAGGATGTTAAACGCCCGTCCGATCTATGGAAGATCAATCTTGAAGATGGTTTGTGTGAGCAATTAACAAATTCTTTACCCAATGAATTGCGCGGCGCTGAATTTATTCTGCCTGAAGAAATTTTTTACACGGGCAAAGACGGCGCGCAAGTGCCTGCATTGTTGTATCGCGCAAAAAATAGCAAGCGCGCAGTGGTAAATATTCACGGCGGACCCAATTGGTTGTATCAGTTTTTATGGTATCCGCTGATGAGTCACATGGCTTCGCGCGGATGGACTGTACTGGCGCCGAATTATCGCGGTTCGACTGGCTATGGAAAAAAATGGCAGAATGCAAGCCGCTTTGATTTTGGCGGCGTGGACAACGCCGACTGCGCAGCGGGCGTGGATTATTTGATCGCGCAAGGATTGGCGGATAAAGATAAAATAGGAGTGACGGGGCGAAGTCACGGTGGTTATTTGACTATGACTTGCATGACGAGTTATCCCAATTTGTGGGCAGTGGGTTCGGCAGTTGTGCCGTTTTTAAATTGGATCAAATCGCACAAAGAGTCGCGTGAAGATTTGCAACATTGGAACATTGAAAATATGGGCGATCCAGAGATAAACCATGATCTGTGGGTTGAGCGTTCGCCTTATTTCTTTTTGAATAAGGTCAATGCGCCTGTGCAAATGATCTGCGGAGAAAACGATCCGCGTTGCCCTGCTTCTGAATCAATAGACGCGCGCGATAAGTTATTGGAACTCGGCAAAGATGTGGAGTTGTTATTGTATAAAGATGAAGGGCATTCATTTTTGAAAATTGAAAACGTGATTGACGCGGAGGCTAAGCGGGTGGGTTTTTTGGCTGAGGTGTTGGATGGGGGAAGTGATTAATAATCAGTTATTAGCCTAGGGGTGGGCAATGGAGAAATATGGAAAAATTGAAATTTCTTAGCGATGAAGATGTAATGGCAATGCACGAAGCCACCTTGCATATAATGAGCGAGGTAGGTTTTGTTTGGAATCATAAGGAAAGTTTGGATATTTTATTGGGCGCAGGTTGTTCAATAAAAAACGGACGATTGTGCTTCCCAGCGGATTTAGTGATGAGTAGTATTGCAAAAGCAAATAAACGACCCGTGATCCGCGGACGCAACGGGGATGCGAACGAGATTGGCGGCGGGAATTTGTATTTCCATAATTTGGGCGGCGCGCGTGATATTTTTGACGCGAAGACAACTTCGCGCAGACCCGCAACGGATGAGGATGCGAATGACGCCATCCGCATTTTGGATGCGCTGGAAAACTGCCACACAATTACACCGTTTTACACGCCTCCCAACGTGACGAATGAAATGATGTCACTGCACATGTTTCGGAACACTTTGCCTTTTACTATAAAACCTGTACAAGGACCTGGGATTCAATATCCTCATGAGATTAAATTTGCAGTAGAAATGGCAAACGTCGTTGGCATAAAAGCGCAGGAATTAACATTATCTCTTTCACCTGTCAGCCCGTTGACTATGCACGATGTTGCCGCAGCTGCAATTATTGAAATGGCGAAAGCAGGTGTGATCAACACCAACCTGCCTGCGCCAACAGGCGGCGCGACATCGCCAATGACGATGACTGGCAGTCTGGTTCAGCAAAACGCTGAAACGCTGGCTCCGCTGGTTTTGGCGCAAATCATTAACCCAGGGTGCGGCGTAATCTATTGCGGCAGATTGGGAATGTTGGAGCCGCGCACAGGCTTAATATGGAGCGGAGTGGAACTGGGTTTGTCTTCGGCGGCTACGGTTCAACTTGGACATTATTATGGATTCGCGGTCAATGTGTACGGATTCTCTACGAATGCACATACGCTTGACGCGCAAAATGCATTTGAGCGCGGGCTGAATGCCACTATCCCAGCCCTGGCAGGCGCGGATGAACTCTCAGGCGTGGGAGAAATGGAAGCAGGCGTGATGGGCTCTCACGCGCAAATGGTCTTGGATAACGAACTTGTTGGAAGTGTTATGCGCTTGCGAACAGGATTATCCGCAGATGCTGAGCATTTGGCGCTTGAAGTGATCGGTAATGTAATGAATGGCACAAGAAATTATCTCGGCCAAAAACACACTCTCAAACATATCCGCGCGGGCGAGTTGACTCTGACAAAACTTGCCGAACGCAACTCTTGGGAAACATGGGATGAGAAATTAGGACGCAAACAGATGGCTGACTACGCCATTGATAAAGCAGAAAAATTACTAAAGGAACATCAAGTGGCGCCACTGGAGCCGCAACAAGAGCAGGAACTTGATAGAATATTTGATGCGGCGGCGAGGGAGACGGCGAAGGTTAAGAAGTGATGAGATAGAAAGTGGAAAGTAGGGTGTGGTTGGTAATTAGTAATCAGTCACCAGTAATCAGTAAATAGAAATTATAGAAAACAAACAAGGAGTTTCAAATGCTTAAACAGGCTCATGCAATTACGGAAGAAATTATCGAATGGCGACGGGATTTTCATATGCACCCTGAGACGGGGTTTGACGTTCAGCGCACGGCGGGGATCGTGGCAGACGAGTTGGAGAAGATGGGGTATAGAGTCCAGCGCGGGGTAGGAAAGACCGGGGTAGTCGCAGATATCGGCGAAGGCGGCAAGATGGTGGCAATCCGTGCGGATATGGATGCATTACCTTTGCAGGAATTAAATGATGTTGAGTTTAAATCTCAAGTAGCTGGAAAAATGCATGCTTGCGGGCACGACTCACATACAGCGATGGCATTGGGCGCGGCGCAAATCCTTGCCAAAGAAAAATTAAACGGGCGTATTCGCTTTTTATTTCAACCCTCTGAAGAAGCGGCAGATGCTGAGGGCAAGAGCGGCGCAGTGCGCATGGCTGAAGAAGGCGCAATGAAAGGCGTGGATTATGTGATCGCCCAGCATGTAGACCCAACTCATCCAGTTGGAACAATTGCCATTAATGCAGGACCTGCCTCGGGCGGAGTTGATTCGTGGTTTGCTACTTTAGAAGGCAAGGGCGGGCATGGAGCGTACCCACACACCACGGTTGACCCATTCTTTTTGCTGGCGCAGGTTATCAACGCATTGAATTCAATCACATCCCGCAGGCTTGATCCTTTTGCACCTGCTGTAGTGAGTATTGGTTCCATAAACGGCGGTTTTACCGAAAATGTTATTCCGCAAAGTATCAAAATCACGGGCACGTTGCGTTTTACATCAAAAGAAGTTCAGAAACAAATCCATGACGAAATTAAACGCGCCTTCGATGTTGCAAAAGCCCTTGGCGGAAGTTACGATTTAAAGATTGAAATTGGAGCGCTTCCTATGATCAATAATGAAGAAGTATCAACGATGATCGCGCAAGTGGGCGCAGACCTGCTTGGCAAAGAAAATGTACATGAGATAGAAAAATCTCTTGGCGCAGAAGACTTTGGCACATTTATGGAACATGCCCCCGGCGCAATGTACACTGTTGGTGTAAAAAAGAAGGGACACGAAGGTTATTTACTGCATCACCCACAATTTGATTTGGACGAATTGGCATTGCCGATTGGAACAGCAGTACTCGCAGAAACAGCATTAAGATTTTTAAAAAAATAACTTAAAACCTGACAGTCTTAGACACAACTCGGTTATACTAAAAGCAAGAAAAAACCGAGCGTCTTGTAAATGAATTTTTACAAGGACTAATCAGGTTTTATTTATTCTTTGGAGAGAAATATATGCATACAATACTAAAATCGAACAGCAAAGAAGTTATTATCGGTATCGATAGACCATTTGTGATCATTGGCGAAAAGATCAACCCCACAGGCATGAAAAAGCTGGGGCAGGCTCTGGTAGATGGCAACATGGATTACGTTAAAGAATTAGCAAAACGTCAGGTGGATTGGGGCGCAGATGTTTTGGATGTAAATGTCGGCCACACTGAAATCGATGAAGTAGAAATGATGCCCATAGTAGTAGAAGCTGTCAAATCTGCTATTGATGTACCACTGTGTATCGATTCGAACGATCCAAAAATCCTGGAAGCGGGATTAAATGTTGCCATAGGCAAGCCATTGGTAAATTCTGTCAATGGGGAAGAAAAACAATTAAACACGGTCTTACCGATTGTCAAAGCGAGAGGCGCGGCTGTAATCGGTTTAACCATTGATAACGATGGCATTCCAGCCACAGCAGAAGGACGTCTTGCCGCCGCTGGCAAGATCATTGACCGCGCTACAAAGATGGGCATCCCAATTGAAGATATCATCATTGACCCGCTGGTAATGACCGTTGGGCATAATAGTCAGGCTGGGTTAGTAACCATTAAAGCCATTGAGTTAATTCGAAAAGAATACGGTGTCAATATGAGTCTGGGCGCAAGCAATGTTTCATTTGGGTTGCCCGATCGCCATTCTGTGAACAGCGCCTTTTTGACACTTGCGGCAAACGCGGGTGTCACTTGTTCTATTACTGACCCTATCAAACTCGGAAGTTCGCTTCGGGCAACAGATTTGCTTTTAGGGAAGGACATGAATTCGATTCGCTATCTAAAGTATTTCCGCGCAACAGGAAAATTACGAGAAGCGGAAGCTGCAGCCAAAAAGGCTTAAACGGGCAATTAGGCAAGAAACAACAGGAGGCGGCAAAACCGTCTCCTGTTGTTTCTTAATTAGGATTTACGCAAAACACACTATTTTTTGACCTCCGATAGCAGACCGCGGTTTGCTATCGGAGGTCGGGGTAGTAAAAATTCCTGTCTTGCATAAGTTCTATTAATATTCAAGGATTTCTGTGATGAAAAAATATCTATTAATTTTGATAACCATGCTTCTATTTATTACAGCTTGCGAAGCACAAACCACAGCCCTTGTAAAAACACCCACGCTCGATGCTGAAATTTCAATTCCTACAAACACTCTTCTAGTTACATCTACCTTTACCGATACGCCTACCCCACAGGCAACGTCCGCTCCTTTACATCCCATGAGCATCACTGCTATGCAGGCAGGCAACTACCCCGGCAGCAAGATTACCATCGTAAAGGAATTGGAGAAAGGACAAAACTATCGCCGCTATTATGTTTATTATCTTTCAGAAGGTTATAAGATTTATGCGTTGCTCACTATCCCAAATAGCACACCCCCTGAAGGTGGATTCCCTGCGATTGTTTTCAATCATGGATATATCCCTCCTGATGTTTATCGCACAACCGAAAGATATATAGCATATGTAGACGAAATTGCAAAATCAGGCTACATTGTATTTCGGATTGATTATCGGGGGCACGATCAATCTGAAGGTGAAGCCTCAGGCGCTTACGGGAGCCCAGGTTATCAAATTGATGTACTGAATGCAATTGCATCAATTAAACAATTACCAGAAATGAACCCAGAAAAAATTGGCATGTGGGGTCATTCAATGGGCGGGTATTTAACTCTGCGGACAATGGTCATTTCACAAGATATAAAAGTGGGCGCAATCTGGGCTGGCGTAGTCGCGTCATACCCGGATCTACTGTATAACTGGCGGCGCACAGGCTCATTCACCCCTTCCCCTAGTTCACGCGGAGTTGGCTGGCGCACAAATTGGATTGAGACATTTGGTACACCTGAACAAAATCCTGCTTTTTGGGATTCTATTTCAGCCACATCTTTTCTCGCCGATCTTTCTGGTCCCTTACAACTGCACCACGGCACCAAAGATGAAGATGTTCCTTTTCAATTTTCAATTCGGCTTGCTGAGCAAGTGCGCAGTGCAGGGAAAATTGCGGATCTTTATATCTACGAAGGTGATAATCATAATATCTCAGGAAATTTTTCAACTGCTATGAAACGGACAATTAAGTTTTTTGATCTATATCTAAAATAGAATCACTCAACAATCCACTAAGAGCAATCGCCCTCAACTTCGTAATTCAAATTCTTTTGCATTAAAATAAAAGCATGTCGATTATTGGCCAAACCCTACTCAATCAATACCGCATTGATAAAAACATAGCAGAAACTCACCTTGGAGAAGTTTTTCGCGCATGGGATCTTCGACGCAATAAACCAGTCAGCATCACAATACTCCAAAAAAAAATCAGCGAAGACAATGAAAAACTAAAAGAGTTTGAAGCCCAATCTAATGGCTTTAAAAAAGTAATGCACCCAAATATCATTCCCTTCCTTGGTGTTTTACAAACACCCACACTAGCTTTTATCCTGGAAGAGTGGGTGGATGGTGCCTCTTTGCGTGACGTAATGAACACTGGGTTATTATCTATCAATGAAGCGCTTGTTTACATCAAAGCAATTTGCAGTGCGCTTGAGTATTTACATAGAAACAACTATATTTATTCGTACCTTTCACCTGAAAATATTCATATAAACCGAGATGGGGAAATATTTCTAGGGTCACTTGCTGTTCTGCAGCTAAATAATACACAAGGGGTTTTGCACGGCAATAAAAAACAAGCTCGCTATGAAGCGCCAGAACAATTCAACAAAAAAAATATTACGCCTGCTACCGATATATATTCGCTGGCGGCGATTATTTACGAAGCCGTCACAGGCTCGCTTCCTAAAAATAAAAATCCCAACACCCTCAACCCCACCATCTCCGATCATTTTTCGCGCATGTTAATGTGGGCATTGCGCAAAGATGAAACCCGCCTTTCCAACACAACCGAATTGCTTTCAGCGCTTGCACTCGCCGCGCAAATTAATATTGATGAAATACCGCTTCGCGCCACGCTGGAAACTGCTCCTGTTACAGCGGCAGTCGCCAAGGGTTGGCACTATCTGCCAACCCCACAACCGAACATTCTCACCTCTGACGCATTGCCGCTTGACGAACGTCTCGCCTCAGTGACATCCTCGCCGCCAAAACCAAAACGTTCCTACTGGCGCGTTAGCACTCTGGCAACTTTATTAATAGTCGGCGCTTACTTAGCCTCCCAAATCGAACCCGCACAAACTACACCTATCATCCCAAGTGCACAACCAACCAGAGAAATTCGTATACCGTTATTAAATACCAAGCCACTGCCAACACTGACGCCATTTCCTAAGCCAACAGATTCCCACGGCGGCAGAATTATCTTCACATGCACGCGCGGAGAATACAATCAATTATGCACCATCAACGCGGATGGTACTGGCTACAAACGCATATCAGATCAACTGGCAAATGATTATTACCCTGCCTTTTCTCCGCAGGGCGGCGCATTTGTGTTTTCATCCAACCGCAACGGCGCATTTGATATTTATCTCTTCTTAATCGCCAACAACGATTTATTTCAACTCACAGATCGTATCGGCAACGTCGTTTCACCAGATTTTTCACCAGACGGAGAAAAAATCGTCTTTGCCAACCGCGCCTCCACAGGTCCAACCTCTATTTGGATTGTGGATCGTCTAGGACTTAATCCGCGTTTGATTCATACAGGACCCAACGCCATTGTTGCTACGGCTTGGTCGCCCAACGGAGACAAAATAGCGTATGCTTTGCAACAGGATTCTCCCAATGAGTATCAAGTTTTTCTAATGGATGTGGACGGGCGCAATCATCAACGCGTGACCAACGGATTGCAAGGTGTCGGCGGTAGCATTGACTGGGCTCCTGATGGGAAGTCAATACTCATTTACGCGGGCGCTTTTGGCGCTAAAGAAATATTCAATGTAAATGTTGAAACGGGAGATTTCACTCAACTTACTTTTGGCGGCAACAACGCCGCGGCATCTTACTCGCCTGACGGCAAATATATTGTCTTCAATTCATTACGCAACAACGAGCAGGCAGATCTATTTATCATGAACGCAGATGGACACAGCACAAGACAATTGACCGATGATCCTGAGCCAGATTGGCAACCAGTATGGGAACCTTAAGTTATGAATAAAAAAATTGTTTTAAGTATTTCCTTATTATTTATACTTGCCTGCGCAACAACAACTCCCCCGCAAGCAATACCTTCTGCAGATATGCCGATTGAAAAAACATTAACAATAACCAAAGCATCCACATCAACTCAACGAGTGTTGACAGCAAAAAGTGAGACACCATCCGCAGTGCGCTTTACCCGCACAGCAACTATAACGCCAAGCCCAATTCCGACAAGCACATCCACTAAGTCCTTTTTAACCAGCCCCCAGCCAATGGAAATCGAGGTCATGCGCTTGGGAGAGTATCTTGGCAGTGATATTTTTGTAGAAAGCGAACTCGGGCGCGGGTCAAATTACAGCCAGTATTATGTATATTATCTTTCACAAGAATTGAAAATCTATGCACTGCTAACAGTGCCTGATGGCACACCGCCAACAGGAGGATTCCCCGCTATTATTTTTAATCACGGCTATATTCCACCTGAACAATATCGCACTACGCAAAATTATGAAAGTTATGTTGATGCGTTAGCCAAGTCAGGATTTGTTGTCTTCCGCATTGATTATCGTGGTCACGATCAGTCTGAAGGAACAGCTCGTAGCGCTTATGGCTATCCTGACTACACGATAGATGTTTTGAATGCAATCAACACCATTAAACGACATGCATCTGTGAATCCCGACAAGATCGGCATGTGGGGACATTCTATGGGTGGGTTTCTGACATTGCGGGCAATGGTTATTTCGAAGGATATTAAAGTAGGCGTGATTTGGGCTGGGGTGGTTGCGCCCTATCCTGATTTGCTCAGCAAATGGACAAACTACGACACGATTCCGCATCAGCTAGATAATGGCTTGGATTGGAAAGAGCAATTCCTAGCGCAGTATGGAGCGCCAGGCTTAAATCCAAAATTATGGGCAAATTTCTCGGCTAATTCCTATCTGGCAGACCTTTCTGGCCCGCTTCAAATCCATCATGGCACGGGCGATGAGGTCGTGCCCTACGAGTTTTCGACCGTACTGGCAGATGAGGCTGAAAAAGCGGGGAAAACAGCAGACTTGCTGCTTTATGATGGGGATAACCATAACATTAGCAACTCATTTAATGCGGCGATGACAAGCACAATAGAATTCTTTATTGAGTATCTAAATAAGCCATAAAAGTGCGTGATTAGGGGTATAATTAGCTTATTCAGATAGTATCTTTCATTTAAAGGCACGAAGCCATTTTTTACACGCTTCGTGTTTTTTTATGCAAATTGATCATTGAGGATTTATGGCAGAAGAAAATAAAAATGTAGGGAATATTGAAAGTGTAGATATTGATAATCAGGTGCGCACTGCTTTCTTGGATTATGCCATGAGTGTGATCGTGGCGCGCGCCCTGCCAGATGCCCGTGACGGGCTTAAACCAGTGCATAGGCGCATTTTGTACGCCATGCACGACATGGGTATCCGCGCCAGCACTTCCTACAAAAAATCAGCCCGTATCGTCGGTGAAGTGCTGGGTAAATATCACCCGCACGGCGACTCGGCAGTATACGAATCTATGGCGCGTATGGCGCAGGATTTTTCATTACGCTACATGTTGGTAGATGGTCAGGGTAACTTTGGTTCCATTGACGGTGACGCACCAGCGGCGATGCGCTATACCGAAGCGCGTTTGCATAAACTTGCAGAAGAAATGCTCGGGGATATTGATAAAGATACCGTTGATTTTGGACCTAACTTTGACGATTCACTGGAAGAGCCTTTGGTTTTGCCTTCACGTGTACCAAACATGCTGCTCAACGGCGCATCGGGCATTGCAGTGGGTATGGCAACCAATATCCCGCCGCATAATTTACGCGACCTAACCAGCGCTATTATTTATTTAATTGATCATTACGATGCAATGGATGATATATCCCTTGAAGATTTAATGAAATTTATTCCCGCACCAGACTTCCCCACTGGCGGCATTATTGTGGGGCGGGAAGGAATTGAATCTGCTTATAGCACAGGGCGCGGGCGCTTGGTAGTACGAGGCATGGCGCATATCGAAGAAGGCAAGGGCGGCAAGAATCAAATTATTATCACTGAAATTCCTTATCAGGTTAATAAGACAACCTTGATCGAGCGCATTGCAGAATTAGTACGCACCGACAAAATTGATCAAATTTCAGACTTGCGCGATGAATCAGATCAGCGCGGCATGAGTATTTTCATTGAGCTTAAACGCGGCGCGCAAGCAAAGAAAGTATTAAATCAACTTTATAAATATACATCACTGCAATCTACTTTTGCGGTGCAAATGCTGGCATTGGTAGACGGCGAACCACGTACTTTGCCGCTAAAACGCTCATTGCAAATTTTCGTAGAACACCGCCAAACAGTGATTGTGCGCCGCACAAACTTTGATTTGGCAAAGGCACGCGCACGTCAGCATATTTTGGATGGTTTGCTGATCGCCTTAAATAATATTGAAGCAGTTATCAAGACGATCCGCGAAGCCGATGATTCGGATGTAGCAAAGACCAATTTAATAAAGCGCTTCAAACTGAGCGAACTTCAGGCGCAAGCTATTTTGGATATGCAATTGCGCAGACTTGCCGCATTAGAGCAATGGAAAATTGAAGAAGAACACAAACAGATTACAAAACAAATTGCTCACTTAGAAGATTTGCTGGCGCACCCTAAAAAGATTCTGGCTTTGATTCAAGATGACATGCGGGATCTCGCTGAGAAATTTGGCGATGAGCGCCGCACACGCATTGCAATTGATGCCAAGGAAGAATTAAGCGATGCAGATCTGGTACAAGACGAAGCTGTATTGATCAGCTTAACTGCGCGCGGGTATATTAAGCGTGTGGCGGCATCTGTGTTCCGTTCGCAAAGCCGCGGCGGGCGCGGTGTGATGGGGCACTCTACTAAGGATGAAGATGAAGTTGTGGCGCTGATCCCTGCACGCAGCTTAGACACCATGCTTTTCTTCTCAGATAAAGGCAAAGTGTACAGTGAGAGGGTTTATCAAATCCCAGATGCGGATCGGTCTGCAAAGGGAATTCCTCTGGTTAATATCCTTGCTTTGGAAGCCAACGAAAAAGTAACCGCGGCAATCCCTGTGGGGAATTTTTCAACTCATAATTATTGCATACTTTCAACAGTCCATGGAAAAGTAAAACGCGTCACGATGGAAGAATTCGCGTCAGTCCGCCCCTCAGGCTTGATTGCCATGTCGCTCGACGAAGGTGATCAATTAGGCTGGGCGCGCCTGACCAGCGGCAAAGACGAAGTTATCTTCATCACCGAGATGGGGCAAGCTCTTAGATTCAGCGAGGAGAAAGTTCGTTCGATGGGCAGGCAAGCCTCGGGTGTACAAGGGATTCGTTTGGCGAAAGACGATTTAGTAACCAGCATGGATATCGTTGAAAAAGAAGGCGCGTTGTTAGTAATCACATCTACAGGTATTGGCAAGCAAACACCATTAAAAGAATACACACCCAAAGGACGCGCTACTGGCGGTATTTCCACCATTGACCAAAAGGCTATTAAAGAAATTGGCAAGATCGTAGCGGCGCGCGTGGTACAAAATGACGATGACCTGACCATTATGACATCTAACGGCGTGACTTTACGCATGAAGGTAAAAGATGTAAGAGTAGCAGGGCGCTCCACCAGAGGTGTGCATTTGATCAAAGCTCAGGAAGGCGACAGCGTAGCTTCGATTGCTAGAACATCTGCCGAAGATTTAAAGAAAGCAGGTGCGCAAATTGTTGAAGAGGAAGATGCGCAGAAGAAGCTGATGTAAATAACGTTTCAACGTTGAAACGTTCGCAAGTTCGTTGAAATCAAAAGGTCTAGGATGCAAAACTCCTAGACCTTTTTCTATTACCTGCTTTCCACTTTCTTTTTTATTCTTCCAGCGTACTAATATCCCCCTCTGGCAGTCCTTGCGCGCGGGCTTTTAATACGCGGCGCATGATTTTGCCTGAGCGAGTCTTGGGGAGTTTGTCTACAAATTTCACATCCTCTGGACGGGCAATGGGACCGATATGTATGGCGACGTGCTGGCGTAATTCTTCGGCAAGTTCAGCAGAAGCAATTTTACCTGTGCGCAATAATACATACGTATAAATAGCCTGACCTTTAATCTCGTGAGGCAAACCAATCGCCGCGGCTTCTGCAACGGCGGGATGACTTACCAATGCAGATTCAACTTCGGCGGTGCCTAAGCGATGACCTGAAACTTTAATGACATCATCTACACGACCGATAATCCAGAAGTAGCCATCTTTATCACGTTTAGCAGAATCACCTGTAGTGTATTTACCGGGATGCTTGCTCCAATACTGATTAACATAACGTTCATCATCACCGTAAATGGTGCGCAACATTGAGGGCCAGGGATTCTTAAGCACAAGATATCCTTCCGTATCATGACCTACGGGTTTGCCTGCTTCGTCTACAATTTCTGCTTCTTGACCAAAAAAAGGTTTGGTTCCAGAGCCAGGCTTGAGAGGCACAACGGGCGTGGGCGTGATCATGAACGCGCCTGTTTCTGTCTGCCACCATGTATCAATAATCGGAAGTTGATCTTTACCAATGACACGGTGATACCACTTCCACGCTTCCGGGTTGATCGGCTCTCCGACGGTGCCGAGCAGTCTGAGGGAAGAAAGATCGTGCTTCATGGGCCAGGAATCGCCAAAGCGCATGAGCCCACGAATGGCGGTTGGCGCTGTGTAAAAAATAGAAATCCCATAACGTTCAATGCACTGCCACCAACGATTTGGCTCAGGGAAGGAAGGTCCGCCTTCAAACAAAAATGATGTGACGCCGTTAAGCATAGGACCGTACACAAGATACGAATGTCCTGTGATCCAACCTGGGTCAGCCGTACACCACCAGCGGTCATCATCGCGCACATCGAAACAATATTTAAGCGTGGCGTAGGTGCCAACCATATAACCGCCGTGCGTATGGAGAATAGCTTTTGGTTTTCCCGTAGAGCCGCTGGTGTAAAGAATAAAAAGCGGATCTTCGGAATCCATTTGCTCCGTTTCACATTTACCATCAGCAATAGGCTCTTGCAGAAGTTCGTGATACCAGCGGTCACGGCCTGTTTCCATTTGCACATCGTTATTCACGCGCTTGACGACGATTACATTTTCAACATCTGGGCATTTCTTAACCGCATCATCTACGATCGCTTTGAGTTGAACTATTTTTCCGTTTTGGTATGAGCCGTCACAAGTAATCACTAACTTGGATTTGCTGTCTTCAATACGCCCTGCAAGCGAATCAACTGAGAAGCCCCCAAAAACAACCGAATGAATCGCACCAATCTTTGCGCAGGCAAGCATGGCAAAAACAATTTCTGGCACACGCCCCATGTAAATGGTGACGCGCTCTCCTTTTTTGACGCCCATGCTCTTGATAATATTTGCCATGCGGCTCACTTCACGATTCATGGCGTAATACGAGTAGGTACGGTGATCCTTTCCGTCTTCACTTTCCCAAATGAGCGCAAGTTTATTTTTGCGATATGTTTTTAAATGACGATCAATGGCATTATGAACAATATTAACTTTTGCGCTTGTAAACCATTTAAAGAATGGTTTTTTAGAATCATCCAGCACTTTTTTCCATTTGCCGAACCATTCCAACTCGTTAGCTTCAGCTTCCCAAAAACCTTGCAAGTCTTTGCTGGCAGATTTGGCAAGCTTGTTCCAATCTTTAAGGCGCGCTTCTGCAATTACTTTTTTGGATGGATAATACACTTCCCCGCTTAATTTTTTAGGCTTGGCAACAGATTTAACAACTTTCTTTTTTATTGCCAATTTTGGTTTTACAATTTTTTTTGTTTTTTTAGCAATAGCCATGTTCCATCTCCTTAAAATTTATGAATTACGGGCAGAAGCGGATATAAATTCCCATGACATTAAGTGACCACATAAGATCAGCAAACAGAGCAGCATTCCCTCCACTTGAAGCGGCAGTAAACCTAGTAAACCTGCAAAGCCAGGAAAGATCGCGAAAACAAGAACTACAAAATAAAGAATAGGGACGACCCAGCTATTTTTACTAAAGGGTCCATTTGGGCTTGTAAGCCGCGTAAGCTTGATCAATTTTGTTGAAAATGTAATCCCTGCCAACGCCGCAAAAATAAAAACACCTTTCCAAATTACTCTGCTATCCCCGCCCACTTGCGCGCCTAAACTCATTAATGCTGGAATTAAAAATGAAGAATATACCCCGCTTGCCATGCGGCTTGACCTTTCATCTTTAAACCATTCAGGCTTATCTTTTACCACCGACCACCATAATCCCACCAACGTAAAGCTAGTAGCCGCAGTCACTGCATAGAAAGTATTAATATCCATTGCATATCTCCTTTTGGGTAGTATTAGGATTTTATCAGTTTTTCTTAAAGCGCTTATTGGCGAAATTTAAAGCTTGGCATGATTTAAATTCACAGATATTTTAATTTTTTCGCTTCAAACAATAACTCGTCACGAAATTCATCCGAAGCAATAGCGATCAACGCCCGCGCACGCTCACGGATCGTTTTCCCATATAAATCAGCAACACCATTTTCAGTAACTATATAATGCACGTGATTACGAGATGTTGTTACACCAGCGCCAGATTTAAGCACAGGCACAATTTTGCTAAAGCCATCTTTTCCCTTGAGCAATTTACTTGGCAGGGCAATAATCGGAATACCGCCTTTAGAACGGGAAGCTCCATATATAAAATCCACTTGCCCGCCCACGCCGCTATACAAGCGCGGCCCAATACTATCCGCACAAACTTGCCCAGTTAGATCCACCTCAATCGCAGAGTTGATTGCAACCATATTATGGTTTTGAGCAATGATAAATGGATCATTAACATATTCTGTTGGCAGCATTTCAAAAATGGGATTATCGTGAACAAATTTATATAAGTTTTGAGTTCCGATGATAAAACCCGCAACGATTTTACGAAAGTGCAGAGTCTTACGCTCACCATTGATCACGCCGCGATTCACAAGGTCAATGATGCCGTCTGAAAACAACTCAGTATGGATACCCAAGTCTTTATGGTTGGTCAATCGCCGTAAAACCGCATCTGGAATTGCGCCAATACCCGTTTGCAAAGTAGCGCCGTTCGGAATCAATGAAGCAACATGATCTGCAATCTTGTCAGATGTTTCATTTGCTTCAGCCGCCATATGCACTTCAGGCAATAAATAATTTACAGGCACAATCGCGTTCAATTTTGAAATATGAATAAACGAGTCTCCCAGCGTGCGCGGCATATTAGGGTTTACTTCCGCGATCACCATATCCGCAGACAAAGCCGCAGACATCGTCACGCCTACCTCTACACCTAAAGAACAATACCCATGCTCATCGGGCGGCGATACTTGAATCAAAGCTACATCCACCGGCAAACGGCCCGATTTGAACAAAGCAGGAATTTCAGAAAGAAAGCACGGCGTAAAATCAGCTCGCCCTTCATTTACAGCAGAGCGCACATTGTCGCTAATGAAAAGCGTATTCACCCTCAAATATTTTTCCATGCCGGGCGCCACATAATCTGCTGAGCCAATTGTAAGCACTTGATATATCTCCACATTTTGCAACAAAGGCGCACGCTTCACCAACGCCCCCATTACTTGTTTAGGCACAGAACAATTGCCTGTTAAAAAAATGTGCATGTTCGATTGAATCAAATCAGCCGCTTCTTGCGGAGATTTAATTCGGTCACGATAGGTCTCAAGAAAATTCATCATTATTCAATCCAATCTAAAATTTTATGCCACGCGCCCGCAAAAGGCAAAAACCATGGAAAGCCGTTATACAATCCCAGCGGTGCGCCAGGGAAATCAAATTGCGCAAAGGGCTGTTCTTTAATAGTACCAGCTAACATTGCCTCTGCCACAGTTTTACCCAAATGAGATGCCATTGCTACGCCATGCCCAGCATACCCAAGCGAGTAATAAATTCCATCCACTTCACCAACATGAGTCATCATGTCAAATGCAAAATCCAAAGTGCCGCCCCACACATATTCAACTTTTGCATTTTTCAATTGTGGATACACCTGAATCATTTCCCTTTGTAAAATTTCGGCGCTGCGCTTAATCGTATTTTGCGATTCAGGAAAAAACGCCGCGCGCCCGCCAAAGATCATGCGATTATCCCACAAGCGAAAATAATTTAAATAATGTTTAAAGTCAAAGATCATGCGGTTATGCGGGCTGAGTTCTTTAACTAATTCATCCGATAATCTTTCAGTCGCAATAATAAACGACCCAATCGGGATGATCTTCCTCTGCAATTTCTGCGTGATATTGCCTGTATAACCAGATGTGCCCACCAAAACAGAATCAGCTTCCAGTTCGCCTCTTTCTGTTTTGATAAAGAACCGCGTCCCTCTACGCTGAAGGCTGATCGCCCGCGCGCAAGCGCATAACAACGCCCCGGCTTTTTCTGCCGCGCATGCCAACCCGCTAACGTATTGCGCCGGGTTCAACCCGCCGCTCACTTCGTCCACCATGCCGCCGTGATAGTTATCCGAACCAATTTCACTTTTCAAGTCATTTGGTGAAACAAGCCGCACTTTATGATTGAATTCTCTCGCCATAAAATCAACTTCCCTTTGAAGCGCCTCAAAGTGTTTTGGTTTATTTGCCACCAACAAATGACCATAACGCGAGAATCCACAATCAATATTTTCTTCTTTCACAACCTGCTCAACAGTATCTACTGAATCAAGCGATGTTTGAAATAAACTCTTTGCAATTTCCCGCCCATATTTTTTGATGACTGTATGCATCGAAGGCTTTAACCCTGTCAGCGTCATGCCGCCATTGCGCGAACTTGCCCCCCAGCCGATCGTATTTGCCTCTAAAACAACAACTTTCGTGCCGCGCTTTGCCAATGTGCGCGCCGCGCTCAAGCCCGTAAACCCGCCGCCGATAATGGCCACATCCACTTTTTGCGGAAGCGTCGTCAGATTGGAATCATCGGGCATTTTTACGGTAGTGTGCCAATAGATTTGTTGTTTCATATTTCTCCTATTATAGTGAATGCCCATTAATTGTGCCACAAAGTTAGATATAATTCTATAAAAGAATAGTTTGAAAAAATTGTTCAGGAGAAAAAATGGAGTTACTATTATCTTTTGCAGGTTGTTTGGCTGTACCCATTGTTGGCGTAGTACTTGTATTGCTTGCCGTCTGGATTATCCGATTGAACAAAGACGACACAAAAAAACGACATCAGGAACGATTTGAAAAAATAAGCGCCCTCCGTAAAAGAGGCGTTACCGCCCCCGCTGTTGTACTTTCTGTGAAGAATGGTTTTAGCACTGGTCGCAGCGGCAATCAAGAAACGCAGATTACTTTTCAGCTTGAAGTCCAGCCTGAAGGGCGCGCGGCTTTTCAAACAACCTTTCAAGATTGGGTTCCAGGAAGAGGATACAAGCATCGGGCTGATGATGAGGGGCGCAAAATTTGGGTGACCTATGACCTGAACGACACAAGCCAAATGATGTTTGAGTATTATGACGTAGACCGCAAGCACCTTCTTGGTCGCCCGGCTTTTGATAAGCTGGAAAATCGGAATAAAGTAATCCGTAAGACAGGGGAAGAAGCTCTTGCTATAATTCTTGAAACAGAAGATTTAGAGTTGACCAATATTGTCGAAAAAGAATATTTAGCTCAAACTATCATGCGCTTGAAATTAGAAATTACCCCAACGAATGGTTCGCCTTATCAAGCAGAAACTCAGGCTTTAATTGCAAACGCTTCATTGCATAAATATGCAGCTGGTAAAAAGGTGTATGTAAAATTTAATCCACAAGATAAAACTCAGGTGACACTAGATCGCTCTGCGGAATAAGATAAATCTTGTAACTGCTCAGGCATGTCGTTGTAATGCGGGTTCACTTCGATAAGATCAGTGCGACGCTTGCACTTCCCGCCAACATTTTACTCTTTAGTGTAAACAATCCTTGAAATTAGGAGACTGCTTCGGCAAAAACCAGGTGCGCCTTGCAGCGACATAAGCTTTTAGCTAAGCAGTTACTAAATCTTACTCTAAGATATTTTTCCAGTTTAATTCATCAAATGTTTTATGTAAACGATGTCCATCATCAACAATATGATACATTAAATCTGTAAACAATTTCTCTGCCTCTACACGCGCGAGTTGCAAGGGCACAACATCATCCTGCGTCCCGTGGATCACGACTGTTGGAACAGAAGCAGCTTTCAGATTAAGATAGGAAGCGAAAGGGTCGCGTAAAAGCGCTGGGGCAAGCAGAATCAACTTGCGTACCTGAGTCGGCTTCTCGCATGTAAAGACTGCACCCATTAACCCGCCATAAGATGAACCAATAATTGTCCAATCATTTGTGTCTGCAATAATTTTATAAAGTTGTGCCATGCGCTCTTCGAATGAACCTGTAAAATCAGGCGTGACCATGCCGGGGAATTTTTCTGCAAATTGGCGCGCCTTACCACTCTGGCTTGATGAATCAGAGCCGTGTAAATAAATTATTTTGGAGTTGTCCACTATTTTATACCTTTGTAATAAATGGTTTGGCGCGCAAAATATCTTTTAACTCAAACTGCAATTGCTTTGGCAGAGATGGCTCAATACGACGCATAGTAATAGCGGTCATGGGGTTTTCGCTTTCAGCCAAAATTTGCTTAAGCATATAAGTGGTTTCGGCAGGAGATGATTTATATAATCCGATAATAATCTGCTCAATCTCAGGTTGGAGCTCGGCTGACGCAGCTTGAATAACAGGCTCCACCAAAGCAAGGATTGGCGGAAAATTTTCAAATGAAGTATCTTCGAGCATAGGAATCAAGGCTTGCAAACCGAGCGACCACATGCGTGTACGTTCAGGGTGCAGCCATTCACTGACTAAAGCGAAAAAGTTTTGTGGGGTTTCTTTTCTCATGCGCGCCAAACTTGTTGAAAGCAAAACGGCATGCACATTTGCGTCACGCACTTGCTGCGCCCATGCAGTAAGGCGCGGAAGCAAACGCTCTTCCTGTGGCGGAATACGCCCTAGTAAATACGCCGCCAACAAACATGTTTCAAGCGCATTTTCATCCCACAACGCATCCGCTAACTCCAAGGTATGCTCTGGGCTTTGAGTGGAGAGTTCTCGCAAAGCAATTTCAATCTGCCGTAAAACAACTGGTGGAGTGCGATACGTTTTCAACACTGAACCTGGAGCAAAATTTTCTTTGGTTTTTAATGTGTGATTAACGTAAGATTCAAGCAACTCGTGCAAATGCTTCATAAAATCATCTGCTAGAAAGAAAAAATCTGCGAGACGATTTGCTTGTTTGCGCAGGCGGGCAAGGTCAATGGCAGGCATGTTTTTTACGAGTTACGGCGTATGAATTACAGATTGCGTAATTCATACGCCGTAAAAAATTAATAGGCTCTTGCAAAATATACTTTTCGTTTAGAAGTTTTGCCGCACACTATACAATTCCCATCATGGCCCGGCTGTTCAAATGGAATATTACGCGTGGTAGCTTTTGCATCTTCTTTGGCTTTGGTCTCACACTCTGTCGATTCGCACCAGTAGGAAAACGCCCAACCATCTTGAACTACTTTCTTGAGTTCTTCATAATCTTTGGGATCATGGATATTTGCATCACGGTATTCAGTAGCGCGTTTGAGCAGAGAATCTTGTATCTCAGACAGAAGCAGGTTTAAGGCAGAGTCGAGACCCGTTTGAGGGACGAATGTTTTTCCTTCTCGCCCGGGTCGGTCGCGGCGAGCAAGAGCAACAGATTGTTTCTCTACATCTTTAGGTCCAATTTCAATGCGCACGGGCACACCGCGCATTTCCCAATCATTGAATTTAAAACCACTGCTAACATTATCGCGGTCATCCATTTTGATGCGAATGCCCGCGGCTTTGAGTTCTTTGAAAATGCGCTCGGCAACATCCATTACTTTGTTTTTTTCTTCGGGCGATTTAAAAATCGGTACTATAACCGCTTGGGTAGGCGCGAGCCGTGGAGGCAATACCAACCCCTGATCATCCCCATGCACCATAATCATCGCGCCAATAATGCGCGAAGAAATTGCCCATGAGGTGGTTTCGCAAAATTGAAGTGTATTGGCATTATCCAAATATTGAATTTCGAAAGCTTTTGCAAAATTTTGCCCAAAATAATGCGATGTTCCCGATTGCAGAGCGCGTTTATCCCACATCATAGCTTCAATTGAAGTAGTAATTTGTGCGCCTGCAAATCTTTCGGTTTCGCTTTTTGTGCCTTTAATAATTGGAAGCGCGGCTTGGCTGAGACAGAAATCTTCATAGATATCAAGAATGCGATACATTTCTTCTTTAGCTTCTTCAGAAGTAGCATGCGCAGTGTGTCCTTCGTGCCAATAAAATTCAGAGGTGCGCAAGAAAAGCTTTGTGCGCATTTCCCAGCGCAGTACAGACCCCCACTGGACAATGAGAATTGGCAGGTCGCGCCACGACTTAATCCACTTAGCATACATGTGTCCAATAATGGTTTCAGAAGTGGGGCGAACTACCAATGGCTCTTCCAATTCATTACCACCGCCGTGAGTCACTACTGCTAATTCAGGCGCGAAGCCTTCCACGTGTTCTTTTTCCTTCTCAAAAAAAGACATTGGGATTAATGTTGGAAATGCGGCATTGACATGCCCAGTCGCCTTAAATTCTTTGTCGAGCCACGCAGTGATGTTCTCCCACAAAGCCCAGCCATACGGTTTCACGACCATACAGCCGCGTACAGGAGCGTAATCTGCCAAGTCTGCTTTTACGACCAATTGGTTGTACCATTCAGAAAAATCTTCCGCGCGAGTTGGTAATTTATCTTCAGACATTTTATTCTCCAGTTTTTTTAAATTTCATTGTCAAAGGCTTTTACCTTCGAAGCACTACATGTACCAGAAGCGCTATAAATCTCAAAATAAAAAACGGCTCGCCAAGCCTGGGAGCCGTCCACTAATATATTGAACTGAATCTTATCCAGACCGGGGGAGGGTTATTACTTTAGGGGATGGATACGGGTTCATCTTCATATAATTTATTATAAATGGAAAAGTAAATTTGAGCAAAAGCAAACCGCAATCTCGCAAACATGGTTTTGTTATAGGTTTTTCGTTTCTTGTTTTTTAAAATTAGATTTCAAAATTATGACAAGAAAACTAATCAACAATGCCCCAAACATAAACGCATACACCTGCTCTTCTTTCAAATAAAAGAATTTAATAATACTTATCAAATTAAGAAAATTAAGTGCGCTCATAAATGAAAAGAACAGCCATTTGCTTTGCGCATCAGTTGAATTTGTTATTCTAGAAATCCATTTTAATATTGCATACCATCCGCCGCATAACAGCAAAGCAGTTGGGATAATAGCAGGAAATGCATATCTAGCCCACGGCGTCAATCCTCTGATCAATAATTCATTAGACCCTCCTCGGATTACCGTAATAATCCAAACCGAAACAAAAGATAGCGACAAAAACAGAAGAATATTCCATGGAAGAATTTTCTGTTTTCGCAAGATCAGAGCAAATGTTCCTAAAACGCCAGCAATTGAAACAATCTTTAGGAAATCATAAGTTAATTTTCCACCCAGAAGATATATTTTAGCACGCGCAGGTTTCGCCCAAAATGTCTCGAAAAGCAGAAGAGCGCTTGCCCTAAAGTATCCCCCAGCCCCGTCATAATCCTGTAAAGCTGAAACAAAAATCTGGGAATCTGCCATAAAATTTGATATTTTCGCCAAAAGCTGCCTTGCTTGAGGGTTTAACCAAATCCAGCCACTCTCGGCAGAAGGGTTGCGTGCTGCGTTTTGAAATTCCAGCCCATCCCATATTCCGTTTCGCAAACTATCATCTTTATAAACAGGCTCGCCTCTTAAAAATTCTTGCGGAACAAGAGTAATTCCATCATAATAGATGGCCGAGCCGTTTATTGCACTATATAGTGTAACCCACCCTTTGATAGCATCATGGGGTACACTTGTTTTTACGCTAACAAAAGTAGGAATTGGGGTTAAATTAATTACTTTTTCTTCACTTTTAAATTTTCCATTTTGTGTAACAAAGCTGAATTCTGGTGCTGGCACAACTCCGATGTTCTTTGACCAAACCCATGCTCCAATAGTAATAACTTTTTTTCTAAAAGGCTTTATTTGCTCAGAAGTAATAAATTGACCAATAAATTTATTACTTCCTTTTTCATCAATTCTAAATGCATAATCGCCAAAAGGAGCTAGCTGTGTCAGTACACGTGCCGAAAAAGGCTGATCTAAAGTCCTAAACCAATAAGCAGGATCGCCCAATCGAAATGAAAAAGTTACTAAAACAACTACCCCTACCGCTGTTGCAAAATACGGAACCCATTTGTAAAAACGATTAAACGCAGAATACAAGAATACAAATAATGCCAATCCTATTATTGGATATACTGTATTCTTCGAATAATATCCGCTAGCAACAGTTAATATCAGGAAAACAAATCTTTCAAGAGTTAATCCATACTTCAGACATATTATTGATTGCCAAACAAATAATGAAAATATAAAAACTGCTAACACATCATTATTGATAGAAGTCATTGTATCTGTTAATCCAGGCAAAAGGACTATAAAACAAGTCACTATCCATTGAAAAAGGTGACCTTCACCTACCAACTCTCCCACTAATTTCCAGCAGAAATAAATTACACCCAGAAACATTAAGACTGAGACAAGTCGAGTAATATAATTTTGAAATTCAAAAGATGAGTTGCTGGTAAGCCACAAAACACGAGACACTACCCAATAATACAACGGCGGATCACTTTTCTGAGACACACCGATATATATGGACTCGCCGAATGTTAAATCTGGCTGGTGAACATAGAAGTCATAATATCCATACTTAAGCATGGATGCTGCGAGCTTAGATTGCATTTCTTCATCCACGGTATTATGATTGATTTGGCTTGTTTTGTTCGCCATCAGCCATGCGTACTCAAATTGGGTAGGTTCATCATAATGCCACCATGGTGGAATTATGAATGTATAAATCACACCCTGCAACAAACCCAAACACAAGAGAACCTGCAAAGATTTTTGCAAGCCCCAACTCTCAAAGTATTTAATTAAACTATGGAAATGCTTTTGGAAAAAATGCATCTATTAATTATAACATTTACAGAGCAGTGGATTTAAAAGTTATAGAGTATTGGATATATCCAATACTCTATAACTTTTATCGCTTGATATTAAAAATAATTACGCGTACATGCCCCAGTCAAGCGCAGACGGATCTTCCATCATTGAAAAATCCCACATATCCATACCCATTTCCACAGTCACCGGCATATTAAGTCCTTCAGTTGCTTTAGCTTTGGTCATTTCGATCATTGCAGGACCATAAGGGCAAAACGGCGTAGTTAAAATCATCTTTACCCGAGCAATATTATTCTCAACTTCAATATCGCGCACCAACCCCAACTGAATAATATTCATACCAATTTCTGGATCAATCACTTCAGAAAGTCTTGCCCGCGCATCAGGGACAAGATCAGGGCGAGTTTGATGAATTGTCCATTGAATTTCTTTGATTTCAGCTTCAGTCATAATAATAATCCTTGTTTATTTATTTTTAGCATCAACTACATATGTGCAATGTGAAGCGCCGTCTAAAATACATTGAACTTTACTAGCGGGCAAAGCCAGCATTTTTGAGATTAACGTCTGATCTACCGTACATACTTCCGGGTGAGCTATGCCAATTTGATAATAGGGACAAGAAATTTCATGGATTTGATATTTACCATCTTTTTTCTCCCATTCCACAGTAAATCCCTCGTGCCCAAGCATTTCTTTAACAAAATCTAAACGCTTTTCAATATTCATACCGCGCATATCATCGGCATAGGTATCAGCAAGATCTTCAGCAATTTGGCTAAACAGCTTCGCTACAACGGGGCCTGGCATCGTCTCTTTCATTTGAGACAGCAATCGCGTTGTTAGACGCATATATCTAGCTGGGAAACGCTCCATCCCATCATCTGTTAATGTGTAAACCAAACGAGGCCGGCCAACTCCGTGGCGTTCTTCCTGCCCTTCTACTAAACCTTCCATTTGAAGATTTGTAAGATGGTGCCTCACAGAAATTGGATTAATACCAACAGCTTCTGCAAGTTCGTTTATAGTTGAGCGAGGTTTTCGCAAAAGAGACTGTAAAATCTTTTCCCGTGTGTTGTTCATAACAATTAAGAGTATAACAGTGCAGATTTTGTTTGTCAATATATTATATAAATATCATAAATATTCAGAACCTTGATGTATAATTATATAAATATGAACACAATAATTCATGTTCTGCTAATCGAAGACAATGACGATCACGCAGAATTAGCAGCGCGCCAAATATCAAACTCGGAAATGCCAATTAAGCTCACCCGTTTATCAGATGGGCAAGAAGCGCTTGATTTTCTTTTTCATAAAGGGCAATTCACGGATGCAGAATCGGCGCTACAACCCAATCTAATTCTTGTTGACTTACGCTTGCCAAAAGTTGACGGAATTGATGTGATCAAAATAATTAAGAACGACGAGCAATTACGACATATTCCCGTCATTGTCCTTACAACATCAGATGCAGAACGTGATGTACTTGATGCCTATAAAAATCATGTAAATAGCTACATTGTCAAACCCGTTGATTTTCAAAAACTTCAACAACTAATGAAAGATTTGCGGTCTTATTGGTTTGTTTGGAATAAAAGTCCAACAACAAATAAATCCCCTGAGTAAACTCAGGGGATTTATTATGTGCGCTGGAGAGGACTTGAACCTCCACGTCTTACGACACACGCACCTCAAGCGTGCCTGTCTGCCAATTCCAGCACCAGCGCATAAGCAGGGCGTATTATAATCAGGTTGCTTTCCTTGTCAAGCAGAAAAATTTTAAAAGGAGAATTTACAATGGCACGAATTGTTGTTGACGCAATGGGAAGTGATACCTTTCCAAAACCAGATATTGAAGGAGCGATCGCAGCCGCTCGCGAATATGGAGTGGAAATTATTTTAGTTGGTGACGAATCAATCATAAAGCCTGAACTTGATTCCGCAAAAATAGGAAATCTACCCATACGCATTATCCATGCGCCAGACATACTCAGCATGGACGACAAAGGCGAAGATTTAGTATTTAAAGCGCGCAGTAAAGATGCAAAAAATTCTATGGCGATCGGGATAGACTTGGTTAAGAATGGCGAAGCCGATGCCTTTGTGACCGCCGGAAATACAGGCGCCGGTATGGTCACTGCATTATTTCGACTTGGGCGCATTCGTGGTGTAGATCGTCCTGCGTTAGCGCCTGTCTTCCCTACTGCAAATGGCTTTTGCATTGTGCTAGATATAGGAGCAAACCCCGATTGCAATGCAGAAAATTTATTGCACTTTGCAATCATGGGCAGTGTTTATGCTGAAAAAGTACGAGGCGTGCACAACCCTAAAATTGGCTTGATCTCCAATGGCGAAGAGGCAGGCAAAGGAAATGAGCTAGTCAAAGCCGCTTTTCCTCTACTTAAAAAAGCAAAAATCAATTTCTTTGGCAATGTTGAAGGAAAAGAAGTAATTGGCGGCAAAGTAGATGTAGCCGTCACGGATGGTTTTACTGGCAATGTCATGCTTAAATCTTCTGAAGCTGTTGGTAAATTACTAACAGAAAAAATCCGTGAAATTATTAAAAATGGAAATCTCATTACGAAGATTGGCGGATTATTGGTGCGCCCTGCTTTGCGTGAAATGAAAAAAATCATTGATCCCAGTGAACAAGGTGCGGCTCCTTTACTGGGCGTAAATGGATTGGTCTTTATTGGCCATGGACGTTCAGATGCGCATGCAATTAAGAATGCAATACGCGTTGCCAAAGATGCCGTCGAAGCGAATGTATTAGAAGCTATGAAAATCGCAATTGAAGAGAGCTTAAAGAATTAATATGAACATCATTAAAAATGAAAAAAAGATTAAACGCAACGGGCTTATTGGTCAATGGATCAGCATTGCCGCCCTCATCATCCTTGGCACTGGTATGTACCTTACATT
This sequence comes from Anaerolineaceae bacterium, assembly GCA_009885945.1. Lineage (GTDB taxonomy): Bacteria > Chloroflexota > Anaerolineae > Anaerolineales > Villigracilaceae > VFJR01. Next base: position 40,847 of record VFJR01000012.1, read on the forward strand.
CTCTAAACCTGAATTCTTTACATACTCCCTTCTTGCCTTAGTCACAGGATTTACGTTCACCCAAATTGGCATGTACATGGGCAATCGCTGGGGACGCTCTCCGCGTCCTGATGAACAGTTAGACGCTGGATTAAAAGGTTTAACCAGTGAATTTTCTATTTATCATTACACTACTCCCGCATCCCATTTATTAGTTGGACCTGCGGGCATTTGGGTCCTGCTCCCTTATCGCCAAAGCGGAAAAGTGGCATACATAAAAAGCCGCTGGAAACTGATGGGCGGTGGTTTCCTCCAAAGCTATATGTCAATTTTTGGGCAGGAAGGCATTGGACGACCCGAGTTCGAAATGGCAAGTGAAATTTCAGCTGTTGAAAAACTATTGAAAAAGAAACTTAACCAAACCGATCTACCTGCTATTCAAGGCGCATTAATATTTACGAACGACAAAATCGAAATCGAAAGCAATGGCGCACCAGAAACAGCAATGCAAATAAACAAACTCAAAGGATTTATCCGCCAAAAAGCAAAAGAGAAAACACTGAGTTCATTTAAAATTATAGAAATTACAGAAGCATTGAAATAGAGAATTTCGACGGACTCCGCAAGCTTTAAGTAACTCACCTTACGCAGAACGTCCCGAAGGTTTCTTGGAAAAACCTTGTTGAGCCGTTCAAACCTTCGGGACGGTGCGTAACATCAGTTAAAGACTAAATATCTTGCAAAGTAATAGCGATATTAATCGAACCGTTTAGAAAGTCAACGCC
>VFJR01000198.1 GCA_009885945.1 Anaerolineaceae bacterium
CATGAATTTGAATCGCTTGATGCGTGACAAACATGGCAGTTTCAGATGCAAACAATTTCGCCATGGATGCTTCAAGTGAATAGCGGCTTCCATCTTTTTTAGATTTCTCTTTCGCCAGCGCGGCGTTATAAATCAATAAACGGGAAGCCTCAATGCGCGTCTTCATATCTGCGATCTTGAATCCCGTTCCTTGAAATTCACCTATAGGCTTACCAAACGCCTCTCTCTCACCCGCATACTTGCGTGCCGCTTCGTAGGCCGCTTCTGCAATCCCAAGCGCTTGTGTTGCGATGCCAATACGTCCTGCATCTAATACAGTCATGGCGATCTTAAAGCCTTCACCTTCTTCACCGAGTCTATTTTCAACTGGAATACGGCAATTTTCAAAAATCAATTCACTGGTCGCTGAAGCGCGAATGCCCAACTTGGGCTCTTTTTTTCCGCGCGTTAGCCCAGGCGTATTGCCCTCTACCAAAAAGGCACTAATCCCTTTTTGCTTTTTGGCAGAGTCTGTCATCATAAATACAATGAAATAATTTGCAACGGGACCGCTTGTCACCCAGGATTTACGCCCATTCAAGACATAGAATTCGCCTTCACGCACAGCGCGGCTTTTAATCGCGCCAGCATCAGACCCGCTATGCGGCTCTGTCAATGAGTAACCGCCAATCGCCTTGCCAGAAGCAATTGGCATGACAAATTTTTTCTTCTGTTCTTCTGTACCAAATTTTAAAATCCCATGGCAATACAAAGAGCTATTCACAGACATAATAACGCCATGTGATGCATCTGCTTTGCAAATCTCTTCCAGCGCCAAAATATAAGCAAGCGCGTCCATTCCAGAACCGCCGTATTGCTCTGGCGTCTCAAGTCCCATAAAACCCAACTCACCCATTTTTTTGATGGTGGCATGAGGAAATTCCCCGCTCTCATCAAACTCTGCAGCAATCGGCACAATTTCCTTTTGGGCAAAATCACGCGCGGCATCACGCAGCATCTTATGTTCGCTTGATAAAGGATAAATAGGTAAATCCGTCATTAAATCATCTCCGTTTGTTTTTTATAAAATTATACCGCTGATACTTTAGCAGTACAGAATATCAAAAGGTATAATCACGTCAGACAAAAGGCGTTGACCATGAATCAAACTCTTACCCTCGAAGAAAAAACAATGGCGGTTTTCTCGCACGCCTCCATCATCCTGATGTTTATTGGGCCGATCATCCCATTGATCATGTGGAGTTCTACACGCAAAAAATCAAGATTTGCCGCTTTCCAATCTTTGCAGGCAGTTGCATATCAGCTGATTGTACTTTGGGCGGGATTGCTAATAGTTTTATTGGGAGTTCTTATTGCTGCGGGCGGGTTATATATACAGAACACTTTTTTTACAGAACAACCTATCAGCCCCGAAGCAATGGTATTTTTATTCGAGAGAGTTTTTTCAACAACAACATTTATTACGCTGGGGTTATTCTCACTATTAGGTTTTGTGGGCGCATACCAGTGTGGGCGCGGGCAAAATTTTTATTATCCTTATTTTGGAAAAAAGCTTGAGAAGTATTTAACATTTGAAGATGTTATTGTCGAAAGAAATGAGGAACAAGTTGTAGCGGCGGCATGTCATAGCACTGCGTTAATTCAACCATGGGGAATTTTTACACCCTTATTAACATTAAACTCTCTCAAAGAAAAATCTCCATTTTTACAGTTTCAAGCCACTCAAGCGCTTTGGCTTCAAATTTCGGCTTTAATTTTTTTATTCGTTTCGTCAATTGGGTTTTTAACACTTGTTATCATTGGAGCACTTGGTTTTATGCTCGTTCAAGAAAGTAATGCAATGGGCATCATCCTTGTTTTTTCTTTAATTGTTTTAATCTATTTATTTGGAGTATTGCTCATTTTGCCTTTGTTTCATCTTTACGCTTTTATTGCAAGCTGGCGAGTACTACAAGGGCAAGACTACAAATATCCGCTCATAGGAAAAATCATAGCCCGCAGACTGGAGTATAAAACATGAGGATTTTAATCTCGGCAGATATGGAAGGCATTAGCGGCGTCACTACTTGGGATCAGGTCACACCGGGGCACGCAGAGTACGCCCGCTTTAGAAGGCAGATGACTCAGGATATAAACGCCGCAATTGAAGGCGCGTTCCAAGCTGGCGCAACTGAAGTTGTTGTAACAGATGGTCATTGGAATGGCTCAAATATTCTCATAGAGGAAATTGACCCGTGTGCGCGTTTGAATACTGGCTCGCCCTCTCCTCTATCTATGATGCAGGGAATTGATCAAGATGTAGATGGGGTGTTTTTTGTGGGCTATCACGCAAGGCAAGGAACTCAAAGCGCGGTGCTAGATCACACATGGTCGAGCACTTGTGTTGCGAATTTATGGATTAATGATTTGATCGCAGGAGAATACACGATCAACGCGGCGGTTGCCGGCTATTACAAAGCACCTGTCATTATGGCATCTGGTGATCAAACAGCTTGCGCGCAAATTGAAGAGCAGTTAGGCAAGATGGAAACCGCAATTGTTAAGCAACCAACAGGGCGATATTCTGCAGAATGCCTGACACCAGAGATCAGCCATAAGCTGATACAAAAAGCGGCATACGATTCTGTTAAACAAATAATAAAGAAGGATGCACCAAAGCCATTCGTCGTAAAGACGCCAGTACGCGTTACTGTGGAGTTAAATTATTCTGACATGGCAGATAGGGCAATGCTGATGCCGGGGGTTACACGTGACGGATTAAAACTGTCTTTCACAAGCCCTGATATCCTAAAAGCATATATTGGGTTTAGGGCTTTGGTAACCTTGTCGTATCCGAGGTAGTTAGATTCAGCTAAGGCGTTGAGTCGCTATTTGGTGTGAATCAGCTTTCAGGTAGGGTTGAGGCGGCTTTGTCGGTATCGGAAAATTTGACATTGACGATGGGGTCAATGTTGCTATAATTTGCGAACTAACGGATAGAAAAACTCTTCCGTTTCGGAGTAGAATAATCGAGGTTATTTCCGATTGTTTTACGTTATAGCTGTTTGTTTCCACCCATATTTTCAAGGAGAGAGAAAATGAAATCGAAGTTATTTGTATTGCTTAGCTTGCTTGTCTTAGCAAGCCTTGTGCTCGCCGCTTGTGCGCCAGCACCCGCCGCCACCGAAGTCCCAGCCGCCGCTACTGAAGCCGCAACTGAAGCGCCTGTCGCTACCGAAGCCGCACCTTCCGCTGAACTTGAAGGGGAAGTTTCAATTGTTTCATGGGCTGGTTACGTTGAAGATGGCGTAGCTTTCCCAGGTTTCGATTGGGTTACTGAATTTGAAGCCAACACTGGTTGTCAGGTAAAAAATAAATATGCCGCGACATCCGATGAAATGGTGGCTTTGATGAATGAAGGCGGTTTTGATTTAGTCACCGCTTCCGGCGATGCCTCAAATCGCTTGATTTCAGGTGGACGTGTTCAAGCGATTGATCTTTCCCGCGTTCCAAGCTATAGCACGGTTGACCCGCGTTTACAAAATGCCCCATGGCACACTGTAGACGGTGTTCATTATGGCGTGCCTTATTCTTCTGGGCAAAATATTTTGATGTACAACACTGATGTTTTTGGCGATACCCCTCCCACAAGCTGGAGCGTTGTATTTGAAGAAACCACTTTGCCGGATGGCGCATCTAACGAAGGTCGCGTTCAGGCTTATGATGGTCCAATCTACGTTGCAGATGTGGCTTTGTATTTGAAAGCCACCAAGCCCGAGCTTGGCATTGACGATCCTTTTGCTTTGACCCGCGATCAATTCAACGCCGCACTCGATCTTCTTCGCCAACAACGTAAATTGATCGGTCGCTATTGGCACGATGCTTTCATCCAAATGGATGATTTCACCAATGAAGGCGTGGCGGTTTCTGGTTCTTGGGCATTCCAAGCCAATGTGTTAAAGGGCGGCGGCGCTCCAATTGAAAAAGTAGTTCCAGTAGAAGGCGCGACCGGTTGGGCTGATACAACTATGCTACATGTAGATTCTGAACATCCAAATTGTGCTTATGCTTGGATGGAATGGTCATTGAATCCTAAACTACAAGGTGACCTTGCCGCTTTCTTCTCGAATATCCCTGTAGTACTCTCTGCTTGCGAAGGCAATGAATTGCTCGGACCCGATGGTTGCAAGAACAACGGTATAGATAATTTTGACAAAATCGTTTGGTGGCGCACCCCCACCTCCACTTGTTCAGACGGCTCCAAAGACTGTGTACCTTATCATGAATGGGCCACAAGCTATGTCGGCGTGATCGGTGGTCGTTAATTTGTTGTAGATGTTGATTTTAGATATCAGGCGGGGAATCCCCGCCTGATATCTTTTTTTTGGGATAACATAAAGTAGCCTATATGATGAACAATCCTGCCATTCGTTTTGATAAAGTAAGCCGCCATTTTGGCGATATAAAAGCCGTAGACCAAGTTGACCTAGAAATTGGCGACGGGGAATTTTTCTCTATGCTGGGTCCATCGGGTTCAGGCAAAACCACCTGCTTAAGACTAACCGCAGGGTTTGACCGCCCTACGAACGGAAAAATTTTTCTATATGGGCAGGATGTTTCAGATTTACCTCCTTATGAACGCTCTGTAAATACTGTCTTTCAAGATTATGCACTTTTTCCACATATGACCATTGAAGATAACATAGGATACGGCTTGATGATTAAAGGCGTATCCAAAACAGAACGCGCAAAACAAGTTGAAAAAATGCTTGATCTTGTGCGTTTACCCGGGTTTGGATATCGCAAACCTTCGCAACTCTCCGGCGGACAAAGACAACGCGTCGCTCTCGCCCGAGCCCTGATCAACCACCCCAAAGTTTTACTACTCGACGAACCACTCGGTGCCTTAGACTTAAAACTGCGCCAACAAATGCAAGTTGAATTAAAAAACATCCAAAGAGAAGTAGGCATCACCTTCATCTTTGTAACTCACGACCAAGAAGAAGCGCTCACCATGAGCGACCGCATCGCTGTCTTTAACGAAGGCAAGATCGAGCAAATTGGCTCCCCCTCTGATATTTATGAAAAACCTGCAACTGCTTTTGTAGCAGGGTTTGTAGGCACCTCCAACCTCATTAGCGGAGAAGTAGCCAAGCGCATTACAGGCACAGAAAAAACCTTCTCCATTCGCCCCGAAAAAATCCACCTAAGTTTTGAAAATGAAAAACCTTCCGCCCGCATGGATTCATTGGAGGGAGTTGTTCGCGATGTAACCTACCTTGGCTTATACACACGCTACGTTGTCACCATTGAAGGCGGCACAGATCTTGTAGTTGTGGAGCAAAACCTTAAAACTATATCTGTAGATCTGCCATCGACAAAAGGTAGAAAAGTGAAAATCTCCTGGTATCCTGAACATATCAGCCAATTAGGAGGCTGATGTGCTAAACAATATTTCCTCTTATTTTTACCGGCGCCCTAAACTAACTTTAGCTATCTTCCTAATACCACCGCTGTTATATATGCTGGTGGTGTATCTTGGCTCTTTATTTTCTCTGCTCGTCAATAGCTTTTATTC